>JBGTSH010000086.1:0-31784 GCA_041940405.1 Polyangiaceae bacterium
CCGGCCGCCATCGACGCGCTCGACGAGGGAGCAGTCGAGCCACCGCTCAACATCGCCTACCGCGCCGTGATCAATCAGGCGCAGAGTCTACGCCGGCTCGGCGAGCTCGGCGCCCCGACGGAGGTGCTGAACGAATGCCGTGAGCGGCTGCGGTCGGCCTGCATCCGCGTCGACGTCGAGCTGGAGCGCCGCCGCGACATTCCGAACCCACTCAAGCTCCTGGGCCTCGGCCGCAGCGGGTAGGCCAGCAAGGCGGACCGTTCACCGATCGCGCGTGCCGTCTCTCCGAGCGCAACTCACTCCGGCGCCATGGGCAGATCGCCGTTCCCACGTAGAGGGAACGTCAGCACGTGGGTGATGCGCACCAGGTCCTGCATGAGGCCATTGGTCTTCTGCGCCTTCACCTCGTAAAAGAGAATGCCCCGATCGGAAGGCCGTAGCACGCCAACCGCGAATTTCACGGAGGTTCCCGGAGCACGAAGACTCCACTGGACTCCGTTCCACGCCCCGAAGACGGACTTGCTCGGGTTCAGCGTCGTGCGTTCGGTCGCCACGCCGAAGGGCGTCTGGACGCGGTCATTCTTCAGATCGATCACTACGCCGGTAAGATCTCGGAGGGCGTCCCCACCATCGAGCTCGAGCGCGCCATTGTTCCTCTCGATGACTTGCACGATGGCATCGCTCCTCTTCTGCAGCGTGCGCTGGTCGCCGAGCATGAGAAACTCGTCGTACTCGGCTCGCGACACCCCCATTCGCGGATCGTAGGGCAATGGTTGTCCAGCAGGGGTGCGCCCGACAACCTCGTTCCACCAAGATGGGTCGCTCCGCAGCGCTGCCGCGATGCGACCGCTGAGCTCGTTCAAGCGCGGCGGGCCCACCACTTCCATCACCGCGACGGGCAGCGACCCGGCGGACAAGACCTGACCCGGATCGGGGCGTGCGGGGGCGTCCATCGTTGCTGATTGCACAGCCGAGACGGTGCTCGTCGACAGAGGGCTTGCTGGTCCTCCGTGGTCCCCGGGGTCGACCCTTGGGGCCCCGCAAGAAGCTGTGGCGAAGAAAATACCGAACTTGCTCCAGCGAGCCAGGCGAGCCCAACGCATGGGCTCGAGCTAGCAGGCGCCCTCATCGTCGTCAGGAGACATCGGTAGACATCGTGCCGTCGGGCGACTGGAAAATGGCGCCGCTTACCCATCCAGCCCGCCGAGACGAGGGGAGGAGAGCCGGGGGACGCGTTCGAAGATTGGGTCGCCACGACCGATGAGTGTGGCCTCTTCGCCGGCCTTCCGCCCTGCGGACAATAGCGCTGAAGCGCGCTTGCTGGCGCCTGCGGCTACCGAGCCATCGATCCGGCCTCCAGCTCGGCGAGCGCCTCGGCGAGATCGGCAGCGTCCGCGTCGTCACGCGACGCGTGCTCGAGCGCGACCCGTAGCTTGGGGGAAGCCGAGGCGGCGGCGATCGCGCGGACGCGCACCCGCTCGCCGTCGCCAAGAGAACGGCCAACCGCCACCGCCGCCGAGGCGCGCACGACCTCGGGTTGCGAGGGATCGGCGACGACGGCGAGCAGGCGGTCGGGATCCACAACGGCCGTACGGGGCCCGGCGGTCGCGCCGTGCGCGACCGCGCGCAAGTGATCCACCCAGGCCGCATGCGAACGCGTGCCGCGCGAGAGCAGCGACAGGTCGACCGGGCGAGCTTGTGAGCGGTACGCGGCCAGCGCACCGGAAAGACGCTCTACGAATGCGTCGGCGTCTGGACCGGGCGCGAAGGCGACCGAAAATGTTTTGCCGGAGGCGAGCCGAAGCCGTACGGCCCGGAACCGGGTTCCGATGAGATTACCGCCTTCGAGCTCGACGCCGACGATGTCGCGATGGGAAACGAATCGATCCATGCCGAGCCACCGCGTCGTGACACCGTCGGTCCCGACAGTTGCCGTCGAGCCCAGGTTGTTCAGCACGATGAACGGCGTTATCCCCACCAGGCCATAGAAAAACATGACAGATTTGCTATCTCCATGTCCGGTCCAAGCGCCGAGGAAGAAGCTCGTCACGACGACGAGCACGAAGCTTGCCCAGAGCACAGCCTGCCCGGTGGATGAGGCGGCAAACGTGCGCGACCTCGCGCGCATCGTCACAGCTGAGACGGCTGGATCGCGCCCGAGAGCGCGCAACGCTTCCCGCGCCACGTTTACGTCCGGCGTCTCGAAACGCCGCGGCGCCGCGGCACGGCGTGTTCGCACCTCGAGGATCGAGGTCTTCCCGTTCGGCGCGGGGCGCACCAGCGCTTGCTCGACCTCTGCGCTCGGCACGAGCAGCTCGTCGCCGCGCATGACACCCCGCGGGCTCACCATTACGTCCCCGGGAGCGTGGCGCCGCCGATGCCACCAAGAGAACAGCCCCAGGGCGCCGAGTCCCACGATCGCGGCTGGCAACTTCGAAAGCGACGCGGATGTGATCCTCGTCGCGATGATTTGAGCGCCGGCGAGGACGAGGAGCAACACCAGGAAGCTCCAGCCCGTGAGTTGCTTGTCCGCTCGTTCCCGGAAAGGGCCAAGGCTCGTCATTTTCGAACTCCGTCGGCGATCGATCTGCCAGCCGCACCCTGGGCGGCCGCGTCGTCCTGACGACAGGGGTAAGCGCGGTGCCTACTGCGAGGTACCCATGCGCGACCGATGGTCGTCATAGGCGACGCCAATGGGACGACGAGTCAATCGTCGTCGTCGCAATCGTCCTCTTCACCGAGGACACCGGTTTCGCGAAGAGCTCGAAGAACGTTCAGAGGGCCCACCACCACGCGCGCGACATCATCTTCGCACTGCAGATGGACGCGCACGTCGGTCCGCACGACATCCCGCAGGAGGGTGTTCACAAAGGCTGCGCAGCTCCAGACATCCACGTAGTCCCCTTGGTCTCGCGCCGAGCTGCGCGAGGCTCGTCCTCCGCACCACGCTTCGAGGACGAACGACTTGGGTTCCTCGTCTTCGGACTCCTCGACCACTTGTCCGAAGTGGACCTCCCACCCGGGAACCAGCGCCGACATCCAGTACATCACTTCTGCGTGGTCCGCAGGCCAGTGACCAGTCTCGGTCCCGAAGCCGAAGGCGGCTGCACCCGCGTGCGCGATGCGCTCGTCCACGGTTCCCGCCGAAAGATCGCGATCACCACGGGCGAGCTGCTCGCGGACAGCTGGACCCGCCTCAGCCGCGAGTGCCTGACGCACGAACGCGAGGAAGCTCGACGCATCCGTCGTCGCCCCCCGTCCACCGAAGATGTCTCGAAAGGCGGCCTCGAGGGCATCGCCATAGCGGCCGAGCGGCCGACCTGCCTCCGCATCGGCACGAAGCGCCGTCAGAAAGCGATCGCGCAAACCATACCGCCCGGTCTCGAGACCGAAGATGAGCGTGGTCCACGGCGGGCCGTCGGGGTCATCAGGACGAGCAGGGCCGCCGAAACGCTCCGGGAGAGGCTCGTCGCTGACGGAGACGCCATCCGCATACGAGATCTCATCGTCATCGATGCTGACGTGGTCGGGAAGATCAGGTCCGGCTTGGAGAACGAACACGGTCTGCAACGTACCAGGCTGCAAGGGACTCACGAAGGGACTGCGATCAACCTGCTGGATGCGAACCGGCGTTCATCGTTGTTCGCGCGTCTGTCCGTCGCCGTCGTTGTCCTCGATGGGAGGAGGTGGTGGCGGGGGCGGCGGCGGAGAAAAGGGACCGAAGGCAGCGCCGAGCATGAACGCGACGCGAAAGCCGCGAAGGAGGCGCTGAAGCAAGTAACGTAGGATGCGCGCGGGCATTCCCGGGCGTCGCGAAGGTTTCGGTATACGTGCCTCCGAAGCACGAACCAGAGTGCTCACGGCGCGGCCCGCGCAACGCGGCAGCACGAAGCTCCGCGCGCGTTCCGCGCGCTCACCACGATTCGGGACGGGGCGCGCTCAACAGAGAAACACGCAATGGAGCAGATGCGGACGGCACGCGGCGCGGTGCTCGTCCTCGGCCGGCGTCACGTCGAGGGCGCCCGGTTGCTCCGCTAGAGAGACCGCCTGCCGTGCGACGGAGCACGGCGCAGCCTGAGCCACACGTGTGGACGAGACCGACGCGAACGCGACCCACGCGTGGGTGTCGGCAGTCCGCTCGGGGGGCGGCGCGGGCGTCGCGACGAACGCCAGCACGAGGGTGGCGACGACCAGCCTGACGAGCCGGAGCAGCTTTCGGCTGGTGGGTCGCATCGCCGTGCAAGCTAATTCAGCGAGCGCGATTGCGCCAGCAGGCTCAGAAGCCCATCGAGGCCACGCGCGCAGCGACCTTCGCGCGCGCCTCGGCGAACCTAGGGTCGGCGCGCACCGGATCGAGCGACGGGCTCTTGTCGAGCCACGTCAGGTAGATCATGACCGGCATGAGCGAGACCTTCGTCACGTGCTCGAGGGCGTCGTCGTACATCTCGAGGCGCGCCAAGAAGTCGGCCGCGACGCGGTGCATGCCCGCTCGACGGGTGGGCCCCGTGCGATCGGTCGTCAACGATCGAAAAGTCTGGCGCGTGCGGTCCCGGTCGATGCTTCCATCGGCAAAGGCGCGCAAGATCGGCTCGGCCCGGCGCCAAGCGGCGCCTGCGGGCGCGCCCGCGACGCGGTTCGCGAGATCGAGCGCGTAGGCTTGATCGCCATACCAGGCCGCCGAGTCGAGCTCGGCGACGACGGTCGAGAGCGGGCCGGCTTCGTCGCGCACGCGATTGAGGATCTCTTCGGAGCGCGTTCGGTCGCCCATGAGCGCGCAGGCGTTCGCGAGGCGCATCTGCACGATCACCGCCTTGGGGCCGAGGCGCGCGGCGAGCTCGAGCCTGCCGAGGCCCTCGGCGATGCGGCCCACCTCGAAGAGGATCCCTCCGATGAGGTAGTGCGCTTCATAGAAGCGCGGGCCCCGTCGCTGGGCCTCGAGCGCCGCACGGAAGCAGCCGAAGAGATCGCCTTGTGCCTGACGGACCGAGGCCATCGCGTAGTACGCATCGGGAATGTCGGCGTCGGCGTCGAGGGCACGAAGCGTGAGGTCCTCTGCTCGTGCAAGGAGCGCGGCCTCTGTCGCGCCCTCTTGGGCCCAGCGGCGGACGAGCCCGTTGGCCAGGAGCGAGCTGATGAACGCGTCGTCGGGCGCCTCGACGTGAAGCGCCTCGAGCTCGCGCAGGGCGATCATCAGGTTTCCGAGATCGAACTTCTCGAAGTAGTCGCGGGCGCGCTCGAAGCGCGCGGCAAGCGGACCGGCGGGCCCACGCCGTCCGGTCGAAAAGCGCTTCTTGAGCAGGTTCAGTGCGCGTTCGGCGACCAGATCCTCGAGCTGGAAGCTGTCGGAAGACGGGGCGTCGACCCGGTCGACATCAATGACAGACCCGTTAGCGTCGAGCAGGCGCACGCGAGCTCGCGCGCTCTCGCCGCTGACGCGCACCGTGCCTTCGATGACTTGTACCCGAGACGTCCCGCCGAGCGAGCGAGGGGTGAGCGAGCTGGCGCCCGTCCCCGACTGCGGTGCCTCGGGGATCGTCGAAGGCTTCGCGGCCGGTGGCGGTCCCAGCTCGGCGCTCCCGACGGTCCGGTCGTCGCCGCGGGTGATGCGTGCGGCAGGCGGCGCGGACAAGCCTGCGCTGCTCGTGCGCCCGTCCGAAAGCGGGAGGTTGCCGCGCACGAGTCGGAGGCTCTTGTCGGCCGCGATCGCGTCCTCGACGGCGCGCGTGAGGTCTGCCGCGAGCGCCGCGTGGGAGGGGCCTCCGTCGAACGGGGCGACGCGGACGGCGCGGCTGTCGAGCGTCGACGATTGCTGGCCGAGCTCCGCGAGCGCCTCGGGAACCAGCCCGAATCCGGCGCCGCGGAAGGCTCTCTCGTTCGCGCCACCGAGGCCTCGTAGCTCGTCGATCGCGTCGACCATCGTCTGGGCGTCGGGACGATCCTCGCGGCGGCGGCTCAGCGCTCGCACGATCAGATCGGCGACGCCGTCGGGCAGCTCCACGAGCGTCCGTGGGTTCGGCGCGTCCCGGAGCAGGCGTGCGGTCGCCACGGCGATCGGGGTCTCGCCATCGAACGGCAGGCGCCGCGTCAGGAGCTCGAACAGGAGGACGCCGAGCGCGTACACATCGGAGCGCCCGTCGACGGCGAGACCTTCGACTTGCTCCGGCGACATGTACGCCGGCGTCCCGATGACCGCGACCGTCGCGTGCGCCTCGCGCTCACCGGGCGCTGCTCGTTCTGCGCGTGCGATCCCGAAATCGGTGATGACCACGCGCTCGCCGCAGAGCATCACGTTCTCGGGCTTCAGATCGCGGTGCACGACCCCTTCCGCGTGCGCAGCCGCCAATCCACGCGCCACGCCCGCTGCGACGCGCAGGGCCTCGGCGAGCGGCACGCCTTCGCATGCGCTCTTCGCGAGCGACTCACCACGTAAGAGCTCCATCGTGATGAAGCGGCGCGACTCGTCGACGCCCAGATCGTAGGTGCGCGCCACGTTCGGGTGCGTCACGCGCCGCGCCAGCTTCACCTCGCGCCGGAACCTGTGGAGCGCATCGGGGGTGTTGGCGAGGTCCGAATGCAACACCTTGAGCGCGACCTCTTCATCGAGCTCGCGGTCCAAGACGCGGAAGACCGCGCCCATCCCACCCTCGCCGAGCGGCGCCTTGACCTCGTACCGGCCGGCGATGACCTCTGCCGGCGCAAGCGCGACCGTCGGCATTTCCGATGCGTTACTGCTCACCAGGCCAGAAGTATCGCACGGGTTGGCCGACAATTTGTCAAAGCGCAGGCCGACCGTAGGGCAGGGATTCACCGACCCGTCGTAATCGGCATGAACACGACAACGAAGCGTGTGGGCCTCGTCGCCCTCCTGGCGGCGGCCGCGGTGATGACCATCGGCGTAACCGCGTTCGCAGACGGCGACGGCAAGAAATGCGGCGGAAAGAACGCCGAAGCGCGGTTCCAGAAGCAGGACAAGAACAGCGACGGGTTCCTCACCCAGACCGAGGTCGGCGACAAAAAGTGGGCCCGGATCTCGATCGCCGACGCCAACAAGGACGCCAAGGTAACCCTCGCCGAGCTCAAGCAGGCCAAGGCAGACGGCAAGCTCAAGGGCAAGAAGGGCAAGAAGAAGAAGACCAGCGACGCCTGAGCCCTCCAGGACGTTCCGTGCTAACGCGGGGCCGTGAATCGCCAGCCCGGCTCCGCGCTCTGTTTCGTCTGCGGCACCGCGAACCCGCACGGCCTCGGCGCCGTGTTTCATGACGACGGTGTCATCGTATCGACCGAGGTGACCCCGGCCGAGCACCACCAGGGCTGGCCGGGCGTCCTTCACGGCGGCATCACCACCGCGATCCTCGACGAGACGATCGGGCGCGTCGCGTTCCTCCACGACAGGTGGGTTCAGACGGCGAAGCTCTCGCTCCGCTTCCTCAAGCCGGCGCCGCTGGGCGTGCCGCTTCGCGCGACCGGCGAGCTCGTCAAAGATCAGCGGCGCCTCATGCACATGCGCGGCGATCTCGTGAACGCCGCGAGCGGTGAGATCCTCGCGCAGGCCGAAGGCACGTTCATGGCGCTCAGCGACGCCGCGCGCGACGCGGTCGTCCAGCAGCTCGGCGGCGACTTCGCGGCCTGGGAGACGTGGCTCCGCTCGAAGAAGGGCTGACCGAGCTCAGCCGACGTTCGTCGAGACGGCCTCGTCGAGCGCCGCGCCCCGCGGCAGCTCCTTCGCGATCCCGATCACGCCGCGCTCGCGGAGCTTCTTCTCCGCCTCTTGCGCCGCTTCCATCGTCGGAAAGTCTTCGATGATCACGCGGACCAGGCTCGAGTCCTTCTCGTCTTGGACCGCGTGAACGCGCGAGTCCCACCCGGGGAAGCCGCCCTCCTGGAAGAACTCGTCGTGTCCGCCCAGCTCGAATGCCTCTTCTTGGGCGAGCTCGATGAGCAGCTTCTTCTGCTTCAGCGCGGCGTCCTTCGAGCCGGCGAAGACCTGTACCGTGTAGACCTTCTGCGAGGTCGCCATCGCTGCTTGCTGTGCTCTCGCGGAGACGCCGAACGCCTTCGCGATCTCTCTGAAAGCCTGTGCCGGATCGGCTGTTCCGATCTCTCCGAGCTTTTCACAGGCGTCGTGTCCTTCACACGAGGCGTAGGTGTTGCCCATCCAGAGCGTCACGCCGTCCGGCAACAGAGCGTCGATCCGCGCCGCCCAGCGCGTCGCATGGCGAGCGTGATCCCCGTTCCAGGAAGCGTGGCTCATCGCGCTGGTGAAGGTCGTGCTGCCCACCGTCGCCGAGTAGCCGTCCCAACAGGCGTGCGCCGTGCTGGGTGCGAGGGTGGTGAGGAGGCCCGCCAGGGCGCCGGCGAAGAGGGTGAGAGTGTGTCGCACGTCGCGGGTACGCGCCTCTGAGGGAGGGCTATTCCCGGCCGGCGGCCGTCTCACCGGGGCTCGCCGCGTGGCCGGCCTCGCCGGCTCGAAGGGATACGTTCGTGATGACCCCGCGCACTCTGATCCTCTTCGAGCGCCTCGCCTGGGTCGAGGCCTACCTGACCCACTATGCGGCCCACGGCCCTCCCGCGGTGCTCGACGCGATCGAGGTGTCGGCCATCGCGCTGGATGAGGCGCGGCAGTTGATGCGCGTGTCGCTGTCGATGAATCGGACGCGCGGCGATCTCGAGCTGGAGAGTCGGTACGGGGCCGAGGTGATGCGTGCCATCGCCGTGGTCGCTCACTGGGACCTCACCCTGGACGAAGCGGCGCTCTTCCTCGCCGGCCGACCGCGGGACGAGGGCGGGCTGCCCGACCTTTCGCTCCCTGTCGCGTTGGCCGGTCTTCGCGCCTCGCGAGGATAAGAGTCTCAGTGAAAGAGCATCCGCCGCCCGATCCTCTCGACGACCCGGCGATAGCCGCCCTGGTCGACGGGGCGGTCGCCCGGTACGAGGACACGCTGTCCGCGGCCGAGATCGACGCGCTCCGGTCGGTCCTGGCCATCCAGCTCGCGTCGCATCCTGTCCTGTCGCGGCTCGTGGCGCGGCTGGTACCGCGGGCCGTGCCGCTCGCCAGCGGAGAGATGGCGACGGGTGAGGTGGCGGCCGAGCCGGGGCTGCTCTCCGTCGCAGAGGGCAGAGTGCCTCTCGAAGCGGTGCCTCTCCGAAAACGACCGGGGAAGAAGGCACAGGGCGCGGGCTGAGGGGCGGGCATGTCGAACGACAACCTCTCGACCGAGGGCCGCGCGCTCCTGGCGCAGCTCCAGCCGACGATCCGCCGGGCTGCCAGGGCCGTAGCGGGCCGCTTCGGCGCGAACCGCGAAGACTTGATGGGCGTTGGCTTCCTCGCCGCGATAGAGGTGACGCGCACCTTCGATCCCACGCGCAACGACGACATCGCCGCCTTCGGCTACCAGCGCATCGCCGGCGAGATGATCGATCACGTGCTGAGAGAGAGGCGCACCGATCACCATCGTCTCGTCGTCACGGCCCACCGCTTCATCTCCAAGGTGAGCGGGGTGATCGAGCTCGGCGATCCGTTCGCCGACGAGCCCACCGCACGGATCGAGGTTCGCGCAGCCCTGGACACGTGCGCGGCAGCCGCCGTCGTCGCGCTCGGCGCCGGAAGAGAGCCCTCGGATCCCGAGCAAGCGATCGACGAGCTGCGGCTCGGCGTCGCCATGGCCCGCGCCGTCCGCCGCCTCTCCGACGAGCACCGCCGCTTGATCGATCTCGTCTTCTTCGAAGAGCGCACCCTGGATGAGGCGGCGGTCGCCCTCGGCCTCTCCAGTCGCACCGCCCGCCGAAGAAAGCGTGAAGCGCTCGAGGCGCTGCGTGATGCGCTCATCGCCGAGCATGATGCGTTGGGCGAGCAGTAGCGAACGGGACGGGTGATGAGCACGTGGTACCCTCATGGCGTGAGCAGCGGCTGGCACGACAGAGTCAGATCGGAGCATCCGCTCGGACCTGCGATGTCTCTTCAGGAGTGGAACGCGCTGCCCCGGACGACCACCGGCGAGCTCGTTCGCGGCTTCTTGGCTGAGGAAGAAGTGCCGGATCCCCTGCACGAGCTCGCGGTTTCCTGGTTCGTCTTTCTGTTTCGCGCATGGCTCGGACGCTCTGGGTTCGTGTTCGGATCCGAGCTGAAGCTTTCGCTCGCCGCCGATACGGGGCGCAAGCCCGACGTAACCATCATTCTTCCGGGCTCGGAAGCGCCGCCCAAGCACGGGCCGCTGCGCGTGGTCCCCGACATCGTGATCGAGGTCGTGACTCCGACTCCGCGCGACGAACGTCGCGATCGGATCGAGAAGATGGCCGAGTACGAAGCACACCGCATCCGGTGGTATTGGTTGCTCGATCCCGCGCTCGGCAGCCTGGAAGTGTTCGAGCTCGACGGAGCGGGCCGCTACACGAAGGTGCTCGCCGCGACCGAGGGTAAGCTGGACGCTATCCCGGGCTGTTCGGGCCTCGTGGTCGATCTCGACGATCTTTGGGCCGAGCTCGATCGGCTCGGGTGAGCCTCACTTCTTCTTGGCGAGCTCGGCTTCGAGGAAAGCTGCGGCCTCCTTGTGCCCGGCTTCCTGGAGATGTTTCAGGAAGCGCTCGGCGTGCGGGGGAGCCGGCAGCTCGAGGCCGGCGTCTTGGAGAAGCCGAGCCATTTCGACGTCGTTGCGCCCGAGCGCCACCGCAATGAGGGGCGGATCGCGCAGGCTCGGCTTGTGACGTAGTCCGCGTTCGAGCAAGAGGCGCGTGACTGCGATGTTTCGCAGTCGAACTGCCCACACGAGGGGGCCTCCTGCTGGTTCCACTCGATCGAGACGAGCGCCGCCTTCGATCAATGCGAGCGCTGCTTCGGTGGCTCGCGCGCGCAACGCAACGAAGAGCGGGGGAAACCCGGGCGGAACCCCTTCGAATTGATCGGCGATCGTTCCGACCTCCGGATTGACACCCTTGGCGACGAGCGCGCGCACCGCGGCCGCATCGTTCGCGCGTGCCGCTTCGAGGAGCGCACGCTCGTCGGGTGACATGCGCGCCGCGATCGTCTTCTCGGCCCGCTCTCGGACAGACTCTTGCTCGCGCTCGAGCGTGGCTACCGGCGGCGTGAACGTTAGCCCGACCTTCGCGAACGAGGCTCGGGCGTGCTCGAGCTTGGCCTTGCTGAGCGCGTACGCGCTGCTCTTCTTCATCTCGGCGCTGGCCTCGATCATCAGCGCGATCTCATCCTCCTCGATCGCGCCGCCGCCGGACAGCGCGCGGCGTGCGAGGTCCACCGCGAGCTCGGCGCGCGCCTCGTCGAGACCGAATCGTTCTGCCCACGCGTTCGGTCGCTCATGCAGGGTCACGCGCGGGCTGCACGTGAATTCCTCGAAGTAGTTGCTGCCGTCTTCGCCCTCGGCTCGGTCCAGGTGTCGCGCGTCGCGCGTGATCCAGAAGCCCGAGGTCCATCCCGGGTCGCCTTGTGGGAACCGATCGAGCAGAGGACGCAGTGAGGCGGGCAGATCGCGGAGCCATCGGTCTGCGTCGGTTCCCTCTGCGTACTTGTGAAACGCCAAGCCGACGATGCCGTGCTCGCTCCACGCGACGGCGAAGTGAGATTCCGACTGGTCGTCGTAGGTGTGCTCGCCCGAGCGAATGTCTCCTTCGAACGTTGTCGGCCCGGGGCCGGAGCGGATCGCGCCCATCGTGCAGATCACGTGGTGCATGACGACCATCGTGATGACGTGCTCGATCGGCGCCGATCGGAAGTTGTAGTTGGGCTCGTCGGCGGCTTCAGGCGCCTCGGGCGAGCCATCCCAGAACGCCTCCTCGAGGAGCTGCGCGAGCTCGAGGTTGTCACACTGCTGCGCGAATCCGTTCACGATCGCTTCGCACCAGCCGCGCAGCTCCGCGAGCTCGGAGAACACTGAGTCCTCGAGCTCCTCGCTCTCGGCGAGAAAAGCCGCGGCAGGTTTCTGCGCCGCTGCCAGTTTGTGGGGAAGGTCCTGCCGCTCCGCGCGCGCGAACGGATCGAGGGCGACGCTGATGGCAGCGAGCGCGAAGACGGGACGCGCAGCGGGACCGTGCAGGCGAGCGGCCGCGTCGGCGATCCCGCGGCGCAATCCTTCGAAGAGCTTCTTCCGCTTGGCAGGCGTTGCCCCGGCGAGAGCGCCGGCATCGATCGCGACACCAAGTCGTTCGAGCGTTGCAGCCGAGGATTTCAGCGCGCTCATCTTCGGAACGAATCGCGCGCTGCTCGCACCCACGGAGAACGCGGCGAAGCGACGACCGAGGAGCCAGAGATCGCGCAGGGCTTGCAGGGAAGGCGTTGATGCGGTCATCAGAATACCCCCGAAAATCCCGGCTCCATTCGTGTGCCTTCGAACCCGGAGCGGAGCGCTTCTGCGTTCGTGCGCGCCCAGATCACCTCGTGACCGCCGTCATGGAGTGTCGCGCGCGTTGCGGCGTCGAAGGCGCGCAGACCTCGAACGACGAGAGTGCGCAGGTTTGGGAGCTTCTCGCGCGCGTCCCGCCACGCGGCGACGTCCCGCGGCGACCGTAGCTCGAGCGACAGCGTCTCGATCCGTGGCGCGAGGGGCGACAGCGCGAGGCCGGGGAGCTGTTGGGACATCGCGAGTGAGAGCGTGCGCACCTTCGGAAAGCTGTCCTTCTTCAGGATCGCGTCGCTGAAGCCCACGTTCATCGTCCCCATCGCCATCACCGCGAGCTCCTCGAGCCGCTCGAGCGGACGCCCGACGATCTCGGCGGTCGATGCATCCATTCCTTCGAGTTGGAGCACGCGCGCACCTCGGAGCGCGGCGCTCTCACGTACGGCGGCAATGGTGTCCGGGATTCCGAAGCGGCCCATGATCCGGATGCTCAGCTCTTCGACGGGCGGCAACGCCGGCGCCTTCGCGCCGAAGTCCACGGAACCGAAGGATGCGCTCAGGCTCAGGTTCAGGCGCCGCAGGCGAGGAAGCTGAAAATCGATGGGCGGAATGGGAAGCCGGAGCGCAAGTCCCTCGAGGCGGCCCGCGATCGGTTCCAGCGCGCGGAGATCGTCCGCCGTCCACGCATTCGGCCCGTAGGCGCCGTCGACCGCGAGAAGCAGCTTCTCTGGCGCCAGCCGCGCGATGGCCTGCGCGATGCGCGCAAGGTCGGCACGCGACCCCGTGACGTTCGTGAGGTAGAGGCTCTTCAGCCCCGGGAGCTCGGCGCTCTCGAGAAGCTCGAGGGTAGGCCCTTTGCATGCAAGTCCGAGGTGCTCGAGCGTCGGATGCCGAAGCGGTACGCTCGAAACCAACGTCCACGCCGAGAGGGCGCGAAGCATCGGCAACGCCATTACGTCGCGCGTGAGCACCACCTGCGCGAAGTCGAGGCGGTCAATCCACGTCGGCGCGCGCCTCGGTTTTCGCCAGGCCATCATGTATCGGGAGAGCCGGGCGACGTCGTGCTCGCAGGCTCGTGACAGGATCTCGCGCGGGAGCGGCTCGGTGCGGGTTCGCTGCCCCTGGTGTGAGGTGATGGTGGCGCCCGGCACGACGATCGAATCGAGGAAGCCGCGCTTCCAGAGGAAGTTGCCCGGGTGCTTCGGGCCCACCTCGGCGAGCGGGCCCCACAGCTCCGCGGCGCGCTCGTTCAAGAGCCTCTCTTCCGCCAACAGGAGGTCGCGATGCTCGGTCCCGCGCGCGTCCTCGAGCGCCAGCTGGATATCGGCGAGCTCGCCGCGCACATCGCCACGTCGCTTCAGCTCTGCAGCCAGCTCGACCCACGGCTCGCGCTCGTTGCGGTGGATGGCGGCGTTCTCGAGGAGCCCTTCCATGGGCGGCTCAACGTATCGCACCGGCACGGCCGTGCCGAGCATGACAGCAAAGTCACGGGGCTCATCTCGTCGTCGTCGAGAGATCACGCGCTCGGGTCGACTTCCTGCCGGGCACGATCGTTGCGGAAGGCGCGCGTATGCAGCGACTTCCTTACTCTTCGCTTGTTCCATTCTTTGCTGCCGCGGCTGTGTTCCTCGGCGGCTGCGGTGACGACGGCGGCGTCGACGGTGCCGGCGGCGCGAGCTACGGCGCGACGACCGGCGGTGAGCCTGCTGCTCCGCCTCCGAAGTTGAGCCAACCGCCCGAGCCTCCCGCCTGCGAGCAGCTCGACCCATCAAAGCCGCTCGTCCTCTATCTTTCGTCGGACGACTCGAACTCGATGGCGTCCCCGGCGCGCGCGAGAGAGGCGCTCGCGCAAACGGGTAAGCCACCTACCGGGATCCGCACGTACGAGTTTTTGAACTACTTCCGGATCGATTACCCGGCGCCTGAGCAGGGAACGCTCGGAATTTTTGCCGACGCCCGAGAAGGGAGTGTGCCCGGTGAGTTCTCGCTCCAGATCGGCGTTCGGGCGCCCGATGCGCCGCTTCGCCGGCCGATGACGCTGACATTCTCGATCGATACGTCGGGCTCCATGGGTGGAAACGGCATCGAACGCGCGCGTGCCGCGATGCTCGCTCTCGCCTCGCGCCTTCAAGAGGGCGACGTCGTGAACGCCGTCACCTGGAGCACCGAGCAAAATGTGCTCCTCGACAACCACGCTGCTTCGGGCCCGAACGACGCGACCCTGGTCTCGATCGCAAACTCGCTCGAGGCGGACGGCGGGACGGATCTCAACGCCGGCCTGGTGAAGGGCTACGCGCTCGCGCAGCAAACCTACGATCCAAACCGGCTCAATCGGCTGATCCTCATCAGCGACGGCGGTGCGAACGTGGGGGTGACCGAAGAGGAGCTGATCGGGATGAACTCGCGGTTTGGCGACGACGAAGGCATCTATCTCGTCGGCATCGGCACAGGCCCGGTCGAGTCCTACTCCGACTTGCTGATGGACGTCGTGACCGACGCCGGGCGCGGCGCGTACGTCTACCTCGACACGCCCGACGAGGCGAAGCGCATCCTCGCCGACCGCTTCGACGAGGTGATGGAGGTCGCGGCGCGTGGGGTCCAGGTCGAGCTCTCGCTGCCCTGGTACTTCCAGATGGCGAAGTTCTACGGCGAGGAATACTCGACCGATCCGCGCGAGGTGAAGCCGCAACACCTCGCGCCGGGCGACGCGATGGTCTTCTTGCAGACGCTCAAGGCGTGCGATGCCTCTGTCGTCTCTCCCAACGATCCGATCGCCATCACCGTCAGGTGGCAAGAGCCGATCACCCACAAGGCGCGGGTCGCCGCGTCCGAGACGACGCTCTCGACGCTCCTCGCGGGCGATCACGCAGCGATCGACAAGGGCCTCGCGATCGTCGCCTTCGCCGAGGCGCTGAAGACTCCCGGTTCCGGCACCTACGCGAACGCGCGGAGCCGGATCGAAGCCGCGGATCCCGGTCGCGCCGATCCGGAGCTGGTCGAGATCCTGGGCCTGCTCGATCTGGTGGACTGAGGTCGAGCTACAGACAACAGAGCGTGAACGCCGTCGCGACGTCCGCGGCGGCGACGCCGGCCGGCGTCCCCGCCCCGATCGGAGCGCAGGGGAAAGAGGGATTGTCGAGCGTGTAGCTGGCCGACGCGATGTTGCCGGTGACTTGCGGACACCCGGCGTCGATCGAGAACGGCCCGCCAATCTCGGCGCCGCTGCACATCGAGCCGTCGTAGAAGGTCACCTGCCCGCTGCAAGCGCCGACGCCGGTCTGGCAAGAGCAGCCGGCAGGCGTGCACATCCGGGAGTCGTTCCAGCTCGTGACGATGGTGCGGCGCGACGGGTAGCCCGTCGCGTTGGCGCAGTCGGCGATGCCGGAAACATAGACGCAGACATCGGCTTCCGAGGAGGGCACACAAAGAAAGTCGTCATTGCAGCCGGCGCCGGTGATCTCCACGGGGCACGCGTCTCGAACCGCTGCGAGAGTGACCGATGTTGCTCCTTCGGTCGCAGACGGTAGGCACGTCCCATTGAGGTTGCCGAGTAGCTTGACCACGTTGCTTCCGCCCGCGAACGACGAGTTGTTGCAGCCGGAAGCCCCATCGACCGTGAAGTTGGCGTTGCCTTGGCAGCCGTCGGGCGCGATGGTCACGCTGCAGCTCGACGGATCGAGCGCGCAGCTACAGATGCATGGGAGCGGCTCGACGGCGAGCGCCGTATCCGGGATCGTGGCATCCGCGGCGAGGCCGCCGGTGAGCGCAGGCGAAGCGCAGCTCTGCGTGTCGTCGTCGGCGAGGAGCACCGGGCCGGTCCACCCCGCCGGCACCGGCGGGACGCAGACGTCGTTTCCGCTCGCGCAGTCGGCGCCGCCGAAGCCCGTCACCGTCGAGGGGGACGTGCTCTGCTGCTGAGTGGTCATCGACGACGCCGTCGTCGGGGAGCCCGCGCCGCCACCGGCTCCCGCCCCTCCGCTCCCGCCCGTGAAGCCGATGTCGTCGAACGGGAGCGAACAGGCTGCTCCTGCGGCCAGCAAGACCGCCACGCTCGCGCCTCGACCGCCGAACATGGCTGCGAGACTACCAGAAGACCACGGTCGCCCGAGGGTACGGAAAATCCGAAGAAATTCGAAAAAGCGAAGCGGCTCGAGAAAAAAATCGGACCGATGTCGATCGGCCCGATCCCCGTTCGTTCGGGGGTTGAAGGCGACGCAAACCGCGGCGCCGAACCTGATAAGAACCCCCGAAAAGGAATACAGCCATGAACCAGTACATGCTCTCGGTCCACCACGTCGAAGGCGAGCCCATGCCCAGCGCCGAGGCGATGAAGAAGATTTTCGCCGACGTCGACGCTCTCAACCAGGAGATGAAGGCGAAGAACGTCATGATCTACGGCTGCGGGCTGCACCCGCGCTCGAGCGCGACGGTGGTCCGAGAGAAGAACGGCGAGGTCCTCCTCACCGACGGACCGTTCATCGAGGCGAAGGAGTACCTCGGCGGTTTCTGGATCATCAAGGCGCCGGACCTCGACGCGGCGCTCGCCTGGGCGAAGAAGGCGACGGTTGCCTGCGCCGGCCCGGTCGAAGTGAGGCCCATCCAGGAGCCGGCGGCCGACTGAGCGCCGACCGATGACGCAGCATCCCGACATCTCCGAGGTCGAGCGTGTGTTCCGTGAGTGCTCGGGTCGCGCGGTCGCAACGCTGGCGCGTCGGTTCCGCGACCTGAGCCTCGCGGAGGAGATGGTGCAAGATGCGTTCGTCCAGGCGCTCTCGCACTGGCCGAACGAGGGGCTCCCGCCGAGCCCCGCCGGTTGGATCATCACCACCGCTAGCCGCGCCGCGATCGACAGGGTCCGGCGCGAGGCGAAGAGGGACGAGCGTCATCGAGAGAGCGCACGCATGCACGAGCCCGACGGGTCCGACGAAGAGGAGGATGTCCCCGTGCTCGACGATCAGCTCCGCCTGATGTTCACCTGCTGCCACCCGTCGCTCGCTCCGAACGCACAGGTGGCGCTCACCCTGCGCCTCATCGCCGGGCTCGAGACGAGCGAGATCGCGCGAGCGTTCCTCGTGCCCGAGCCGACGATGGCGCAGCGCCTCGTCCGCGCGAAGAACAAGATCAAAGACGCGAACATCCCCTACCGCGTGCCTCCGGCCGAAGAGCTGCCCGCACGCCTCAAGTGGGTGCTCGCGGTCATCTACTTCATCTTCAACGAAGGGTACGTCGCGTCGTCGGGCAGAGAGCTCGGGCGCGCCGATCTCACGGCCGAGGCAATCCGCCTCGCGCGCCACGTCGTCGAGCTCCTCCCGAAGGAGCCCGAGGCGCTCGGACTGCTCGCGCTGCTCCTGCTCATCGAGTCGCGTCGCGCCGCCCGCACATCCGCCGACGGATCGATCGTGCTCTTGCGCGATCAGGATCGCTCGCGGTGGGACGCATCGCTCGTGATCGAGGGACAAGCGCTCGTCGCCGAATGCTTCCGCAGGCAGAACCTCGGCCCGTACCAAATCCAAGCGGCGATCAATGCGATCCACAGCGCCGCCGCGCGCTCCGAGGACACGGACTGGCAGCGGATCGTATTTCTCTACGACGTCCTCTTCGCGATGACGCCGACACCGGTCATCGCGCTCAACCGTGCGATCGCGATCGCCGAAACCGGCAAGCTCGGCGACGCGCTCGCGATCGTCGAGAAGCTCGATCTCGCGAGCTACCACCTGTTTCACTCGACGCGAGGCGAGCTCCTCACCCGGCTCGGCCGCCATGCCGAAGCGGCCGCAGCCTTCGAGAGCGCGCTCGCGCTCACCGAGAACCAAGCCGAAAGGCGCCTCCTCGAAGAGCGGCGTGATCAAGCGCGACGCGCGGCGGGACCCCCGAGCTGAGTCGAGCCGTCCCGGCCTGGGTGAGTACGCTTCTTTTCTCGGCTGCGCGTCTTTCGGTTGCGCTCCTCGAGCCCTCGGTCGAGAACGCCGCTGTCAGAATGACGAAGCGGCAAACCATCGCCGGCGCGGTGCTCCTCGGTGCGACACTCTTCGCATGGGCGACGCTCGCGAGCGCGGGCGATTCGACCCTGCCCGAGAAGTTTCGGAAGTCGCCGTGGAGCTTGCGGACGCTCTCGGTCGGCGCACCGAACGACGGAACGCTGGTGCGCGGGCGCAAGCTGCGCCCGAGCCCGGCGGCGCGCATGTGGAACAAGATGGACCTGCCGTCGCACGCAACGCCGGACCTCTTGAAGGCGATCGATCGCGCGGCCAAGAAGGTCCGAAAGAGCCATCGCGGCAGCACGCTGCTCGTCCTCGCGCTCTCGAACGAGAAGGGCGGGCCGGTGCCCGGGCGTCGCTCGCACCAGACCGGCCGCGACGCCGACCTGGTGTTCTATGCGCTCGACGCCAAGGGCAACCCAGCCACGTCGAAGAAGCTCGCGCGCTTCGGGGGTGACGGGGTCTCGCGCGACAAGAAGCTCCGCTTCGACGACGCGCGCAACTGGGCCCTGGTCGAGGCGCTCGCCAAGGATCCCGCGGGCGTCACGCACATCTTCGTCGATGCCAGGATCCGCATTCGCCTGCTCGCGTTCGCTCAGAAAGAGGGCCTCGACGAGGAGCGCATCGAGCGTGTCCGCGCGATCCTCTTCGAAGGCGACTCGACCGAAGACCTCGACGCCTACTTTCACGTGCGCATCGGCTGCCCCGACGGACAAGGGGCGATCTGCAAGGGCTGAGGCTCAGTTGGGCGTGAACGTGTGCGAGATCGTGTAGGGCCCGACCAGCTCCGGCGCGGTCGTGACCGAGAAGTAATAGGTCATGCCCGCACCGACGTAGTTGTCATACACGGTGACGCCGGTGAAGGTGTCGAGGTCGCCTTCGCAGTCGGAGTTGTCGCCGGCGCAGTCGGCGTACCGTCCGATGATGACTGGAACGTCAGCTTCAACCGTGACGGTGATCTGGCCGTCCGATGGCGCGGTGAACGCGTAAAAGTCGAGCGCCGCGCCGGTCCAGCCGCATTCGCCCGCTTGCTGCCCCACCGACGTCTCGCCGGTTCCGCTGGCAGGGAGGGGGAGCGCCGCCGCGCAGCCGGCCGCGAACGCGTCGGCGCACACTGTCTCGCAGTCGTCGTCGAAGCAATCGATCCCGCTCGCGTCGCCGTCGTTGTCGATGCCGTCATTGCAGACCTCCGGGTCGGCGCAGATCCCGTGACCGATCCGGCAGACACCGCTCGCGCACTCGGCGTTCGCCTCGCACCACGGCGTGCAGGCTCCGGACGAGCACCGATACCCCGTGCGGCAATCGGTTTCGTCTTGGCAGCTCGCGAAGCAGAGAAGCTCGAGCAAGTCGCTCTTGTCCTTGAGCTCGTAGACGGCAAGGTAGTCTTCACCAACTGGGCAGCTTTCGCCGGGCTCATGGCTGCCGACGCACGCACCGTTGGGCCAGCCGGTCAGCGCTTCGGACGCGCAAATCATGCCGGCGGTGCAGTCGAGGTGCGAGGTGCACGCGGCCCCGATTGCACCCGGTCCGCCTGCGCAGATCGGATCCGACGCGCAGTCGGAGTCGGTGCAGTCGCGTCTCCTGTCCCCGTCCGAGTCCAAGAGATCGCTGCAATTGCTCTCGGGAAACGTGCAGATGCCCTCGTTCTCGGCATCGCCATTGCAGCTCATCGTCACCGAACAGTCCGCGGCCGACGTGCACGCCGCGCGGCACTGCCAATCGAACTTCGTCTCGTCGCTCGGCCGACAGCGGTAGGCGTCGCGGCAATCCGACGCGTAGGGATCGCACGTCGCGAAGCAGACGAGCCCGACGCCGTCGATCGCGTTGCAGTTGCCCTCGGGGCAGCCGTCGTCCGCCAGCGTCGCATCGCAGAAGCGCGAGCAATAGCCGGATGGATTGCCCGTCGAGCCTTCGTCGAGGCACAGCCCGTCGATGCAGTCGTCGTCGGTGAGACACGGCCCGCCTAGCGCCGAGGGCCCTTGATTTCCGCCGCCGCCGCCGGTGACGGCGTTCGTGCTCGTGATCGTCGTCGCCTCCGACGTCGCGCCACCACCGCCCGTCGACGCTTCGTCATCGCCGCACGCCGCGAGCGCGAGCGCCAGCCAAACGAGAGCAAGCTGCGTCTTCATTGGAGCTCCGACGTCAGGGTGAACGCGTCTTCGTGACCAGGCGCGGCAGCCAGGACCAAGACCGTGTACTCGGCTCCGGCGACGACCGTCCTCTGCATTTCGATGAAGCCGTCGACGTCGTAGTCGGCCGTGCACCCCAGGCTCGAGCCGGTGAGATCGCACCCGTTGACGATCTCGATCGCCTGGGGAAAGACCGATTGCAACGTCAGCTTCAGCGTGCCGTCCGCAGGCGCTTGGTAGCGGAAGAGCTGCGGTGACACCGTCCCCGCCGATTGGAGGCAGCCCGAGCCACCGATCCCGGGTCCGGGTGCGGTGGCGCCGGATTGGCTCGCCGCGAGCGTCGGTGCCGACGCGCAGAGCTGCAGCCCGAGCGCAGCGCAGGGGGCGGCACACTCGTCGTCCTCGCAATCCGGGTCGTCGTCGTAGTCGTCATCTTGGGCGTTGTCGCAGACCTCCGGGATCGGAGGGGCCACGCACACGGGTGTCGGCGTCGGTGCCGCGTTCCCGCACGTGTGGCCGGCGATCGTGCAGTCGCCGTCGCCTGTGCAGTCGGCCTGACAAGCACCGGGCGCTTGCGGGGGACAGTTGGATTCGCACGAGCAGCTGTATCCTTGGCGGCACGGCTCGGCGGCCGAACAAGGCGCGATCGGACAATGCCAGATCGTCTCGCCCTCGTAGGCGGGCGTATCGAACACCGCCGTTCCGATGCAGTACCCCCCGAGCTCGCATTCGCCGACGATGAGCGGACAGAGCTCCGAGCACGCGCCGCCAGGGTGACCGGTGAGCGCTTCGGTCAAGCACGCCGGTTGGCCGTTCGGAGACGCGCAGTCGGAGTGCTTCGTGCACGGCCCGCCCAGGGGCGTCGAACCCGGGGTGCACGCGGCTGTGCCTTGGCAGTCTTCGTCGGCGCAGTCGACGTCCATGTCGCCGTCGTCATCGACCAAGTTCTCGCAGTCGGCTTCAGGCTCGTCGTTCGGGTCGAGGCAGCTGCCCGACTCGCAGAAGCCGGTGACGGCGCAGTCGGAGACATCCGTGCACGCCGGCATGCAGGTGTAGCCCGCATCGGGGGCTCCCCTACACGCATACGCATCGCGGCAGACCGACAGATCGCCGAGGCAGTCCAGCTTGCACACGTCGCCGAAGAGCCCGTGCGCGAAGCAGACGCCGTCGCAGCTCGCCGGATCGCCGGCGTCGCACGGCGAGACGCACATGCCGCCGGGGTAACCGGTGAGGTCTTCGCGCAGACAGATGCCGCCCTCGCACGCATCCGCCTCGGTGCAGGGCGCGCCGTTCGGTGCTTTCGGCGCCTCTCCGCCCTCGCCGCCGGTGCCCGACGTTTGCGCACCCGTCGTCGCGTCCGTCGTTACGACGCTGCTCGCTGCACCGCCAGCCCCTGCTCCCGACGTCCCGTCGTCGCCGCACGCGGCGAGCCCGGCCGCCGCGAGCAGCCAAAGGTAAGGTCGCATCTTCGCAAGATACGCAATCCGAAACGCGACCATTTCCCAAAGACGTATCGGCGCCCCCGGTAAAGTTTCGTCCAGCCCGCGGGTACCTTCGAGCGGCTGGCCAACCCGAGCGCGCCGTGAGAAGAAGGCCGCGCCTGACCATGACGCTGAAGATCGCCCTCGCCGTCGTCGTGATCCTCCTCATCGGCTACATGCTGCTCATGCGGCGCGGCGACGTGGCCGTCGCCGACGCGCGCCGCCTCGTGCACGGCGGTGCGAAGCTCGTCGATGTGCGAAGCCCGGAAGAGTTCGCCGAGGGTCACATCGACGGCGCGGTGAACATTCCGGTTCACGAGCTCGACCGGCGGGTGGCCGAGCTCGGCGCCAAAGACACTACCGTCATCGTCTACTGCCGGAGCGGAGCACGGAGCGCGCACGCAGCGCGGATGTTGAAGAGCGCCGGGTACGCTTCGGTGCACAACCTCGGTGCGATGGGACGCTGGTAACGCGGCTCCCGCGCCGAGCTACTCGACGTACTCGGTGCACTCTTCCTCGAGCTCTTCACGCTCGAACAAAAGCTCCACCGTGGGAGGCTCCGCCGGCTTGCCCCAGAGCACGGTCACCGGCTCGGTGAGCTCCAGCGGGTGGGGCTCCGGCCTCGGCGTGCGGTTGCACACCTCTTTCACGAGGGCCTTGTCACGGCTGATCACTTCGGCGCGCTCGACGATCCTGACGGTCTCGCCCCGGGGACCCTTCGCGAGGCGACGGGGACCTGGGATGCGCACGATCGGAAGCTTCTTTCCATCGGCCATCGTCACCTCGAGCACCGGTGTTTGCAGGGAGAAGAACTCGCAAGTCGCTCGCGCGGGCGCGACGACCTCGACCACGCCAGGCGCAGGAGGCGTTCCCGACTTTCGCTCGGCGATCGAAATCTCGAGGGATGGCTCCTCCGTTCCCGGCGCCAGCTGCCGGAAGCCGTGATTCATGCACTCGTCGCGCGTCGTCTTCTCGATCTGAGCGAACCGCACGTCGGCATCCTCGATGCGCGTGTAGCCGCGGCGTGCCAGATCCTGCTCGGCCTCCTCACGACGCTGCTGGTTCCGCCCGGCGACCTCGCCCGCCATTCGATTGAACGCCTCCCGCGACATCGCGCAGCCGAGCGCACCGCAGGCCAGGGCGACCCGCAGGCACGTCATCGATGTCGAAGCTCGCACCGTCACGCGTCGATGAGCGGAACAAAGCCGCCGTAGATCATGCGCTTGCCATCGAACAGCTTGGCTTGATTCGGCATCTTCATTCGCTCGTCCTCGAAGGACTTCTTCATTCCGGCGTCGCGCACCTCTTTGGAAGGCCACTCGATCCACGAGAAGACGATCGTCTCATCTGCGGTCGCCTGGACCGCTCGCTGGAAGTCGGTGACCTTTCCTTCGGGCACGTCGTCGCCCCATGCCTCGACGACGCGGATTGCGCCTCACGGAACACCTTGGCCGTCTTGGTCGCGAGCTCGCGATAGGCGTCCTTGTTGGCTTTGGGGACGGCCACCAGGTAGCCGCCGGCGTAACCCATCTTCCCCTGCGACGTGTCGTCGACCAGGATCGAGAACCCGCCGTAGACCATCCGCTGTGCGTCGAAGGGCATCGGCGTCTTCATCTGCTCCTTCATGCGCTCGTCGGTCATGACCTTCTGGTTCGCGGCGTCGCGCGCCTCTCTCGATGCGTACTCGATCCAGGAGAAGACCACGATTTCGTCCGCCGTCGCCTTCACCGCCCGCTTGAAGTCGGTGGTCGTGCCGTCCGGCACGTCATCGCCCCACGCTTCGACGAAGCGTCTTGTGCCAAACTCTTTGAAGAGCGGCAGCGCATCGGCAGCATGCTTGCGGTAGGCGTCCTTGTTCGCGGCGGGCACAGCGAGCAGAAATCCATCTACGTAGGTCATGTCGATCTCCTTCGGCTGCGTCGGGCGCGCATGATCCACGAGACACGCCGAGCGGTCACCTCCTCTCGTCGGCGCGCACGCAGTTCGTGGCGAGATGCCGCACAAGGGCGATCTTCAATCGACCCGGCGGCGTCAGCTCGCGATTCGCCTGACCAGGCGGAGGACCTTGGGGCCGACGGTGAGCAGGATGAAGCCGAGCTGCAGGCAGGCCCTGGTCTTGTCGCGGTTCCATTTCTGAACGTGCCTCATGATGAACCTCTCGAGACGCCACACAGGGCATGTAGCGGGCCAACGAGATCGCGCGATGTCGTGGAGCGCCGAGCGCGATCAGCCGTGGCGAGGTGCAGCATTGGGGCGCCGGCGCTAAGCTCGCCGCGTTGATTCTGACCGGCACGATCACCGCCGTCGCGCTCGTCGCCCTCTTGCTCCTGCGCTGGCGAGCACCGCCAGGCTGGCTCCGGCGAGCCGGGATGATCGGCTCCGGTCTCGCGGCGGTAGCAGCGGGATGCCACACCAGCGTCCGGGCGTACGCCAACCTCGTTCCCCCTCCGGCTGCCGGGCCGCCTCGCGAGGTCGCCCCCGGGATCGTCTACGAGCGCCGGGTCGCCTCCGAGATCCCGCGAGTCGAGCACTGGGCGCGCGTCCGGCTCGACGCGGTCGAGCTCGTCGTCAGCGACGGCGACGACCAAGAGCTCCCCCTCGTTGCGCAGAAGACCAGCGTGTTTGCCGAACGGAACGACCTCGTCTTGGCGATCAACGGCGGGTTCTTCGACCCATGGGAACCCGGCCTCGTGGACCCCTACCCCAAAGAGGGCGAGCGCGTCGCCCCGCTCGGCTTCGCCGCGAGTCGCGGTCACGTCTACGGCCGCTCCGCACGCAACGCCAGCACGCTCTACCTGAATGAGGACGGTACTGTCTCTTTCGAACAGCCCGCGCAGGTCTGGAGTGCGCTCTCCGGCGGCTGCATGCTCGTGGTAGCCGGCCGGCCCACGGATGCCGACGATTGCGCGCTCCCCAAGCTCAACGACAAGCGCCAGCCGCGCACCGCCGTCGGGCTCACCGAAGATCGCAAGACGCTCCTCCTCCTCGTCGTCGATGGCCGCCAGAGCCGCCGGTCCGCGGGCGCCACCCTCGACGAGCTCGCCGAGCTCCTCGCCGCCGAGGGAGCGTACAGCGCCGTCAACTTCGACGGCGGCGGCTCCAGCGTGCTGGTCGCGCGCGGGGCCGACGGCGAGATCGAGGTCCTGAGCACGCCGATCTCGGCCGGCATTCCAGGCCATGAGCGCGTCGTCGGGAGTCACCTCGGCGTGCGCGCTCGGTGAGGCGCTTCCGCCATCGTCAGTACGCGTTCGGCGTCACGCCGTTGCCCCACTGACACCGAGTGCGCGCCCTTCGCACACGCCAGTACCGCTCGCTCCTATCCCACACGTGGACGCTTTTTGGAGGGTCGCGAGAGATCCCTGGTCGGTTCCTCCATCAGGGTGAGCCGCGATCGATCGAGCTTGCCGTGACGCGACGTCGCACCCCAAACGGTCGCACGCGAGCGTGCGCGGTTGGCCGAACCAATCGCAGCCGCCGGCGGTGCTGTGAGCTCCAACTTCTCCCGCGTTTTGCGGACCGGATGACGCGTTGCCCACCGCTCCCCCGCACACCCCCCGCCAATCCCCTATCTCGTGCCCAGATCTCGTGAAGTTACAGCCACATGCGGGCGGTCCGGAGCTTGCCAAGGAGGCCCGCCATGCCCGCTGGTCTCGTCGAGAAGCTCCTCCGTCGCAGCTCGCTCGTTCTCTCTGTCGGCCTGCTCGCCCTCGCGGCGTGTGCGCCCGGTGACGTCGACGAAGAAGCGGACGAGGACGCGGTCGAGGAGGAAGCCGGGCTCAGCACCGTCATCGAAGCAGGCACGTCGCTGCGCGTGACTGCCTCGGCGCTCAACCTTCGGAAGAAGGGCACCACGAGCTCGAGCATCCTCGAGGTGCTCGACAACGGTGAGGTCGTCACCTGCATCGCAGAGAGCGGCAGCAGCGGCTGGGTCAACGTCGAAGCATCGTCGGGCAAGCAAGGTTGGGTCTCGACGAAGTACGTCGAGGAGCTCCCGAGCAACGGCGGTGGAAGCGGCGAGACGTGCGATCCGGCGCGCGCGGTCGGCTCGGTCGGCAACTTCCAGAAGGCGCTCCACGACTCCATCGCCTGGGCCGAAGGTACGCGCGGCTTCTCGAACGACGGCTACGACGTCATGTTCTCGTTCAAGCTGATGAACGGCTGCCAGTCGCACCCGAACCAGTGCCTCGCGTTCGGGAGCTCGTGCTCGACCGCCGCGGGTCGCTATCAATTTCTCACCGGCACCTGGAATTCGGTGAAGAGCGCCAATGGTCTGTCGAGCTTCGAGCCCGAGAACCAGGAGCTCGGCGCCGCGTACCTCGTGAAGACGGTGCGCCACGTCACCGTGCCGCAGGCGCGCGCGATGACCGCGTCCGAGTTCTCCAACGCGATGTCGAAGCTCTCGTGGGAGTGGGCGTCGCTGCCGCCTGGTCGCTATGGCCAGCCGAACAAGACCGCGTCGCAGATGCGGAACATGTACTGTAGCCTCGCCGGATGCTGACCCTGCCGGCGCGTCGAAACCGTTCGCGGTTCGGCGTGCTGCCCTGGGTAGGCGCGGCGCTCTTCGTCGTCGCGCTCTTCTTTCTCTGGCGCGGCTCCTCGTCGAAGAAGGCGCCGCCGGCCGCCGATGCCTCGGCGAAGGACCGAGGTGTCAGCGCGGCGGCTCCGACCGAGCAGACAGCCGAGCCTGCGCGCAAGAAGGAGGCGCCCCGAGCGACCGCCAGGCAGTCGAACGAGGACGGCGCTCCGGAAGCGGATCAGAAGCCCGAGCGAGCGGCGCCGCCCAACCCCGACGATCCGGCGGTGGCAGCCGTGATCGCCGCCGCGCGCGATACTTCGGAGAAGGGAACCCGGACTCTCATCGACAGCCTAAGCAGCAGCGACGAGGTCGTCGTCGCAGAAGCCGCGAACGCATTGGTCGAGCGCCGCGCCACCGAGGCGATCGCGCCCCTCGCGCGGATCGACCTGACGACCGCCGCCGGCAGCGGCCTCAGCATCATCGACGCGCTCGGCCGCCTCGGCGCGGTGGCCGGTGATGATGACAAATCCGTTGCTGTCGATCGGCTGCTTGCGATGCTCGCCGAAGAGAAGGCCCGCGGCGCCCGAGAGAGCCCGGCCAACCTGCTCCAGATCTACGAAGCGCTCGGCCAGACGAAGGACCCGAAGGCGGCTCCGGCGCTCGAGGCGGAGCTCCTCGACGAGACAGTCCCCCGCGCCCCCAAAGTCGTCATCGTCGGAGCGCTCGTCGCGATCGGACAGGCGAGCAGCCGCGGCGCGCTCGAAAAGGCGCATGCGATAGAGAGCGCAGCACGAGGCGCCGATGACTTCGAGGAGGAGATTCGCGTCGAGCTCGTGGGAGCGATCGCGAAGGCGCTCGAGGTCTTGTGACGGTCACGTTTCGTCGGCTCGGAGCTACCATGTCCACCCATGGGTACGAGCACCGGCCTCACGCTCCGCGTCTCGCTCGCCGTCGTGGCGCTTGCCTGCTCGTCACCATCGCCCACCAGCGAGCACCCAGCCTCGCCGAACGGCGCGGCGTCGCCGTCCCCTTCGACGGCTGCACCGAACGCCGGCGGCGTCGAGCTCGAGCTCGGGGTCGAGAAGGCGGACCTTCAGGTCGGCGATGTGCTGCGACTCGAGCTGGCGTTCCGCAATGCTTCGGGGGAGCCGGTGCGGGTCATCAAGCCGGTCGATGGCTCGTGGGTCGGCGCCCGGCAGCCCGAGTACGCGCTCGAGTTTTCTGACGAAGTCGGCAAGCCCATTGCGCACCCCTTCGGCTACCAAGACATGCCGGGTTGCAAGCTCGTCAATCCGCTCACCGCGGCCGACAACCTCGACCTCGACCCCGGCGACCGAGAAGCGGTCGACGCAAAGGCGTGGGCGCCCGAGATCCGCGTCCAGCGCCACGCGCGCCCCGGCAACGTCGACGTTCGGGTTCGCTATCGCGCCGACAAGGTCCCCGGCGTCGCGGCGCTCAACATCGTCTCGAACCCGGTCAGGCTGAACCTTCACGGCGGCGACGCGCGTCTCTGGGCGTGTCGCAACGCGCAGGTGTCGCGCGCCACGCAGTTTACCTACACCAACATGACGCCGGTGCGCGTCCTCGAGCACGCGTCGGGCTACATCCTCGTCGCGCACGGCGCCAAGACCGATCGCTCGCCGACGAAGACCGAGACCGTCGGCGACGCGTTCGTTCAGCTGCTCGATTCCAAGGGACAGCCATCGGGCAGCCCAATAACAGTCGCGTCATCGACCGACGATTGGCTCGGCTTGATGAAAGCCCTCCCCGTCGAGGGCGGCGTGCTCATCGCATTCACCCGCAAGGCGCGCGACGGCCAGCGCGACGTCGAGGTCGTGCACGTCGACACCTCGGTCTCCCCGTTCGTCGTCTCGGCACCTATCAAGGCATCGACCGAGCCGGGCGAGCCGTTCTTCTTGGGGCTCGCGAAGAACGGCTCCGATGTCGCCATCGTCTGGCACGGTCGCTCGGCTCGCAGCCAGGTGCTGCGCTTCCGCCCTCTCGATACGCGCGGAAGACCCACCGGGGCGGCGATCTCCCTCGCTGCCAGCGCAGGCCTGCCGTCGAGCGAGCTCCTGATCCAGCCGTCGGGCGCCGGCTTTTTGGTGGCGTGGCACCAAGCCGGCAAAGAGCTGCGCCTGTTGCGCGTCGGCACCGACGGTACCAGCAATGGCAGCGCAGCTTCCGTCATGCTCAGCGACACGCCCAACCTCGTGTCCATGGCCGCGCTCAAAGGTCGCATCGGCCTCGTGTACTCCGACAGCGGCTATCGCGGCGACGATCCCAGCGATCAAATGGGCCTCCACGAGGTCTCGCTCTCGCTTACCGATCTCCACCTCGTCTCCGACAGCCCCGCGAGCCCCTGGGACCGATCCATGCCTCGCTTCGGCGCCGCCACCTGGCTCAATGACCGTCTCGTCAGGGTCTACCTCGAGGACAAGACCCTCAAGCTCGCCTCCGGCAGCGGAGCCAAAGCCCCGACCGAGGTCTTGAGCAAAGCGTCCGGCGGCACCTTCGGCATGTGGCCTTCCAACGACGGCAAGCGGGCCCTGTTGACCTGGTCCGACGAACGCGACGACGATCTGGCCAAGTGCGCGCCATCGAACTGCGTCGCCGAAGCGTACGTCGCCGTCGTGGATGAGAAGGGCAGCGTGGTGGTAGCGCCGACGCGGGCGACGAAGCGGAGCGTGGGCGAGGCGATGCCGATCCATCGCGAGGGGTGGGAGAAGTTCTGTCCGAAGTAAGGCCGTCCGGCGCGACCCCGCGCCCGAGAACGAAGATCCGCTCCCCAGCCGACGCGCTCTGGGCGGCGGCGGAGCGCAAGCACCCGGGGGCGTGGTCTCTGATCGGCGACGTGTTCGTCGCGGGGCTTCGGCCGGCAGGCGCCTTCGACGGTGTCGGCCCCGAAGCACATCCGCAACGACGTCTGGTCCGACGAGGCTCGCCGCATCGAAGACGGCGAGAACCCCGCCCTCGAGTGCGCGCTGCGCGCTTGGTTCGAGGCGAGTCGGCTGGGCGATCGAAGAGCGACGATGCAGTTTGCCAGGATGGCGCGTCACTCGAACGTGGAGAACAAAGGCATCCCGCTCTACAACATCGGCGCAGCTTACGCTTCCGGGAAGAAGGGCGAGCCGGACATGAAGACGGCCGCCGAGTACTACGAGCGTGCCGCCAAGCACGGCAACGCCCGCGCCGCCGCGACGCTCGGCATCATGATCCTCACCGGGGAAATCGACGGCACCAAGGAGCAGTCGATCGCATGGCTCAACGAAGCGGATGAGGGCGGCTACGCCACGTGGGAAGCGCTCGACTACGCGGGGGTCGAGGACCCGCGTGAGGAGTTGGGCCGCGTCAGAACTTGATGCCGTTCTTCGCGCGGTGCTTCCACCAGCTCCACGTCAGCGCCGTGGCCGGGATCGCTGCCAGGCCCGCCAGAACGGGGAAGCCGAGGGCGCCCACCACGATCGCCCCTGCGACCGTCGCGCCGGCGACGATTCCCTTGTGCTTCGACTCCTCCACCACACTGTTTCGACCTTGGCTCATGGCTTCGCCTCGACTGGGAAGCCTACGATCGATTTGCAGGAGCGCCAGTGGGGGCGGTGAGGCTCAGGGTGCGGCCTCGGCGCAGGCGAAGTCGAGGCCGCGGACGGCGCAGTTTTCGAGCATCGGGTACACGCACTCCTCTTCGCCTTCGCCGCACTGCTCGGGATCCTCGACGTCGAACGGGACGACGTCGCAGTCTTCGAGCTCGGAGAGCCGCCACGCCGTCGTGTTCTGCTGCTCGCACCCTCCGTCGACCATGCAGCGCGATCTGGCTTGACGGATCGCCGTCCCGTCACCCCGAAGGACGATCAGCGACTCGACCTCCGTGGGATACGGTCCGGGGACCGAGACGTACCTCTGAACGCCATGGTCGCCGGAGAGCGTCAGATCGCTTTGGCACTTCATCATCTCCGGCGTGACCGTCTCGCCGAGGTGGCCCGCGTCCATCGTGCAGTCGACCGGCAGCGCGCAGGCGAACAGGTCGGGCTTCGGCTCCTCGCCCTCACATCCCTCTGCGCCGCATCCACCTTCTCCGCCCTCGTCGCCGGGATCGGAGTCGACCTGAACGCAGGCGACGGCAGCGACCGCGAGGATGGCCGTGAGAAGCAGCGAAGTCCCTGAAAGCTCGAGCGGATAGGTCATGCAAACCGCGTTGAGCAACGCGCGTGCCGGTGAGCAACCACGCGATCGAGCCCCAGCCGCTGCCACGCGGCCGCCGTGATGGGCCAACCTGGCACAGCGTCGACCCGGGCAGTCAGACCCGCGCCGGCTCGAGCCTGCTTTTGTCTGCTAGGGGATGAACGCTCCGCAAGGGATCGTGTCCGCCCGCAGCGCGTGTCCGCTCGTTTCGCCGTCGTCGGACCAGATGAAGGTCTTCTGCCCGCTCACGCACTGCGACTCGGGCAGGATGGCGATGCCCTCGTTGGCGATGTTGGGCATCGTCGTCGGGCGCGCGAAGGTCTGGATGACCCCAAAGGTGCCGAACGTCGGCGAGGCGATGTTGGTGTCCGGCACGAGCACCGCCGTCTCGTTGCCGCACGCGGAGCCGCACGTCGTCCAGAGGTAGCCAACCTCACGATCGAACGAGAGCGCCTTGACGGTGACGTCGCCGGTCGCGATGGTCGCGATCCGCGTGAACGCGCCGCTCTGATGATTGAGCGCGTACGCGTGGATCAGCCCGGTCGTCTCGACGCCCACGAAGAAGAGGCCCGTTCCGTGATCGGGGTACTCGGCGGGGTTATAGGCATGCGCAGCCGTCGCGTCGAAGAACGCATTCGCCACGAGGAAGCTGTCGGGGATCCATGTGATCGCCTCGAGCCCGGCGTTCGCGCCGACCGCCGGTAGATCCGCGGTGATGTCCCAGTCGTGCGTCGCCACGAGCTCCGGACCCGCGTCATCCGTGTTGAAGCGCAGGATGCTCAGGCGGCTCACGCCGCTCGCGTCGTTGTCACGTTCGGTGACCACGTAGATCGCGGATGAAGAGAGCTCCGCCTTCGTGACGTCCTCGGCATCGGGGTTACCCAGCCCGTTGGTGTACCGGAGCGTCTTGCCCAAGTCCCACGCGCCCGCCTCCGGCGCCCAGGTCGCGCCGTTCCAGATGAGCCGGTGGAGCGTCGACGGATCATTGCGAACCGCCCAGAGGACATCCACGCTCCCCGGTTCGTAGAAGAGGCCGCTGATGTTGTCTCCGAACGCGCTGGCGTCGTCGACCGTCGTGACCAGATCCTGCCCGGGCCACGCGTCGGCGGGTGCAGCGCCGCGCCGAACTGCAGGCGCTGAAACGCCAGGCGGAC
>JBGTSH010000087.1:0-31690 GCA_041940405.1 Polyangiaceae bacterium
GGCCTCGGTTCCGCGCAGGGCAACATCGCGGTAGTGGTCCGCAAAGCGGCGCTCCAATTGGGCGCGCAAGGCAGACTGCTCGTTCAGGCGCTCGGCGGCGAAGGTCTGGACGCTCTCACTCAATCGAAACCGTGCGCCGAGCGTGGCGCTGTCCGTCACGCTCAAGAGGGAGCTGTCGAGCAGCCGGTCGAGCGTATCGGCGGCGCCGTCACCGAGCAGCGCTTCGGCCGCAGCAAGATCGAAGCTGCCGCGAAACAGCGATGCCGCAGCGAGACCGATCCGCTCGTCGGCCGTGCAGAGCGACCACGAGCCCTCGACGATTGCGCGCAGGCTGCGGTGACGTTCCGGGCGATCCTGGTCACCGCGCACGAGGTCCAAGTGCTGTCCGAAGCGCTCGAGGAGCGCCCCCGGAGAGAGCACGCGCACGCGCGCAGCGGCCAGCTCGATCGCGAGCGGGCTGCCGTCCAACCGATCGACGAGCGCACGCGTTGCTTCGTCGGGCCGAAAGCTCGGCAGGACGCGCCGCGCGCGCTCGATGAAGAGGCGCATGGCATCCTCTCGGGGCAGCGGTCCCAGCTCCACGACGTGGGCAGCACCGAACGGACCGATCGCTCGCGACGTGCCCAAGAAGCGTGGCCCGGCATCGAGCAGCTCGAGCAGCACGTCGGCGCCCTCCGCGATCGACTCCAGGTTGTCGAGCACCACGAGGCCCCCGCGCGCCTCGAGCGCGTGACGCAGCTGACCTACGGTCGCATCGCGCGTCTCGAAGGTCAGCCCGAGCGCGCTCCCCAGCGCGGCTACCACGTCGTCAAAGCTCTTCGCGCTCGAGAGATCGCAGAAGACGGCGCCTTGGTGCTCCGGCTGCGAAAGAACGACGCGAGCGAGCTTCGTCTTGCCCGCACCGCCCGGGCCGAGCACCAGCGTGAGCGGGTGCTCGGCCAGCGAAGCGAGCACGGCCTCGATCTCGGCAGCGCGGCCGATGAAGTCGACTTGCTCCCCGGTCGCCATCGGCGGCGATGGTACGCGATGTCGACCGATGTCGACGGGCAGGGAGGCTCGGAGGACGTACGAGGACCGGTCCCCATCGAATCGGAGCCCACGATGACCTCACCCCACTTCGCCCTCGTTTCGTTCGCGTTGCTCTTGGCCTCGTCGTCCGTCGGCTGCCCGGCCAAGGAAGGGGGAGCCGCCGGCTCGACGACCGGCGACGCGGCGAGCACCGCAAAGCACAGGCCGACCAGCGCGTCGAGCGGCAGCGCGGCCGTCTCGGCAGCGCCGCCGGCGCCACCAGCCGCCCCTTCCCCCGTCGACCTCGGGGCCATGACCTGGACCGAAGCTGGGACGACGCTGACCCTCAGCATGCAGGACTTGAGCAAGCGCTGCCTGCTCAAAGGCGTCTCGATGGTCCTGCCCGACAAGGCGCAGATCCGGCCGATGATCGGCTCGCGCGGTTGCTCCATCCGCGCGTTTGGCGACGACGGCCCGTACATCTTCATCATCAACGACGAGCTCAACGGGAAGATGCCGCCGAAAGAGGAGATGAAGGGCATCAAGCGCACGATCGAGGAGACGGCCGACAGCTGGCTCATCGAGGACGAGAACCCGAAGACCGGGTTCGCGGGGCGCGTGACGAGGAAGCTCGGCGACCACGTGACCTGGTGCACCGGGAACGCCAACGGCAAGCCGAACGGCGAGCAAATCGCTCGTGGCCTGGTCAAGCTCTGCTCGACGATCACCTACACGGCACCGGCGAAGTAGGCGCGCCATGTCATCCGACCTCTACCAATACCGTGTCGAAGCCGTCGAGGGTCGCGACGTCGTCCTCCAAGTGCGTCCCACGACAGCCGCCGGCTTGTGCTCGTACCCCGCCTCGCGCGCCTTCATCGCGATGCTGATCCTGAAGGAAGAGGTGCCGATCGAGCAGCTCGGAAAGCCCGCGTGGCACGAGGCGCACATCGACGAGCACGTCACCGCAATCCGCATCGAGCGGGCGCAAGGGTACTTCTGGGAAGATCTGCTGCGGAGGGCCGCGACGGGCTGGCAGATCCCGATCGAGCACCTGCAGCCCCGCGTTTGGCTCCGCGCGACCCTCGCTTACGACGCCGACACCGTCTTCTCGATCTGCGATTGGACCGGCACGACGGCATGGGATCCGTGGGGCGCAGATCCGAAGCGCGCCCCGAAGCCGGGGTCTGCGGGGAGCGCGAAGATCGAAGACCCCGAGCCCTTCGGGCCGATGCGCGAGCCGGCCGCTTCAGCCGAGGAGGCGGTGCCCCCGCTCCTCACGCGCTGGAAGGTAGACCCGCTTCGTGGCCTGCATCGGGAGACCGACGTCGCCCGGTTGCGCGCCTACTTCTGGGACGGCGGTAACGCCGAGCGGCCCGGCGTGCGGGTGCGGGTAGCCCTCGACGTGCCTTCGCTCATGAAGCTTCCGGCCGGCCCCAAGCGCGGTGAGACGGTGGATTCGGCGATCGTTCAAGGAGAGCTGCGGCCCCGCGCGACCTACAACTGGGTGCGCGGCTTCGCCGGCGTCGACGACGAAGTGCTCGACCTCGACGCCATGACGGGACGCGCGCTCGAAGAGCCACACGAGACCTTCGCGCGAATCGCACGAGCCCTCGACGCGCCTGCCGTCGATGTCCTGCTCACTCGCGCGGGCGTCATCGGCCTCGTCGAACAGCTCGCCGCGTCCCTCCCGGCGAAGAAGCTGCCCCCGAATCACACCCGTCTGGGTGCTGGCGTCGTGCCCGAGCTCGGCGCAAATTGGGCATGGGAGGCCGATACGGATCTCTTGTGGGCTCGCGTCGCCGTCCACGCAGGCCTCGGAACGCGTGAAGATGCCGTCTCGGCGCTCCAGCAGGCACAGGCAAAGTCGAAGCAGCGCCCCAAGTCGCTGAAGGCGTTGATTGCTTCCCTGGGGGGCTGACGAGGCAGCCCGTAGTCTCAGCATCCAAGTCGTGCGCTGACTTCGGACTATCTACCGCCGCCCTCGCCCGGAGCCGCTTGCCCCTCGGCGGCTTCGTCTGCCGACCTCTTCTTCCTCGCTCTCCGCAGCCTCTCGACCTCGGCGATGTCGGGGTTCGCGTGGAACGACATCACGATGTCCGCGAAGAGCTTGGCGTCGGCGCCATCGCTCCACTTTCTCTGATCGATGCGCTTGCCGGCCGCTCCGACGACCCTGACGTGGGTGTGCCCACCGCGCTGCCACATCTCTACCCGCGAGACTTCCTCGAAGTAGATCTTCTTCGTGATCGGGCCGCGTCCGGAGCTCGGATACGGAGGGAGCACATAGGAGTAGTACTCGACCGTCACGCTGACGGAGCCCGCCATCACCGTCGGCGCCTCCGCGTTCTGCACGACGGCTCGGAGCTTCTCCATCGCCTCGTCCTTACCGATCATGTGAACGATGGCGACGTCAGCCGCGTACGGCTCTGCCGGAGGCCGACACGCCGCTTGGAAAGCGACGAGCACGAGGGCAAGAAGGCGGCTCTTCACGCGATGCTCTCCGTGGCCGCGAGGGTAGATCATCTTGCGTCGTGACGTGCCGATTCTGCGCGGTGGGGCCCAGGCGGACGCGTCGCCTTGCCACGAAGAACATGCGACCCGCGTTGCGCGGTGGGGCGTCGCGCTCATTCGAACGCATGGCGCGCGCGGAACCGTCGTTGCAGCGCGAACCCCGTGACTGTTTCCAACCCCACCATAGCCAACCAAACCCTCGAGTCCTCACACTGCGTCGGTTTCTACGCCGACCCGAGCATCGTGTCCTACTACGACGAGACACGGGCCTACCGCCGAGGCGAGAGGTACGTCTTCGACAACTACCTCTGCCCGGGCGGCAGCCTGCTGGAGGTGGGCTGCGGCGCCGGTCGCGTGAGCTTCCTCCTCGCGCCGCGCTTCGCACGCGTCGAGGCGTTCGACATCGTCCCGGAGATGTTGGAAGCGGCGAAGGCGCGCCAGCGCCGAGAAGGTACGCAGATCAACTTCTTCGTCGCCGATGCCACGGCGATCCCGCGGGCCGATGCTTCGTTCGACAATGTCATCTTCCCCTACAACTCGATCGAGGCGATCCCCGGCGACGCGCTGCGAGAGAAGGCCCTCCGCGAGATCCATCGCGTGCTGGTGCCCGGCGGGCGCTTCATCTTCAGCACGCGGTCGATCTTCACCCCGGACTGCCTGATCGAACGCACCCTCAAGCCGCGCATCAGGCGCATCCTCTCCCGCTTCGGCGCCAGCTACCCCGCCGAGGAGATTCCGCCATTCGGCGAGTTCTACTTTCGCCAGAATGGTCAGGCCATGCTCGTCCACATGACCAATCCGTTCGCGATGAAGAAGCTCTTGTCCCGTCTCGGTTTTTGCGTCCTCTACTTCAACGCCGAGGGCTTCATCGCCCGGGGGCTCACGAAACCGAGCATTTTGTCGAACTTCGCGCCCTGGGATCACTTCTTCGTGTGTGAGAAGAGCTGACACCCGCACGGGCTCGTCAGGATCGGATTTGTTGCGGTGGCAGGGCGCGAGCCGCGTCGCCGAGGGCCGGCTCGGTGCTAAGCTTCGCGCCATGCGACCCCTTCGCTTGCGCTCCTTCGCCATCCTTCTGTCCGCCGCCACCTTCGTGCTCTCCAGCTGTGACGCCGGCCCGGACGACGACGTCCCCGGCCCCGACACCGAGAACCCGAACGGCGACAACGACGGCGACACCATCAAGAACGCCGACGACGGCAGCGCCGACGCCGATGGTGACGGGAAAGCGAACCTGAACGACACCGACTCGGACGGCGACGGTTGGAATGACGAGGTCGAGGCGGGTGATGACGACCTCGACACGCCGCCCGCCGACTCCGACATGGACGGCACCCCCGACTTCTTGGACGAGGACTCCGACCAGAACGGGATCCTCGACGCGAACGACGACTACGGTGGCGACGTCGACCAGGACGGCAAGCTGAACGCCGTCGATCCGGACGACGACGGCGACGGCATCGTCGACAGCGACGAGCTCGAAGGGGCCACCACGGTCGACACGGACGGCGACGGCACGCCGGACTACCACGACATCGATGCCGACAACGACGGCATCAACGACTCGGTCGAGGGGCTCGCCGACACGGACGGCGACGGCTCGCCGAACTTCGTCGACCTGGACTCGGACAACGACGGCTTCACCGATCAGGAAGAGGGCACCGCCGACGCGGAGAGCGACGGCACCCCGAACTACCTCGACCTGGACTCGGACAACGACGGCCTCCCCGACACCACGGAAGCCCAGTGGGGCACCGACCCGACGAACGCGGACACCGATGGCGACGGCGACAGCGATCTCGTCGAAGTGGTGCTGCACGAGGTGTGCGTCGAGGACCCCGACGCGTGCAACGGCGATCCCGATCCCCTCGACCCCGACGTCGGTGTCTCGCCCGAGGACTTCGTCTTCGTCCTCCCCTACGAGGACCCGGAGCAGGACAGGGACCTGGACTTCGAGACCAAGGTCCGCAAGGCGGACATCCACTTCAGCGTCGACGTCACCTACTCGATGTCTGAAGAGATCCAGAACATGAAGAATGGGATCACCGGCGTCATCAACCAGGTGAGCGACCCCGTGAACGGCATTCCGGACTCCGCGTTCGGCGTCTCGCGCTTCGCCGACTTCCCGATCTCGCCCTACGGCGAGTCCGTCGACGATCCCTACGAGCTCTTGCAGCGCATCACGACCATCCCGTCCGAGGCGCTCAGCGGTGTGAACCAGCTAGCGCTGCAGAGCGGCGGCGACACCCCGGAGTCGAACTACGAGGGCCTGTTCCAGGCGGCGAGCGGCATCGGGCTCGCTGGGTGGGTGCCGCCGTACGATCCGATGGTCGGCTACGACCCGGCCAAGCACGGTCTGATCGGCGGGGCCGGCTTCCGCGCCGGCGCGCTGCCGATGATCATCGAGGTCACCGACGCACGTGCGCACACCAACCAGAACAACGTCGTGTTGACCTGCGAAGGCGGGTTCACGATGCCGCTGCAGTACACCACCGGCTCGATCCCCGGCGTGCACGGCGAGTACCAAGCGACCGCGGTCTCGCAAGCCAACGGCATCCGCGTCATGGGGCTCGCCTCGAACAGCGAACCGGTGACGAGCGCCTGCAACCCGCGCGGGCACCTCGTGCCGCTGGCCGAAGCCACCGGTGCGCTCGTCCCGCCCGAGGCCTTCACCGATGGGTTCGGCAACCGTCCGGCGGGCTGCGCCGCCGACCAATGCTGCACCGGCGTCGATGGCATCGGCCGAGCGCCGAACGCCTCGGGACAGTGTCCCCTGGTCTTCGACGTCAACGCCAACGGCAGCGGCTCGTTCAGCAGCCTGATCGTCACCGCGGTCCGCGCGCTCACGCAGTTCGCGAGGCTCGACGTCAGCGCCGAGACCAACAGCGACCAGCAAATGGCCGCCGACGGGACGCTGATCGACCCGGCCCAGTTCATCACCGGCATCACGGCCGTGAGCCTCACGCCGGAGCCGGACGAGGGCACGCAGATCGACCCGGCGACGCAGACCTTCCTCGACGTCCTGCCCGGCGCGATCGCCAAGTTCAACGTCTCGGCGCAGAACACGTTCCTGCCCGAAGCGCCGCAGACGCAGGTGTTCACCCTGAAGATCGACGTCGTCGGCGACCAGGTCACCGTCCTCGATCAGCGGCAGGTCGTGATCATCGTCCCCGCCAAGTTCAGCGACATCCAATAGGTTCGAACGGACGGTCACCTCTCCTGGGGGGTGACGACGGGGTGCTCGATGCCCCACGCGTTTGCGAGCTCGAGGACCTCGCGATTGGGAAAGGACCGCGCAAGGTAAGGCGCCTCTAGCTCGGGTGGAAGCAGAACGGCCCAGCCGCGAAGCGCGGCGACGACGCGCCCGAGAACGGCGCGCGCAGCCTCGCCTCGACCCATTGCGAACAGCACTTCGGCCTTGCCATAGCCGACGAGGCCCGCAAAGAGGTCGCATTCGACGAGCTCCGGTGCATCCTCGTCGACGGCAAGTGCAAGCGCTTCGGCGTCGCCAAACCTGCCGAGCCGAACGAGCAGATGCGCGCATTGGCCGAGCGCCGACTGGCGCAGGTAGGGGCCGACCGGCTGTTCGGTGGCAGCGCGTGCGGCGTCGAGCGCGCCGAGCAGATCCCTCTCTTGCTCCCGCACCAACGAGAGGAACAGGTACGTCACGAAAGAGAGGCGCGCGTTGCCCGCGAGACCGACCAGCGCTGCGCGGAGCTCGACGTCCGCTTCTGAAGGACGCCCGGAGAGCGCGAAGACGATCCCGTGGGTCAGCCGCCCGTAGGCATGCACGAGCGCGGCGCCCACCGATGCCGCGATGACCTTGCCGTCGGCGAGCTCGACCAGCGCGCCCTGATGGTCGCCGGCTGCCGCGCGAAGGGCGCCGAGGGTGAAACGGAGGAACGCTGCGAGCCGGATGGCGCCGGCTTCGAGGTAAGCCTCGATCGCCAGCGCGAACTCGCGGAAGGTCTCACCGAACCGACCGAGCACCATCTCGCGCTCGCCGTGGACGCGGTGCACCCAGCCGGCGAGGAGCGGGCTCAGCGGTTCCGATGCCTTTGCAAGCGCATGGAACCTGGAGAACTGCGACTCGATCCGAAATCCCTGGTGCCCCCACAAGAGCTGGCTGACGGCCCGGCCGACGCACAAGAGCTGTGCACGCGCGCTGGGTGCGTCTGCCTGGGTACCGAGCGCGACGTCGAGCCACTTGCGCACGCTGTCGTTGTCGCCGAGCTGGCCACCGGCCCCCGCGGAGAGCGATACGGCGTTGAACCAAGCCGCCGTTCCGGAGCGGAGCCGCGTGATCGCTTGTGCCGCGTACTGGGACGCTGCGGCCGTTCGTCCCATCCAGAAGCACGCCTCGCCGGCAAGGAGCTCGAGGCTGCCGCGCATCGTTTCGTCGCGCGCGCCCTCGAGCGCACGGCATGCGAGATCGAGCGCCAGGACCGAATCATTGCCCTCGAAGGCGAGCTCTGCGCTCTTCTGGTAATAGGGCGCGGCGTCCTCGATGTCGCCGGATTCCGCGAAGTGGCCCGCGATGATCGCCGGGTCGCCTTCGCCGCTGTCGCGGAGCCAGCGCGCCGCGCGGCGGTGCGCCGTCTTTCGGTCCGCTTCGGTGAGCCCGGCGTACGCGGCGTCACGGATGAGCGCGTGACGAAATCGAAAGCGATGGAAACGTGCGCCCGGGGGATCGAGCGCCTCGACGAGCTCGGCCTGAACGAGAACGCGGAGCGCAGGCGAAATCGAATCGCCGAGGACGGCTTCGGCCGCGTCCGCGCGAAAAACAGGACCGAAGGTGCTGGCCGCACGGAGCGCCCTGCGAACGGTCGGCTCCAGCGAGTCGAACCTCGCCTCGAGCATGCCGAGCGCGGTGTCGGCGAGCGAGCTCTCCGGCAGGCCCTCGAGCAGCGCGCGAACGAGATCTTCTAGGTAGAACGGATGACCGCCGGATCGCGCGACGATGAAGTCGACGGTCGCCTCGGGCACATCGGGGACGAGATCGCGCACGTAGCGCTCCGACGAAGCGCGGCTCAGCTTGCCGAGGCGGACTTCGCGCGCCTCGATCTCGGCCGCCAAGTCTTGGGCTTGCCGCGCCCCGGGCCTCGAGGACAAGAGCAGGAAGAGCGGCTGATCGCCGAGCGCGCGAACGGCAGCCGCAAGGAGGCCGAGGCTGGGTGCGTCCGCCCAATGGATGTCTTCGATCACCACGCCGAGCGGAGCGCGCGCAGTCTCTGCGGCGAGCCATGCCACGAAGGCACGACGAATCGAGTCTCCGAAGATCGCTGGATCGCTCCGCGCGGTGAGCAGCGCCGCGCTCGGCTCGGCCACCTGCACCTGCGCAATCTCACCCAGGAGCTCACGCGCGAAGCTCGCGAAAGGCCCGCCGACTCGTGCCGCCACATGGGCGTCCAAGCGGGCCGACGCTTCGAAAGCCGAAGAGCCGTGCTCGATCCCCGCCGCCCGCCGAACGAGCTGTCCGGCTACCGAGAAAGCGGTCGTCGACTCGCCACGCGCGGTGAGAAAGTGGACGAGCCTCGCCTGGCTGACGACCTCGTACAAGAGCCGTGTCTTTCCCATTCCGGGATCGCCGATGACGATGGCGCTGCGAGCGACGCGATCCTGGGCGCTCTCGCGAACGAGCGCGATCAGCATCGCCAGCTCGACGTCGCGCCCCACGCAGCGGGTCGCCTTACCGAGCAAGGTTCGTGCGCCGGCGAGGCCCCGCTTGGCGCTCCGCAGGACGAGCCCGATCGGCGTCTCTTCGAGCACGAAGCGCGAGCCCAAGAGCGGCTCGCTCGCGGGATCGATCAGGATCGACGGCACGCGCGATCGTTTCGCCTGCTTGAGGAGCTGACTCGCACGGTCGGCGAGCGAGCCCTCTCGCGCTTCGGGGCGGGCCGTGACGATGGCCGTGTGGGCCGTGCCGATCCAACCCGCCAGATCGAGCGCACAGTCGGCCGCGCGCACCGCGTGGTCGGACGGCGCACCTGGCCCCCCGAACGTCGCGAGGATGGCCGAGTGCGGAAGGCTGAGCAGCGTCCCGCGGTGCCGCGCGACGGCGGCTCGAACGTGAGCGTCTGCGACGAGCGCGTCTCGCTCGTGGATCGTGTCGGCGGTGACGCTCGGAGACGACGTCAAGAGGACCGAAACCACACGGCGCTCGCCCATCGTGAGCGGCGCATCGAGGCGGGACTCGGGCTCTCCCACGCGCTCGAGCATCAAGCGCGCTTCTCCGGCCGTGGGACGCCGCGAAACGTCTTTGGCGAGCATGGCGAGGATCGCTTCCTCCATCCGGGGATCGAGGTCGGGCGCGAATCGGGACGGACGGACCGGATCGTCGACGAGGATCTTTGCGAGCACGTGGACCGCGTTGTCGCCCTCGAACGGCGAACGTGCGGTGACCGCCTCGTAGAGCACGCAGCCGAGCGAGAAGACGTCTGCGCGACCATCGACACCGTCGTGACCGAGCGCCGCTTCGGGTGCCATGTACGAAGGCGTCCCGACGATCGCGCCCTTGTGGGTGATCCGCGAAGGTTGATCGAGGCGCCGCGCGATGCCGAGATCCAGGAGCTTGGGCAGCGCCGGGTCCCCGGTGCGCAGGAAGATGTTTCCCGGCTTCACGTCGCGATGGACGATCTCGCGCGCGTGAAGAAACGAGAGCGCCTCGGCGAGCGTGGCGCCCATCATCGCCGCGGCGTTGCTCTTCATCGGGACTCCGCTCTCGAGCACGTGCTCGAGGTCGGCACCCTCGAGCCACTCCATCACGACGAACGTCTGCCCCGCCGAGATCCCGTGCGCGACATAGGTGACGATGTTGGGATGCGTCGCGCGGCGCAAGGCATCCACCTCTGCCTGAAAGCGCGCTTCATCGGCGAGGTGCGCGAGCACCTTGAGCGCGACGGACGACTGATCCTTCTCGTCGACGGCGCGGTACACCGTCCCCATCCCGCCCTTTCCGGCGATCGCGACGATGCGAAAACGCTGATCGACGAGGTGACCCGCTTCCATGCCCCGAGGTGCGCGATCCTACGCTGCATGCCCGAGCGTGCGGTAGCTCCAGCTAGGGATCGAGCGACTCGTACGCGTGTCCGAGCGCCAAGATTTCGCGATCGCTCCAAGCTGTCCCGATGAAGGACATGCCCGCAGGGAGCCCGTTCACGAGGCCCATCGGCACGGTCAGGTGCGGGTAGCCGGCGACCGCGGGCAGCGAGCTCGCCGAATAGCCGGGCGGGTCGCCGTCCTCGTAGTCGGTCTCCCACGCGACGCGCAGGGTCGGTGCGATGAGCGCATCGAGGTCGTTCTCGACGAGCACCGCATCGATGCCGTCGGTCCCGGCCGCTTGAAAAGCAGCCTGCTTCGCCGCGATGTAGGCCGGGTCGGACAGATCGGTGGTCGCCTCGGCTTCGATGAATATCTCTTGTCCGAAGAAGGGCATGACGGCGGCCGAGTTTGCGTCGTTGAAGGCGATCAGATCGGCGAGCGTGGGCGGGCTGCCCGGGTGACCGGCGAGATAGCGGTTGATGCCGTCTTTGAACTCGAAGAGAAGAACCGTGTACTCGTCCGGGAAGAAGCTCCCCTGATCGATCGTGATGTCGATCACCGTCGCGCCCGCTGCCTCGAGCCGGGCGCGCTCGCCGGCGAACAAGGCGTCGACGGCGCTGCCGACCTGGAAGTCGAACACCCCGAGGCGTTTGCCCTGGAGCGTCGCGCCTTCGAGAGCACCGTCGAAATCGAGATCGAGGCCGGGCGGGATCGCGAGCGTGGCAGGATCGAGCGGATCAACACCCGACAGTACCGTCATCAACCTGGCGGCGTCGCCGACGGTACGCGTCATGGGCCCGGCCGTGTCTTGGGTCGCCGAGATGGGAATGATGCCTGTCCGGCTGACGAGACCGACGGTGGGCTTGAAGCCGACGATCCCGTTCACGGCGGCCGGGCAGGTGATCGATCCGTCCGTCTCGGTTCCGATCGCTGCCGAGGCGAGACCGGCGGCCACCGCCGCGCCCGACCCGGAGCTAGAGCCACAAGGGTTGTATGCCGGATCGAACCCGTTCTTCGTCTGGCCGCCGAGGCTGCTCCAGCCGCTCGCGGCGTAGTAGCCGCGAAAGTTCGCCCACTCGCTCAGGTTGGTCTTGCCCAGCACGAGCCCGTTGGCGAGGGCCAAGCTGGAAACGATGGGCGCGTCCGCTGCCGGGACGTTGTCGACCATGGCCAGCGAGCCGGCCGTGGTGGCGATGCCTGCCGTGTCGATGTTGTCCTTGACGAGGATCGGCGCGCCTTGAAGCAAGGCGCCCGCCCCGCGAAGACCGTCGAGCTCGGTCGCGCGGCTCGTGGCGCCCGGGTCGAGCGAAAGCACCGCACGGATTCCGGCGTCTCCGGCGTCGATGGCAGCGATGCGATCGAGGTACGCCTGCGTCAGGCCGGCGCTCGTGATGATGCCTGCTTCGAGCGCGGCGACCTGCTCTCGCAGGGGCCGGTCGAGCCATTTTGCAGGGTCCTCTCCACCTGCCCCACCCGTCGCAGAGGAGCTCGCGCTGGACGAGACGGCGGAAGCTCCGCCGGCAGCCGCCGTCGACGCTTCGTCATCGGAGCACGTGAGGGCCATGGACGAGACGGCGATCGCGAGTGCGATGGGCGAAAGGCGCGTGAGCTTCACCCCGGCTCGCCCCCGACCTCGCGCGAGAAGGCTTCGATTTGCGGCGCGAGATCCTCGCACGGTTCGACGAACTGCACCCGAGGCGCGCCGCGCCGCTCGCTGCCATCGGATGCGTCCGCGGATTCATCCGCCATCGATCACGGAGCCTACCTCAATGCCGGCGAAAGCGAACCGCACGCGGACGCGCTTGCGCGCTTCTCTTTTTGGTCGTCAGCTCGTTCGTACGGGCGTGTTCGCTCCGATGGACCGCAGCCACTTCTTCGCAGCGTCCGGCGTCTCGTCGTAGCCGTGGTCGTTCGGGGTGACCCACTCGATGAGCGCCTGCACGAGCGGGATTCCCTCTTGTACGGCACCGGGCACGCCCATCAGTCCCTTGATGAGGTCCTCCTGAGCCTTGGGGTCGTTCTCGTCGTGCGCGTACTCGATGGCCGCCGTGCCGAGCGGGATCAACCCACCGAACGCCTTCATGAGCTTGCCCATCTCGAGGAGCAGGCTGTTCGGGCCCGCGATGACGCCGCGGCAGACGAAGTTGTACATCGCGGTCTGGAGCTCGCCGACCTGCGGCTCGTCCGTCCACGGATCGGGGCCGGTGGGGCAGCTCGCGAAGTGATCGCCGGTGTGCGCGAAGTCGATGTGCCAGCTCGGGGTCTGCCACGGCGTGAGATCGTCCGGGCCGCCGACGCCGCCGGAAAGGTAGCCATAGATGTCCCCGGGCGGTGCGATGGGCACGAGACCATTACCGTTGGCAATGCCCGGGCAGCGAATGGGATTGCCCCAAGTGACGTGCGCGAAGATGTCGTCCTTGCGATCGTGCAGGCGGCCTGCGGGGTTCAAGATCTCGTCGCGCCAGACCTTGCACGTGACGATCGCGCCCTGGCTGTAGCCGCTGATCGCGAAGGTGCCCGGCGTGCCGGAGATCAGCTTGACCAGGTTCTCGATGCCGGCGTCGATCGACGGGCCCATGGGGAAGGCCTGCGCCGGATAGTCGACGCCAATCCAATCGAAGTACTCCGCAACCTCACCGGCGACGGCGCAGTCGTATGGATACCCGACGTTGGTGCTCGTCGCGAAGGTGCCCGCCACCGTGAAGATCTTGTGCTTCGCAGGGCCCGCCTTCATCTCGGGCGAGTACTCCATGTGGACGCCGTCGGGGTGATTGTCGACGGCGGGACCGTTGCCCGTGGCGGATCCCACGCCCGCGATCGGGAGCATGTTGGGGCCGACGAGGATCTTGCCGTTGCCTGTCAGGACGGGCACGCCGTTGACCGTGGAGAGTCCCACCACCGCGACGGGCTGCCCGCTCGAGCCGAGCAGCACGCCGTAGTCCGGACCGAGGAGCATGAGCCCGCCGGCCGAGTCGATGCCGATGCTGATGACCGGGGTGATCGCGTCGGCGTTCTGCGGAGGCTGCTGGCTGAGCTGACTCGGATCGTCGGGCCCCATCCCGATGTAGTAGGTCGGTGGCGGACCACTGCTCTCGTTCATCGCCACGAGGAGCGGGCCCACGACCTGCGTGACCGTGTAGGCGGCATCCATCAACGGGACCGCCTGGTAGGCGAGATCCGTGGCCTGCGAGAAGAGGTCCTGGATGGAGGGCGGGGGCATGCGGTTCGCGTAGCAGGCGCTGTTCCATGCGAGCGGAGCGGGCTAGAAGGCGCGGATCCGAGGGCGATCCCGCCGCCGGCGGTCGTGGACAGCGAGCAACTTGCGCAGATCTTTCCCAAGAGCGACCGAGGTTGCGGACCGGATGCCGCGCGTCGCATGATGCCGCCGCTTTGAAGCACGGAATCGCTCCGCGAGCCCTTGCCGCCCAGGTCATGAGCACGGCGTCCTGGGCGCTCGACCTCGGTACCCCGGCCGGCAGCTCGGTCGCCGCGGATGCGATCCGTGGCGCCGAGCGCATCGAGGAGGTCTGGCGTGAGAATCCGCGCGACCGCGACTACCTGCGTCTCCTCCTCTCGGCGCACTTTCTGACCGTTGCGACCTTCTGCCCGACCGACGTCGACGCTCGGATTCGACACCACATCTGGGCCGAGATGTCCGACCCGGAGGAGCTCGCCCGAGCGGTCGACGTCGTCGACGAGATCGCGGCGCTCGATCCTCGATGGGTGTCGGCGCGCGTGCTCACCGACGGGCCGGCGGATGCGCCGCGAGACAAGACCCTCTCCGGTCACGACGGCGAGTGGTTCAGCGTGCGGGCGGGAGCCCTCGGGCAAGCGCTCGCGCTCGGGGCCACCGCGGCGGATGTCGCGGCCAGGCTCGAGGCTGCGATCGAGGGCGAGCTCGCACGTGAGGCTGCCATGTTCGAGGCTCGACTCGCGCGCGGGGAAATGATCGAGACGCTCTCCGCGGCAACGATTCTCGCGCACAACGTCGGTGACCTCTCGCGCGTGGTCGAAGCGTGGCCCAAGTCACACGCAGCAGCGTCCGCCGGCGTGGCCGAGGCTCAGCGGCGCTACGCGCGGCTCGGACACGAACCGGACAGGAGCCGATTCAACGGGGCGTTCTACGTCGCAGGCGCCATCAACAAGAGCGTCATGGCGATCGAGAACCACCGCTTCCTCGCTCTTCGCGAGGCGCGCGTCCTTCGAAGCGCCCGCGATCTCCTGCTGCCGATCGGGCCGTTCTTCTACGACTGGGGAAAGCACGTCGCACGAGCCCTCGAGACCGAGAAGCAGCGGGCGGAAGTCCTCGCGGCCCTCGTCGAGACCCACCTCTCGCGCAAGGAACAGCAAGGCGTGCTGCGCGGAATCGCGGGAATGGCCGAAGGCAACGTCGGATCCTGGGACGACGTCATCGCGTGCATGCCGGCGCGTCTCCGCAAGATCGCGACGACGGGCGACGTGCAGGCCGCGATCAAGACGCCCGAGCGGGCGTTTCTCGGCCGGCTCGAGAACCGCTACCGAGCGGCGGTCAAAGAAGCGACGAGCGCGCGCTGATGACGCGCGATCCGGGCCACCTCGGCGACTCTCACAACTTCGGTCGACGCGTCACCCTGCGCGAAGGCTCGGTCGTGAAGCCGCGAACGCTGCTCTGGGAGTGGCTGCTCTTGGCGGCGGAGAGCCCGCTCCGCGCGAAGCTCGCGGAGCTCGGCCCGGACGTCTTCGATTTCCTCCCCAGCCTTCGCTTCTCGTCGCACGACGCGCGAGACGGAGGCGAGGTCGAGCGTGCAGACCTGGACCCGCTCTCGCCTGCGGTCGACGCGACTCGGCTCGCGCAGGTGACCGGCCGCACGATCGCGCTCTATGCGTGGCTCGGGCTCTCTGACCTTCATTGGGAGAACTTGGTGCTCGGAGAGCGAGATGGGCGCATCGTGCTCGGCCCGCTCGACGTCGAGATGATCCTCGACGACCTGGAGCTCCCGACGCAGACCAAGCTCCTGCCGGAGGCCGACGAGGACATCGTCGACGTGTGCCGGCACGCTTGCGGTGTAAGGCGCACGCTCCCCTTCCTCGGGAAGCCGATCGCGCCCCAGTCCCTCGTCGCTATGGTCGCGGCCTATCGTCGTACGCTCGGCCTTCTGGACAAGAACGCGCCTGCGATTGCGAGCGTCTTCCAGAGCCTGCCTGGGCTCGCCGATGCTCCCATTCGGGTGCTCCTCCGGGGCACCGACGAGTACGTGCGCGCCGAGACCGAGGACGTGTGGCCTCCGCTCCTCGACGCCGAGGAAGAGCAACTGGCGCGAGGCGACATCCCCTACTTCTTTCGTCTCTACGGCCGTCCCGAGATTCGGTTCTTCACCGACCCGTCCCTCGCCGAGTCCGAGGCGCTGCCGCTCGAAGGGGACGTGCCGACGCTGGAGCCCCTCCTCGACGTGTCGAAGGACCTCCGTTCGAAGAGACGGAAGTCGCTACGAGAAGAGGGCCTCTTCGCCTTGATCGGCGCCTTCGACCATCGCACGATGAAGGGTCGCCACGCGTTCGAGGACGTCGCCATCACGTTTCGTGGCAAGACCTTGATCGCCGAGCTCGGACGGGAAGAGCTCGAGACCGAGCGCGACCTCGGCCGCTTCGTGGCGAGCGTGTATTTGCCCTGCACCTGCGGCGAGACGCGCGAGGTGTTCGTTCCCCCGGTCACGATGTGCAATGCTCCGCCGCGTGGATCTCGCCGCTTGTGAGACGTGCAAAAGGCCGACGGTCGCGTGCGTCTGCGATCGCATCGTCCAGTTCGAGACGTCGCATCGCGTCCTGATCCTGCAGCATCCTCAAGAAAAGGACGCCGTCCTCGGCTCCGCCCAGATCCTCACCGCGAGCCTTCCCCAGGCCAAGCTGGTGATCGGTCTCTCGTGGCCCAACTTTGCGGCGGCGCTCGGCGAAGAGGGAGCCAATCCCAAGAAGTGGGCCGTCCTCTTTCCCGACAAGGAGGCCGAAGGCGAAGGCGTCGTCGGGCGTGGTGGTCAAGTCATCGAGGCGAGCGCGCTCGAGGGCGTCGTCGTCCTCGACGGGACGTGGTCCAAGGCAAAGACCCTCTGGTGGCGCAACCCCTGGCTCCTCAAGCTGAACCGCCTGACCATCACACCGAGCGAGCCATCGATCTACGGTCGCCTCCGCGCCGAGCCGAAGCGAGAGTACGTCTCGACCCTCGAGTCCGTCGCCGCGGCGCTGACGATGTGTGGCGAGCCCCCGGAAGTCGAAGCAGGCTTGAAGCGCGTGTTTCGCACGATGGTCCAACGTGTCCGCGACGCGAAGATCATCCCGCCCCCGGCCCGTCGTCCCCCCGGGCGGCGGCCATCGGGAAGGAAGCCGCCGAGCGAACCGTAGCGGGTCGAGCCCTCCGATCAGAGGGGCGGCTTCTCTTTGACCTTGCCGGTGAGGAGCTTCACGTAGCGGTCCCACAGCGCGCCGCCCGTCTTGTCGTCGTGATGCTGCAGCGCCAAGAGGGCAAAGTCGTAGCTCTGGCAGAGACGCGCCACGATGAGGGCGAGCTTCAGGAGCTCGTCCGGCTCGAGGCCCGCGAGATCGACGAAGCTGCGAACGTAGACCGCGTCGGCCCAGAGGAGCTGCGCCTCGGAGCGTGCGTCACCTCGACGGCGTAGCGGGGCGAACGCCATCGTCGTGGGGTCGCGGAATTGGTGGAAGAAGAATCCCAGCTTTCTCATCGCCTGGTCGACCTCGGCGAACAGTGGCTCGTCGCGGTACACCGGCACGAACTCGACCTCGCACTGCACGACGAGGGCGCGCCCGATCGTCTCGGGCCCGCCTCGAATGATGTCCAAGCTCGCGCCCTGAGCGTCGATCTTGATGAAGTCGGCGCCGCGCGCCGCCGCGATGTCGTCGAGGCGTGTCGTCTGCACCTCTTCTTCGCGAACGACCTGACAGACGTCACCCAGATCGGTGAAGCGTCGGAGGACGGCTTCGTTCGGTACGTAGAGCGAAGCCGTCGGGGCCCAGCTCGTCCAGCGAAACGTCCGCTTCGTGCCGTCGCCCACGAAGTGCGGGTGATACTGGTGCGACGCAGGCGCCGCCGCGTTGAGCTTCGCGCACTCTTCAGGATTCGGCTCGAAGCCGACCACCGTCGCTCCCGGAAGCTCGAGCAGTGCGTCATATGCGGTGACGCCGACGTCCATCGCTCCCACGTCGACAATCTTGATCGGGGGTGGCAGAGCGCCGAGGAGGCCGAGGATGCCGTCATCCATGCTGGTCACATGCGTACCCTCGACCTCACCCGCTGTCTCCCATGAACGTCACCGAGCGCCGCTCAGCGTCAGCGTCCGAGCAAAGCGATGAGCTCGGCGCGGGAGCCGACGCCGACCTTGCGATAGATGGACGCGAGCTGGTTGGCGATGGTGCGCGCCGATGATCCGCGAGCGCGACCTATGTCCGCGTTCGAGCTGCCTGCCGCAGCGAGGCGCGCGACGGCGCGCTCCGCAGGCGTCAGCCCCGCGAGCACGTCGACGCTCTCGATCGGCGCGCTGAGATAGACGACCTTCAGTCCGCCGATCGTGAGCCGCTCGAGGCTCCCGGGCCGGGTGTCGCTCTTCGTCTTGCGCATGACAGAGGCGAATCATTGTACGCGAGCGCGGCGTCTCGGTGCGCGCGTCCGCGTTGCCCAGCACGATGACCATGTTCTCCCAGCACGATGACCATGGCCGCGCGCGGCCGATGCTCGCTTTATTCGGCGATGATGGCTCGGAAGAAGCGAGTGGCGATCGTCGGCGGCGGCGCAACCGGCGCCTCGCTACTTTGGTGCCTCACGAGCCAGGCGGGCCCGCGAGGCGAGGTCGAAGCGACGTTGTTCCACGACGAGCCCGAGGTCGGAGGACACTCGCTGACCATCCCGGTCTGCTTCGACGCCGACGGCCGCGGCAGGCTCGCTACGCCACGCGATCGCATCGATGGGCGCACCGCATACCCGGTCGACATCGGCGTGCAGTTCGTTTGCGAGTCGATCTACCCGAACCTGTACCGTCAGCTCGAGCTGCCCGAGCTCGCCGGCGCCGTCCGGTTGAAGCGCCATCCGGAGCTCAAGATGTCCGGCGCGTTCGGGGCCCAGCGCCTCTGGGGAAACTTCGAGGGCTACCAAGCGGGGCCGCGCTTCGGTTGCTTCGACGCCCAGACCCGCGCGCTGGCGGAACGCTTCCAGTCCGACGTTCGGAGGACGCCGTGGCTTCGGATTGACGGCAGGCGCGTCTCGACAATGACGGTCGGCGGATACCTCGATGCCGCGGGTTACCGCCGGGACACGGCGTTCATCCACTACCTCTTGCTCCCCTACCTGAGCATCATCAACGGCTACGGGACGGTCGACCTGCTGGATACGGCGATGACCGATCTGTTCCCGCTCTTCACTCGCTTTCCCGGCCTGCAGACCGACGGTCCCTACGTGAGCTTCACCGAGCCGGGGCGCGGTTGGGATCGCTTCGAGGATGGCGCGACGCGGTGGATCGACGCGATGGTGGCGTACGCAACCGTGCGCGGCGCGCACGTTCGGACGCACAGCCCGGTGGAGCGCGTCGCGAGCACCTCAGGCGGCGTCGAAGTCGTCTGGCGCGACCGCCGGAGCAATGCTCGTTCGAGCGCGTGCTTCGATGAGGTCGTGTTGACGACCGACATGGAGATGAACCGCGCGCTGCTCGCTCACCCCGCGAACCGCGCGTGGGACCACCAGCGCGACTACATCGCGGACCACTGTTTCCCGCTCCTACCGGGTGTTTGCTACATCCACCAGGACGAGGAGCTCCTCGCCCCGGAGCTACGTGATGGAACCGAGGACGGCCAGTTCGTCGGAACGTACGCGTGGGGCCAGATCGACGAGACGGCTCGCCTCTACGGCCTGTCCTACAGCCTCGCCGACAGCTTTCAGACATTCTCGATGCAGAACATCCTCGGGACGCCCGCTCCTTGTTGGGTCTCGATGTACGCCGAGGATGCGCGGGCGAAGACCCCGCATCCGTCGCGCACCATCTTTCGCCGCACTTGGCGTCACGGTCGCTGGGTCACGTCCTTCTTCCGGAACGCGAAGCGCCGGCTCGCCGAGGTGCAGGGGGTCGGTGGCATCTGGTTCGCCGGAAACAACACCACGATGGATTCCCAAGAGGGCGCCCTCGTTTCGGCGATGATCACCGCGGGAGCGATCTCGTCGTGGCGCTACCCCTTCAGCCGGCTCAGCACCGCCTACCTGATGTACCGCCACCTGCGGTCCACGGTCCTCGGCCGTGCGCGCCTCGCGGAGCAGTACCGCAGAGTCTCCTTCGTCGACGGTCGCGTAACCGACGAGCCGGAGGAGCGCGACGAATCCGCGGCGTAGGAGAGCCTGCCGGTCAATGCTGACGGAGGCGTCGGAACCAGCGCACCATTTCTTCGCGGGTGCGGAGCCCCGTCTTCTTTCGCGCAGCGACCAGGTACGCGGAGGCGGCGCTCGGGGTGAGGCCCAGCTCCAGCGCGATCCGCTTCAACGGCTCGCCTTCGATTGCGCGACATAATATTTCGCGCTCGCGTGCGGTGAGCGCGCGGAGAGCCGCGAGCTCGGGTGGGTTCTCGAACGCGACCAGATAGCGTCGCCCGTCGTTGTCGAAGCGGTCGACGACGGTGAAGCGACCGTCGACGAGCCCTTCGAAGAGCTCGAGGGCTTCGTCCGGCTGACTCTGTCGCAGCCGCGTTCGCGCCTTCTCTCGCCGGAGCACGGCCGTGCGAAGACGCTCCCTCACGACGGGATCGCCCCCTCTTCCTTCTGCGTGAGCGACACGGCCGCCCGGCGTGAGAATCGCCGTCACCTGCGCCGACTGATCGGCGATGGCGCGGCGCAGCCGATGCGCGTCGGCGATTCGCCGCCCGAGCCGCTCGGCGAACCGCTGGGACGCGACCGAGAAGGTTGCGGGCGCACGAAGAAAGCTACCGACGAGGAGCTTCCTCTCGCCGAGTGAGATGTGGAGCACACCCGCGTCGATCATCCCTCGATCGCGAACCGTGCGCTTCAAGAGCGGCGAATCGAGGAGCCGCGACGCCCCGTATTTCGTCACCAGGCTGTGCAATCCCAGCCTGCCCGAGGCGTAGGCGATCGCGTTGTCCTCTGCCGAAGCCTCTTGGTGCCAAGCTGCTACGGCTTGCATCAGCGGATCGGGCGCCTCTGCGTCCACGAGCGCCTCGAAGGTATCGGGCGCTCCGGCGTTGCGACGAACGAGCCAGGCGAACGTGCCCCTGCCCTCGTCGGACACCGGCTTCATCGCGGTCGCGACACGCGCAATCCACTCGCCGTCCGACGCGGCGTCGAGGCGAAACGCCGCATCCAACGGCTCGATGACATCCGTCCTGATCGCGACCATGTCTCGACCGGGAGAGCTTCGCGAGGCAGGGTGCCAGCGTCAACGAATCCCAGCACGATGACTATACGGTCTTGGTTGCGTTCGGGACCGCGATCCAGCTGATCCGAGCGCCTCGGGAAGCGAGCGCCGTCGCCCCGACGGTTCCGGTGAGATAGCCTTCGATCACGTTGGAAGCATGAGACCTCTCGGCGTCATCCTCCTCGCGATGTTCACCTCGGTCCTCGCGACGATGGGAACGATGTACGGCGCGTATCGGCTCGGCTACCTGCACCTCGCCGCCGAGCCGCGCCCGCACGCGCCGAACGTCGTGGGCCTGACGGAGTCGGACGCACGGAACAACCTGGGAGCCCTCGGGTTGAAGCTCATCATCGCGGGGCGAGAGACGAACGCTCAGGCGAAAGAGAACACTGTCGTCTCGCAAATCCCCAAGGCCGGAGATCCGGTCGGCCCTGACGGCGCCGTACACCTCACGTTCGCGCTCGCTCCCCCGCCCCCACCTCCCGCCAAGGTGCCGGACGTCACCGGCAAGTCGGTGGCCGACGCGACGAAGGCCCTCTCCGAGGCCGGGTACGAAGTCAAAGTGGGCGCCGCCGTTCCTCACGAGGTGCACGCAGAAGGAATCGTCGCCACCCAATCCCCCGAGGCCGGCGCGACGCTCGGGCCGAAGGAGACCGTCACGCTTTTCCCGTCTTCGGGAGCAGAAACCAAGACGGCGCCAAAGTTCGTCGGTCTAGGGCTCGACGCGGCCAAGGAAGCGGCGAAAAAAGCGAAGGTCGAGCTCGTCGTGCAATGGGTGGCCCTGGCCGAGACCCCCACCTACGTCGTCCTCCGGCAGGATCCCCCGGAAGGCAAGCCTCTGAAGGATGACAAGAAAGTCACCGTCTTCTTGAACCGTTGAGGCCCAGCCGGAAGCGCAGCGCGATCGGGAGCGCGAAAAGCGATGCGCGCGCGCGGCGCCGATCGCAGCGACCGCGCGAAAGGAAGCACGCAGCGCGGCGATGGAGTCGAGACTTCGTCGCTTCGTCGGAGCTCCGCTGCGCGATCGAAATGGGCTTCGAAGAAGCTGATTCGCACGCGCGTGCGTCCGGGGAATAAACCGCGTCAATCGCAATGACGCATGGAGTCGGGCGCGGCACGCGGGCTGCAGGCGCGCGCCCATGCTCACGGCTCCCCATCCATCTGTATCGATTCACCGTGCGACCGCATGGAGGCGGCACCGGCGTAGGTCGTCTCCGCGCGACGGCGATCCGCGGGTCGCGATCGTTACCGACACCATCGACGATCTGAATGGCGTCGCCATCGGCCTTCGCCGTCTTCGATCGGCGGCGACGTCGGCGGGGCTTCCGCTGTGGCTCGTCGGCCCGGGAGACCAGGACGACGTCCACGTCGACGCCGAAAACATCGTCCGGTTGCCGAGCCGCTACAGCCATGAGCTCGCTGTTTATCGCGGCATGACGTGGAGCCTGCCGTATTTCATCCCACTCGTGCGCTGGCTCGTCGAGCACGACATCGAGCTCGTGCAGGCGACGACGCCGGGGCCGATGGGAATGTCGGCGATGGCCGCAGCACGTCTGTTGAAGCTTCCCGTGGTGACGCAGCACCACACCGAGGTCGGCGCCTTCGCCGAACGCCTCTCGGGCCCTGCGCTCGGTCGCATGGCGGACGCGATCGCGAGCTCGTTCTATCGTCGCTCGACCTTGTGCCTGGCTCCGTCGCGCGCGGCGGCGGAGACCCTCCTTTCGTACGGAGTGCCCGCGCCTCGCATCGTGCGCGTCCCGCGAGGAGTGGACCTCGAGCTGTTCCATCCTTCGCGTCGCGATCGCGCACTTCTGGCGAGGTTCGGCATCGGCGACGAGCCCGTCATCGTCTATGTCGGTCGCTTCTCGCGGGAGAAGAACCTCGCCGCGCTCCTCGCCGCTCACCGAGAGCTCCTGAGGAGCGGCTTGGCGCCGACGCTTCTCCTCGTCGGAGAAGGACCCAACGCTGCCGAGCTCAACGGAGATCGAGTGATCGTCGCCGGGCCGCTCCGAGGAGAGTCCCTCGCGGCCGTGCTCGCTTCGGCTGATGTGTTCGCCTTCCCGAGCGAGACCGAGACGTTCGGCAACGCCGTCGTCGAGGCACAAGCATCCGGGCTCGCCGTCGTCGTGGCACCGAGCGGCGCAGCCAGCGAGAACGTCATTGCCGGCGTCACCGGGTTCGTCGCGCCGCCGTCGCGCTTCGCGGGTCCTTTGCGCGTTCTCCTCGACGACCCAGAGGCGCGTGCGCGAATGGGCAGCGCCGCCCACCTGCACGCGCGCCGTTACGACCTCGCCACCGCCGCGCGCGGCACCTTCGACATCTACCGAGCCGTCACCCGTAGGCCCTACAAATGACCATAGAACGAACGATCGTGATCGAGACCTGGAATCTCTCCCGCGAGCCTGAGGTTGTAGGCGCTGCGATCGGCTCTCTCCTCGCGAAGCTCGCGCCCGCGTCCGCCCGCGCGGAGATCATCGTGACCCACGAGGGGCTCCCCTCCGTGCTCCGCGCTCGGCACGCGGACGTGCGATGGATCGAGCTTCCTCGCGGTAGCGGCTACTACGAGCACAAGAACACCGGCTTCGCGGCCAGCACCGGCGACGTGGTCGCGTTCATCGATGGGGACTGCAACCCCGCGCCGGGCTGGCTCGACGCGATCGTCGAGCCGATCGTGAACGGCAGAGCGAGGGTGGTCGCCGGGCGCACGGTCTACGCAGGTGGCCCGGCGCGGGCGCTCGAGACCATCCTCGACTTTCCGATGTTCGCGTCGCCTCGAGCTCCGAGCGGGGTAGAGAACTTCTTCGCCAACAATGTCGCGTTCGCGCGCGATGCATTCGCCGGCTATCCCAGCATCCCAGAGATGTTCCATGGCCAATGTCAGGTGCTCGCGTTGACCCTCGCTGCCCAAGGCGTCGTGGTGCACCACGCCGAGGAGGCGCGAATCGAGCACGCGTTCCCCGAGGGACGCGGCGAATGGCTCCGCATCCACCTCCTTCGCGGCGCGGACGCATCATCGCTGGCGCCTCATGTCGTCGGATCCCGAGCGCCACGTCTCGCAAGGCTCACCCGAAGGGCGGCGCCGCTCCCGGCCCTCGCCGCCATCGCGGCTCGCGCCGTCATCGCGACCGCTCGGCCTTTGGCTCCCGGCGTTCGCCGTCGGACAGCTGTCGCGACGATCGCGGCCGTCTCGATCGTCGAGGCGCTCGGCGCGATCGCGGAGCGAACGGTGCATCGGCGGCTCTCGTCCCCGTAGCCTCGGGGTTGTTGTACGGTGCCGGCGTGCAGCCGCGACTCTACACGTTCAGGATCTCGCACTTCTCGGAGAAGGTCCGCTGGGCGCTCGACCATGCTCGCATTCCCTACGAGGAGCGCGCACTGATACCGGGTGCTCACCTCCCGATCGTCCGGCGGCGCGCGAAGAAGTCTTCCGTTCCTCTTCTGGAGCATGACGGCCAAGTCATCCAGGGCTCCGGCCCGATCCTCGACTACCTGGAAGAGCGGCTGGGAGCGAAGACGCTGGCGGTGCCGGATGCTCACGCCGCACGTGCAAAGGAGCTCGAACGCCTCGCCGACAAGGGCTTCGGCCTCGGCACCCAGCAAGTTTTTTACGATGCGCTCCTGGACCGCCCCGACATCGTCGTCGACCTCTTCACCCAGGGCGCGCCGAATTGGTCGAGGCCCATCGTCCGGGCGGTGTTCCCGCTCCTGCGGCACGGCGTGAAGCGCCAGTACCGGATCTCGCCCGACGCAGTCCGAGCCGCGAGGGAGCGCTACACGCGAGCGTTCGACGAGACCGATCGCCTCCTCGCCGAGACGGGCGGTCCGTTCTTGCTCGGCGAGCGGATCACGCGCCTCGATCTGACCGTCGCCGCGCTGCTCGGGCCGAGCGTGCGACCCCCGGAGCACCTCGTGCGCTGGCCGAGCGAGTCCGACGTTCCGCGCCACCTGGTCGACTTCCTCCGACCCTTCGAGTCGCGGCCCACGTGGCAGCTCGCCGTGCGGCTCTACCGCGAGCACCGGCGCGCGCCGGCGAAGGGCTAGCACGCGGACGTACCGCACTGACGCCGTGCCGGATCCGTGCGAGCGTGCTCGGTGGGGTTTCGAATGCAGCCCGACCGACCCGGAGCGTACACACCCGATCCTCGAGGTCCCTACTCCCCCGGGCCGCACGGCTACGGTCCCTATCCGCCGTACGGCCCGGCCCCCAAGCCTCCCGGCCGAGGCAAGGGCCCGGTCGTCGCCATCATCGCCGCCCTAGCGGTCGTGGTCGTGGCGCTCTTCGGCTCGCTCGCCTACTACGGGGCGAAGCGCTACCAGGAGCGTGCCAAGCAAGCCGAGCAGGCCCGCGAGGACGCCGAGAAGAAGGTCCTGCCGACGTCGACGTACGACGCGACCGACGACATCGTAGACGACGATTTCCGTCTCCGTCTGAAGTGGCCGGGCAAAGGCTACAAGATGCTGCGCCAGGAAGAGGCGCAGCGCGCGTACTCCGGCGCGATCGCGCAGGTCATGGAGCTCAAGGGTTGCATGTTGATGGTGACCGCCGAGTACGCGCCCGGCGTCGACCTCATCGAGATGGCGACGGCGCTGCGCACCGCCGTCCCGGGCTTGCAGCGAGCGGGAGACGTGTCGCGCATCACGTTTCTCGGGCGCGATGCGGCGACGTTCGAGACCGACAACACCACGCTCGGGTTCTCCTATCGGCAGCGCCACACGGTCCTCGAGCGAGACGGCTGGTTCCTGCGCTTCGCCGAGATGGAACGGCGCGACCTCGAGTGCAAACCTCCGCCCGCCGCCGACGTGGTGACGCTGCTCGAAGGGACCGTTCTCGGCCGCAACGTCACAGCAGCAAGCCCCGATGAAGACACCCCGCACTATCGGATCCGCGGCGGCACGTTCGCCAGCGTGCCCCACCGGCTCCGCGTCGAAGCTCCCGCGGGCACCACGCTCGGCGGGCCGCGACTCGTCGCCGAGATCGATCGAAACGCCGTCGCGCAGATTGCGGCGGTCGGCGGGGATGTGATCATCGACTCGCTGCCCGCGCCCGCGACGCCCATCGAGGCGCTGCGCACGCGATGGGCCGAAGCAGCAGGCGAGGTGACGCCCGTCGTCGTGCCCTCGGCTTCGGCGACGCGGACCACCGACCCGATCGGAGCGGGCGCCCTTCGAACCGGGGCGTTCGAGACGTTGTTCGCGTTCGAGCGCATCGATGATCGGCTCCTCGTCTTTCGTGTCACCTACGCGCCGTCGCTGCGAAGCCAGATGGTCGAGCGCGTCGCTCTCGCCCGAGCGAGCACGACGGTGCTCTCCGCGGAGAAGGTGGCAGAGCTGGAGCGTTCGCTGCCAAAGCGAGGGTTTCGCAAGACCGGCCCTCAGCAGGCGGTGCGCGGTGGGCGGTTCGTGCATTATGGCAAAGGCATCCGTGCCGACCTGCCGAAGGACACGTTTCGGATCGCCGTCGAGGACGGGCGCGATCCGAGCGTCGTCCTTCACACCGCACAACCCAAGCTCGGCATCGAGACCGTCGTCTCCATCGGAGCCTACGAGCCCGGGGGCGACATCGCCGCCGCGCAGCGCGACCTCGCGTCCCGCCTCACCGCGGTCGACGCCTCGGGATTGTCCGCCGGCTCGGCCCCCGCCCTCGGCTCGCACGCCCGCAGCCGGTTCGGGTACCTGCTCTACGGCGAGGACGCTTCGATGGACATCGTCTCGATCACGATCGGCGCGACGGTCGTGCACGTCGCCGTGTCGGGCTTCACGAGCAACGTCCAAGCGGCCGATCCGGTGACCCGAGCGTTCCTCGACGGCATCGACTTCGCCACCCGGCCGATAGAAGAGTCCGTCGTGCGCGAGGGCCACCTCATCAGCGATCGCTTCGGCTTCGAGATCGAGCTGCCGGGAAAAGGTTGGACGCTCGAGGCGAAGAAGAGCCCCGCACAAATGGTCCTCTACGAAGCGCGGCAGGGAAAGCGCGCCGCGACCATCATGGCGATCGCGCTCGGCGACGCGTCCGGAGACTTCATCGCGAGCATGCTCGAGCAGGAGCTCATCCGGAGGATCGCCAAGGGCTCGGACGTGCCGGAGCGCGCGCCTGCCAAGCTGGGCGCGCTGGACGCCAATCGCGTCAGGATCTCCTCCAAGGTCGATATCGTCCTGGCCACCACGACGGAGACGCTGTTCGTCGTCTGCGTCGAGGGCAGCGAGCCCTTCGGTCTGGAGCCCGACGAGGTCTACCGCGGATTCCGGCTGCTCCCGTGAGCCTCCTTTCCGCGCCCGTTCTCAGAGGGCGCTGACGAAATCCCAGATCAGCTGTCCGCCGACGAGCGGCCAACCGTGCGTCGTGCCGTCGTAGCCACCCTCGCTATGCTCGCACCAGGTGACGGGCAGCCCCGGATTGCAGCCCTGGTAGTCCGCGCACGCATAGCTTTCGTCGGTGGCGAGCACGCTCGCATGAACCTCGGCGATGGTCGGCACCGTCTCGGCGGTGCATCCGTTTTGGTCGCGCCAGAAGTCCCGGGCCTCCTCCCCCAAGGGAAAGCTCGGATCCGCGTAGCCGTGGATCACGAGCGCGGCGACGTTGTCCACGCAGCCGTCGCTCTGGGGCAGGTAGCCGGCCACCGGTGCGATCGCGAGGAGCCTGTCGCCGAACCGACAGCCGACGACGTTGCTGAAATGAGCGCCCGAGCTGGTGCCTGCCGCGAACACCCGATCGACGTCGATGCAGTACGACTCGAGCACGTGGCCCAGCACGGCCTCGAAGAAGTCGGAGTTCTGATCGAAGTCGTCACCCCAGCTCGGTCCGGCGATGGACGTCATGTAGACGAGGATCGCATCGTCTTGCATCACGCTCTGGAAGCCGGCGCAGTCTCCTGCCTGACACTGCGGCCCGGTCCTTCCGGCGCCGTGAAATGCGAAGCCGAGAGGATACGGATGCTCGGGATCGTAGGCTGCTGGGACCGAGATGACGTAGTCGCCGGTCACGCCACCCACATCGATGGTCAGCTCGCCCGACGGCGGATCGGCGAGCCCGCAGCCGGGGCTCGGCGTCGAGCCGCCGCCCGCTCCGCCCTGACCGGTGGTCGAGCTCCCTGTCGCGGGTCCCTGGGTGGTCGTTGTCGCGCTCGAGCTCCCGGAGCCGGTAGCCCCCGATCCGCCCGCGGTTGCAGCTCCCGCTCCACCGCCGGCAGTGCCGCTGCCGGACTCGTCGCCGCACCCGACCACCACGACGAGCACGCACGCGAGGCTGCACGAGGCAAGGGTGTGCGCGGAGGAGATCATCGACCGATACTAGCCGATTGCCTTCGCGTGCGTCCCATCGACGCGTGCCGCTCGGACGGCGCAGCAGCGACGTCGTTCCCCTTGCGCACCGAGGTCTCCTCGCGTTCGATCGCGCGATGTCGCCCGCTCGGCTCGCCGCGCTCGCTTGCCTCGCGTGCGTGCTCGCCATCGGCTGCGGGCAGCAGCCAACGGCGAACAATGACGAGACGCTCGCCGTCCACCGCGCGCTCGCCGACATCTGGATCGCGTCGAAGGGCGACTGCGCCGCTGCCGGTGAGAAGATGCAGGCTTGGGTCGAGGCCAACCACGATCGGGCGGAAAAGGTGCGAGTCGATCTCGTCGCCATCCAGAAAGGCGAGAAGCCCGCGAGCGCACCGCATCCCGAGTACTCGGCTGTCTTCGTGAAGCTCGCTCCGGCACTCACCGCGTGCCGGAGCGACCCGCGTGTCGAGCGCGCCCTGGTGGCCGTCGGCTTCTACCGTCCCGGCAGCAAGTAACGCGTTCGCGCGGCGCTCAGCGGTCCGGCGTGCGCGCTTTCCAGCAGCTCGCGCAGTTCCACTGCACGCCTCCGGCATCCCCATCACCCTCGCCGCGGAGCAGCCGCCAGCCGTGTTTGGAGGAAATCAGCGTGTGTGCCGACCGTGTCGGTGGCGCGGAAATTCCGCAGACATGGCACGAGGCGTTGACGATCGGCACGGCGGCGTCGTCGGCATCGACATCGTCATCGTACACGCGCGGCACCAGCGGTTCTGTCGGCTCCTTGGACAAGGCTGTCCCTCCCCAGGGAGGACACGATAAGCAAGCTTTGCCGAGCCTGTCCATCAACCTGTCATGCGATCGTGCGGCCATCGTCGCGCCGCACGCAGCTCGAGCGACTGCGTTGTAAGATAGGTGTCATGTCTCGTACGACGAGGGTCGTCCGGAACCGCATCTACATCGACGATCGCGCCTATGACGCGAAGGTGCTGGGTGGCGGGAAGTTCGACGTCGTCGATGCCAAAGGCACGCGCATCGGATCGTTCCAGGTGCGCGGACGAACCGTCGAGGCCGAAGATCTCAAGGTCGAGGGCGCCGACTCTGTGGAGCTGATCGGCGTGCTGTGGGTGAGGGAAAACCTCTCGCCGATGCCCGAAGCGAAGCCGGCGATCGCGATCCCGCCTCCGGCAGCGCCAACCCCACAGGCCGCAGCGGCGCCGCCGGTCGCACCAGCGCCGCCCGCGCCGATCGCCCCTCCGCCCCCACCCGCGCCGGCTCCATCCAAGCCGCAGATGCAAGCCGCCGGCGCATCGTCGGCCGAGATCGCCGACCCCGCGCTTCGCCCTATCTGTCGCGTGGCGACGCACGCCGCGCCCGATGTGCCTTCGTTTCAGAAGGCGCTCGCCTACCAAGCTTGGCTGCGAGCACAAGCAGGCGTCACGACCGCTCTCTTGTCCCGCGAGCCCAAGACCGGAAAGGTCACGTCGATCGCCGTCTGGGAGAACCGCGAGAAGTTCAACGCCATGCGCTACGCCAAGCCGCCAGCCGGCGCCGCGCCGCTTCCCGCGCTCACGGTCGAGGTCTCGGAAGTGCTCGGCTGATCCGTCGTTCTCGCTCAGACCGCGCGCCACGTGCTGAGCGGCCGCTGAGTGAAGCTTGGGAACAAGCTCGCAGTTGCTGAGGAGACGTTGGGGCGGCGCTCAAGCACATGAAGGTACGAGGACCTACGGTTTGCTTTGGAGCATGTCGCGCCTCGATCACCGGCGCCGCAGCAGAGCCACCAAGCATCCGGAGCCTCCCGACATGAGCAAACCTAGAATCTCCTTCGCCCTCGCCGCCGCCACCGCCTGCGTCACCGCCATCGCCGGCGCGGCCGGCTGGGACGTAATCACCGCGTCGGGCAGCAACCTCGCGGGCGAGACGCACGTCGTCAAGACGGGCCTCGTCACGAGCAGCGCGCTGCAGAGCTTCTCGCTCGACTTCACGGACGGCGACCACAAGATTTACAAGCTGGGACTGTTGCCTTCGGTCGACCGCATCAACGTCGCGATGGCCGACAAGGACGGCGGGAATCCGTTCAAGCTCAATGCAAAGTACACGAAGATCCCGTGGAACCTGACCTCTACACGGGTCAAAAAAGCGGGGTGCTACGCCGACTGCAAGCTCGACATCACCCGTACGATTGCCACCAACCAGTCGATGAACGACATGGTCTTCGTCCTGCGAGGCTTCTACTTCGAACGAGAGAAGGAGGCGAACGTCCGGCGGATCTCCATCCGGCCGAATGTGGCCGACAAGAAGATCGACGTCATGCTCAAGGGCAACACGTGGTCGAAGTTCGACGTGACGATCGACTACACGCTCATCCACAAGAGCCTTCTGCAGGAAGCAGCGACCGCCTCGGCCGCCCGCAAGAACAGCGAGCAGCTGGTGAAGGTGAACACGCAGAAGGCGACGGGAGCTCAGGCGATCCTTTCGGGCTTCGACTTCGAGTTCGACAACGGCGATCACCACCTCAAGCAGTTCACCATCAACCGGGTCACGGGCGGCTATTGGGTCGCGTTCAACGACCAGAACACCGACGACCCGTACCGGGTCACGATCGACTACGCCGGCGTCAAGGAGTGAGGCTCAGCCAGCGGTTCCCTTGCGAGGCACAGGCTGACACGACCCGGCGGCGGCCCTTCGAGATTCTCAGCAGAATCGCCCGGGCACGCTCGTTGCTCCGCCGGGCCGCCCCCATGCGACTCCTCCCTCTCCTTGCCTTGGTCGGCGCGGCGTTCGGGTGCTCCACGGTCGACGTCGTCGAGCGTGAGCCCAAGCCCGGGCCCGAGCCCGAGCCCGAGCCGAGGCCGGCCGTCTGTGGCGGCGCGATCACGAGCACAGCGACAGTGGTCGCGACGGACTTGGCGTTCGAGTCAGGCTGGCTGCGCGGCGCGGGCGAGACGGTGTTCTTCGGGGACCGGACCAGCGCTCGCTTGCGCGCCATCGACCTATGCAGCGGAGCGGTCGACGACGTCGCAACGCTCGAGGAATTGGGGGGTGGCGCAGTGATCGGCGACGCGATCTACTTCACCGGTACTGCAGGCGGTGCCCCCGGCCTCTACCGCTGGTCCCGCGCGGTGCCGGAGCTCGAACGCGTGATGGACCTGCGGGGCCCTGGGCAGCTCGCGACGACGAGCGATCGCCTCTTCGTCCTCTTGGCGCGAGAGGAGAAGGAGCCGAACGACACGCCCGACCTCGACATCTATGAGATCGATCCGAGCACGCCCGCTCTCCTTCCACGCCACGTCGTCGAAGCGTGGGCCCCCGGAACGACGACGTCCCTCGTGGGCGCCAGCCCGGCCGGACTGTACGTCCGCCAGTCCTACGACTGCGGCTGCAACCCGAAGCTCGTCCTCTACCCGCTCGACGGGAAAGAGGCGTCGTCCCTCGCCGACACCGAAGGGAGCGTCTCGCTCGCCGTCGTCGGCGTGATCTGGGCG
>JBGTSH010000088.1:0-31615 GCA_041940405.1 Polyangiaceae bacterium
TTATCCAGACCCTCGAACCCCGCATCTTCTTCAACCGCGTCGAGTACGCCGAGCAAGCCACGCTGCCGCTGTTCGACTCGGACGAACTCACGCCCTCCTATGCGGCGCTGTTCCGTGAGAACCGGTTTACCGGTTACGACCGCATCGGCGACGAGGAAAGCAGCACCCTCGCCCTCAGCTCACGTTTTCTCGACCCGCAAACCGGGGAGGAAACCCTGCGCCTGCGCATTGCCCAGAAGCTCTACAGCAATGATCGCCTGGTGCAGATCGATGGCGGCGTGGAAACTGATGAGACCTCACCGCTGATTAGCGAAGCCAACATGCGCCTGACCGAGGACTGGCATGTTGAGGTGTTCAACCACTGGAATTCAAGCCTCGACAAGCGCGAACTCAACGGCGTGCGCCTGAGCTGGCCCGACAGCCCTTTCGGCGGGATGAAGGACAGCGGCTACGGCTCCGAGGACGGACCCGAGGGCGTCGCGGCGCATATGGTGACCAAGACGGTGCACATGAGCTAAGGATATTCTCCATCAAGAATATCATTCTCAATTGTTGACATGGGCGTGGGTGACGATATCCCGGTCTGCAACAATGAGGAGAGGTGAAGTGGCGGCAACGGCGCGAATGCGGGGCGGGATCGGCGCGGACGGGCCGTTCTGGGATGCGCTCGAAAATGGCGAGTTTCGCATCGCGCGTTGCCGCAATTGCCACACCTGGATGATGCCGGCGCACTTCCGCTGCGGCACCTGCGGGTCATGGGAGATCGGCTGGGAAGAGGTCGCGCCAAAGGGCGTCGTCTATGCCTGGACCCGCAACCACATGGTGTCCGATGTGCTGAAGGAACGGCGCGGCGACCTGCCCTATGTCACCGTGCTGGTGGAACTTCCTCACGCCGGCGGCGTGCGGGTGCCGGGGATGCTGGTCGGGGATCCGCCGGATTTGGCATGCGGGATGCCGGTGAACGGCACCATCCATCCGGCGGAGGAACGCTCGCGTGGCTATGCCACGATGGTCTGGGAGGCGGCGGCATGAGCGGCTTCCGCGGTGCCACGGCGGTGGTCGGTATCGGCGCCACGCCCTATTACAAGCGGGGCACGTCGCCCGATCCGGAGATGAAGCTTGCGTTGCGTGCGATCGTCGCGGCAGCGGAGGACGCCGGCATCGACCCCTCCGACATCGATGGCTTCGTCTCTTACGGATCGGAGCGTAATACCGGGCAGAAATTGATGCCCGCGCTTGGGACCAAGTCGATGCGGTTCGCCGGCCTGTCCTGGACCCATGGCGGCGGTATTCCCGCCGCGGTGGGGCTCGCCGCGCGAGTCGACGAAGGCGATCACGTCCGAGTAGGCCGAGCAGCCCTTCATGTCCCCGAGCTCGCAACCCTTCTTCAGCAGCTGGCGCCCTCGCGGCAGGTTTTTCTCCTCGAGACCGCCATCGACGAGCGCCACGCCGAGCGCGGTGCATTGCCGGCCTTTGCCTGCATTGCATCCGGCCTCGCACTCCGCGGCGTTCTTGCATGCGATCTCCGAGAACATGAGGCCGAGGATCAGATTGCCCATCCCGCCGTCTTCGACCTCGCCGACGTCGGCGGCGAGCTTGGTGACCTCGAGGGCGAGGAGCGCGTCGCAGCCCTTGGGCGCCTTCTCGCTTCCCGACTCCGCTGCTTCGCAAGCCTTGAGCGACCCATCGCGCGCTTTGGTGAGCTTCGAAGAGTTGCTGCTCGCGCCCGCGCCCGCACCGAACACCTCGGCAGCGGTCTTCAGCTCGGCCTTGGAGCTCGTACCCATCGCGAAGGCGCCCATCTTGGCGGCTGTGATCACGTGGGTCGCCCCGACGCAGTTGCCCGTGAGCTCCGCCGCGCTGAACGACGACGACGAGCCGACCATTTGGCCCGCGATGACGAGACCGAGATCGAACTTCATCCCCGTCGACGCCTCGGCCTCGAAGCTCGCAGCGATGCCCGCTCCACCGAGCGGCAGCGCTGCGCGGATCGCATCCCCGTTCTCGAGCGAGAGCACGCGCTCCTTGGCGCTCGTCCCACGGAACGCATACGCGCCCGACGCCTTGCAGTTCCGGAGGATCTTGACCTCCTTGCAGTCGAAGGACGCGACCGCGAGCGAACCGGTGCCGAGCGCGAGCTCGAGATCGCTGCGCGTCTCCGGCGGCAGATCGACCACGAACACATTGGTGATCTCCGCCTTGGGGTCGCACTTCTTGCCCGTGGCCTCGTCGGCCGTCGGAGCTTCCGGGCGAACGGCGTCCGCAGCGCCGCAGCCGGAGCCGATGAAGCCGAGCGACGCCCCGAGGGCGATGACGCCAAGCGGAGCTAGACCAACGAGCACACGCAAAGGGGAAAACGAACGCATAAGGAGGGAGGGTCTCATTCTTCGGGGTGGGGACGGAAGCGAAAGCTGTGACCATTTGCCCCAGTTCCTCTCCTTCCGACCCTGCGCGCGGGGCCCCAACCCCGCTTGCTTCGGCACGAAAGCCCCCCGGTCCGGCATGCGCCTTGTACCCAGCCCCCGGGATGAACTCCCGAAGGAGCCTGTCCGCCGAAAAAAGCCCCCGAGCGTGGAGGCGCAAAGCCCCGGCGCTCACCTTCGTGCGCCGAGCCGCCCTCGCGCTGCTCGTGCTGATCGCCCTGCCGCTGACGCTCGCGTGCCAGAGCTACGACGTCCTCGTTCAGAAGGATCAGGTCGCGGCCGAGAAGTGGGCCAACGTCGAAGCCTCATTGCAGCGCCGTGCCGATCTCGTCCCGAACCTCGTCGCGACGGTCAAGGGATCGGCAGCGCACGAGCAGGCGACGCTCTCCGCCGTCATGCAGGCGAGGGCCGCCGCGACGAGCGTGAAGCTCTCGGAAGAGGATCTCGCGAACCCCGAGAAGATGAAGGAGCTCGCAGAGAAGCAAGGCGAGCTCACGCGTGCGCTCGGCAAGCTCCTCGCAATCCAGGAGTCGTACCCCGATTTGAAGGCGAACCAGGCGTTCCGCGATCTCATGGTGCAGCTCGAAGGCACCGAGAATCGAATCCTGCGCTCGCGTGAGGAGTACAACGCCGCCGCGCGCGACTACAACGCCGAGCTCGCCAAGATCCGCGGCAAGGTCGTGAACAAGGTGACCGGCAAGCCGTTCCTGCCGCGCCAGTACTACCAAGGCGCGCCGGGCATCGACACGGTCCCCACCGTCGGCTTCTGACGTAGTTCCAAGACCACGACGTTGGAGTGCTCGATGGCGTCTGCGCTGCGATTTCACCGCCCCGGCCCCCCTCGCGTGGCGAGGGGGGTGATGGCGCTGTTGGCGATCTTCGGCGTCCTGATCGCGCTCGCGCGCGACGCCGCAGCGGCGAAGTTTCAGCCGCCGCCGCTCCAAGGCTACGTCGTGGACGGCACGAGCACGCTGACGCGCGAGCAGATCGCGTCGCTCGACGCGCGGCTCGAAGCCTTTCGCAAGGAGAAGGGCTTCAGCGTCGTTGCGTTCGTCGTGCCGTCGCTCGAGGGATACAACATCGAGGACGTCGCCTATGACACGTTCAACACGTGGCAGGTGGGCGACGTCGGCAAAGACAACGGCGCCCTCCTGGTCATCGCACCGAACGAGCGCCGCATCCGCATCGAGACCGGAAAGGGCGTGGGCGGCGAGCTCACCGACATCGAGTCGGCGGAGATTCTGCGCAACCACGTCGCGCCGGCGATGCGCGAGGGCGATCTCTACAAGGCCGTCGATCAGGGAACCTCGGCGATCGCTACCGCGCTCGCGGGCGATCTTCCGGTGAGCCAACCCTCCGGCGAGACACCGAAGACGGCTCCGTCATCGCCGTTCGGGTCGATCGGGATGATCGTCCTCATCGGCCTGTTGATTCTGCTCTCGATCGTCTTCCCGCCGTTTCGCTACGTCCTGTTCGCGCTGCTCAGCGGCGCCTTTCGCGGAGGCGGCGGTGGAGGCGGCTTCTCGAGCGGAGGCGGAGGCGGCCGCTCCGGCGGCGGCGGCGCGAGCGGGTCCTATTGACCCGCCGATTCTCGGCGTGGACAAGAACCGTGCAATCGAGTCCCTCTTCGGTGTAGGTCTGGGCCCGGATGCCGCGCCTGAAGATCCTCTTCACGTCGCCTGAGTGCTTTCCGTTCGCCAAGGCGGGCGGGCTCGGCGACGTGGTCGGCGCATTGCCGCTCGCGCTCGCGGCGCGAGGTCATGACGTTCGCGTCGTCTTGCCGCGGTATCGATCCACGAAGAAGTTCGAATCGCAGCTGCTCGCCGGCGGCCTCGGCGTTCCCTTCGGCGCGCACACGGCCTGGGCCGGCGTGCGCCGCGCCGATCTCAAGAGCGCGCGTGCCGGTCAGCCGCCGGTGCCGCTCTACCTGCTCGAGCACGATCGGCTCTTCGATCGCGGCGGGATCTACAACGACGAGCACGGCTCGTTCGGTGACGATCTCGAGCGCTGGTCCTTTCTCTCGCGCGGGTCGCTCGAGCTCTGCAGGTACCTGGGCTTCGAGCCGGATGTGATTCACGTGCACGACTGGCCGACGGGTCTCGTACCGGTCCTGCTCGACGCCGAGGAGCGGCACACGGCGCTCGGCCGCGCGGCGACGGTGCTGACGATCCACAACATGGGCTACCAAGGCTGGTTCCAGCAGAACCAGCTTCCGCAGTCGGGCCTCCGCTGGGACGGACCGGCGCTCGCGTCGCTCGACATGCACGGTCAGCTCAACCTCCTCAAGGGGGGCCTCGTGCACTCGACGATCGTCTCGACGGTGTCGCCTCGCTACGCGATGGAGATCCAGACGCCGAGCGGAGGCGAAGGGCTCGACTTCCTCCTTCGCCAGCGTGGGAGCGACGTCGTCGGCGTGCTCAACGGCATCGACGAGCACGCCTGGAATCCGGAAAATGACCCGTTCGTCGCCGCGCCGTTCTCCTGGCAGGACCTCTCGGGCAAGGCTGCGTGCAAGGCGGCGCTCCAGCGCGAGCTCGGCTTGCCCGAGCGGCCCGACGTACCGCTCATCGGCATGGTCTCGCGCCTCGTCGGTCAGAAAGGGATCGACGTCATCGCCGAAGCGCTCGACGACATCCTCGCGCTCGGGACGCAGGTGGTCATCTTGGGCTCCGGCGAGAGCTGGGCAGAGAATTCGTTCTCGGCGCGCTCGCACACGTCCCACAACTTCCGCGCGTGGATCGGAATGAACGAGGGCCTCGCGCATCGGATCGAGGCGGGCTCCGACCTCTTCATGATGCCGTCGCGCTACGAGCCTTGCGGGCTGAACCAGATGTACAGCCAGCGCTACGGCACGCTGCCGATCGTTCGCGCGATCGGCGGCCTCGACGACACGGTCGAGAACGGTCAGACGGGCTTCAAGCTCGAAGCCTTGAGCGCCGGCTCGCTCGCCGCGACGACCGCGTGGGCCGTCGACGTCTACCGCCACGACCCGCATCGCTTTCGCTCGATGCAGGTCCGCTCGATGCAGAAGCGCATGGGATGGGGCGACGCCGCGAGGCAGTACGAGGCTCTGTATCGCCTCGCGGTCGGCCGCCGCCGGATGCGTTTTCTCGCCGCCTGAAGCTCAAGGGATCGAGACCGTCTTGCTCACGGTCGCGGGATCGCCGTCGAAAGGCGGAATGCTCGCGCTCTTGAACGCGAGCGCGATGCAGCCGCCGGTCGGCGTTCCCGCGAAGGGCGGACCGACGACGTTGGCCTGGGTGACGCGGCCCGACGGGGCGAACGTCACCTGCACCTTCGCTTGTCCGCTCGGATCGCCGGCCTTCTTGCAACCAGCAGCCTTTCCCCCCGCGGCGTTGAGCGCAGCGCTCGCCGCCGCCTTGTCGAACGGGCCACCGCCTGCTGCGGGGGCCGAGGTCTTCGCAGGCGCAGCAGTCGTCGCTTCGGGCGCCGCAGTCGCCTCGCCCGTCTTTGCAGGTGCGCCGGTCGTCGCCGGTCCCGGACCTGGCCCGACGGTGCCGGCGAGAGCCGGCGCCTTCGCCGGTGCGTGCGAAGTCGCGTCCGTCGTTTGTTCGGGCGCCGCCATCGGCGTCGTCGGCGCGGGCTCGGCGACAGCCCGCTCGGTCACGACGACCGTGACCGTCGGCGCCGCGGTCGGCGTCGCCGGTGTGTCGTTGCGCGTGCCGAGCATGTACCCGACACCCAAAAGGACGGCGGCGGCTGCGGCATAGACGACGACGCGGCTGCCTCCACCGGCTTTCTCATTGGGCTCGGGCTTGGGTGCTTCCGACTTCGGACGTTCGGACTTCGGCGGCACCGATCGCGCAGCAGGCCGCGTCGACTTTTTCGACGGAGGCTGTGCGACGATGGGCTCGTCGACGGCGGGAGCCGGCGCATCGGCGAGCGACGTTTCCTCTTTCGCCTCTTTGTCCTCTTTCGGGAGCTCTGCCTTGGCTGTGGCAATCGGGCTCGCCGGCGTGACGCTCCGCTTTTCGCGAGGCGGTCGCGTCGAGCTCGGCGCTTTGAGATCGAGCACTTCGCTCGCAGGCTCGGACCGCTTCTTGAGCGGCGGACGCGGTCGCGCCTTCTTGTCGTCCTTGTCGTCTGCGGCCGGCTTGGGTTCCTTGCTCTCGACCTTCGGGGCCTCCGCGCCGCCCAGGTTCAAGATGTCGACCACCTTGGCATCGCGCGCCGGGGCGGGCTGCTGCCCGGCGAGGGAGAGGCGGCGCAGATCGGTGAGCGCCGAGTCGGGCGCGGGCTCATCTGCTTCGGGCTGCGCTTTCGCAGCCGGCGGCTCCTTCACCGTCTCCTCTTTCTTCGCCGTCTCCTCTTTCTTCGCCGTCTCTCTCTCCTTCGCCTCTGCGACCTTCTTCTCGGCTAGAGGTGCCTGCTTCGGCGCGGCCGCCTTCGGCCTCGGCGCAGCCTTGGGGGCTGCCTCACCGAGCTTCGGCGGCGACTTTCCCGGAGCCAGGATCCGCTCGATGTCGTGGAGGCTCACCGGCTCGAGCTCCATCTCGCGCAAGCTGATGGGCTCGGCGTCCGAGCTCGGCGGCACGCTGTCTTTTTCGTCGTCGCTCATCTCGCCCCCAGCACCCAGCGCTCTTCGAGCCATCTGACCGCATCCGGCGCAGAGCGCAACGCTTCGTCCACCGCGCGTGCGTCGGCGCCGTCGTCCTCTCTGCCACGCTCCGCTGCTTCGAGCTTCGAGCGAAGCACCCACGTCGAGAGCTCGAAGTGATGAAGGAGCGGCGCGAACCGGTGGCCGGCCGATCGCGCGAGGGCGCGATCGGCTTCGAGTGCGTCGCCCGCGCGCGACAGAGCGATCGTCGCGTCGAAGAGCAGCTCGCGCAGATCCTCGAAGGCACGCTCGGGCTCTTCGGCGACCTCGCCGAGAAGCGCCTCGAAGGATTCGGCCGTGGCGCCCGCGCTTTCCCACACCTCTGCCATGCGCGGGACCTGGCTCTCCAGGAACGCAGCGTCGGGCGATCGGCCGAGCAAGCGTCCCACGAGATACATGTCGAACGCGCTCGCGATGCTCTCGCCGAGCACGTGCGCCGAAACGCTCGGCTTCAGATTCTTGTCGGCGAGGTGATGCCAGCCCACGTGCGCGATCACGTCGGCCGGGACGACCGGCGACGCGAGGACGTCGGCGACGCCGGCGCTCCAGTACGTGAGGTTCAAGAGCGTCGCGCGCTCCCACGAGAGCTCGCCGCGCTCCGGGACGAGGAACGCGAGCTTCGCATCCTGGACCACCTTCTTCAGGTCGGCGTAGAGCGCGACGTGAGAGAACGAGGCTTCATCCTCGATCTCGAGATCGGCGATCGTGAGGCGGCGGAGCGGCATGGATCCGCGCATCTTGCCACGGCCCGACGGCATCGCACGAGCGGCGTCAGATGCCCGACGGATCGAACTTCTGTCCGCCGGCCGGCGGGGCCGTCGGCTTCGTCGGGGGCGGTCGTCCCACGCCCACGCCCGGCTGCGGAGGGGGCGGCGGCGGCGACTTGAGCGTCTCACCCGTCGGTGCAGGTGCGGTGGTCGCCGTCGGTGCCGGCACCTCGGTGCCGCCGGTTTGCGCCGTTTCGGGACTGGGTGCTGCCGTCGGTCCCGCCGGCGGCGTGGAGGTCGAGCCCGGCGTCGCCGTCACCACGGTCTTGTCGGGCCGCTTCGACTGACCCACGACGAGATAAGCGGCGACGCCCCCGGCGATCGCGACGACTGCCACGGCGATCAGCACGATGGGAAGCCTGCTCGACGACGTTCTCGGCTCGGCGCGGGAAACGGGCGACAGCGGGACGGGCTGAGCGGCAGGCTCGGGCGCCGGCTCAGGCTTGTACGCCGAGGCCGGCTGCCCCACCTCGCGCATCCACGGGCTGACTTCCGCCTGCGGAGCAGCCACAGCAGCGCTCGAGCCGGAGCTCGGCGGCGCCTCTTCGTTCGTTGGAGCACCAACGATCGGCCCGACCCGCGGCGGCGGCTCGGGCTCCCCGATGAAGGCCGGCTTCATCGGCTCGACACCCATGGCGGGGGTCGCCAGGGGCGCCGCTTGTCCGTTGGCTCCGCCTGTCGACAACCCTCCCACCATCCCCGGCGGGGGCGTGGGAATGCGCGGCGGCGGAGCGGGGTCGGCGCCGTTGGCTTCAGCCGGGGGCGCCACGAATGCGGGCGGGGCGACGATCGGGGGCGGGGCGACGACGGCGGCCGGCGGCGTGACCGGCGCGCCGGCGGGCGGCGTGATGGGCGCGGCGGGGATGGCCGCGGCGGGTGCCACCATCATCCCGGGCGGAGGCGTCTGGTTTCCAAAAGGTAGGCCGTTGACGAGCGCGCCCACGAGCGCGGTGCTCGCGGGCACCGTTTCTCGCGCCAGCTTCATCGCTGAAGGCGCCGCGGCGGCGCTCGGCGAGCCTGCTCGGCCGGGCAATGCGCCGGGGAGCTGACCAAGAATCGCCGGGACCAACCGCCCCGGATTGTCCGGCGACAGCGGGGGGGCGTCCGGAAAACGGCGGGACGGCACGTAACCCTGGGTCATCGAGACCCCGCGATTGTAGCCGAGGGAACAGAAAATGGCGCACAAAGGTTGGGGCCCCCCGACGGCCGCCAGGCCTAGCGCCCAGTCCTTGCGCGCGACGTCGGACCGTGTGATTGGATGCGCCCCGAGCCCCGCACCCATCCCTCGAACCTCTCGAAAGAGAGGGGGCTCGACCGTTCTCCAGGAGACCATCATGTCACTGCGGTTCTTGATGCGATCGTTCAGGCTGCTTCCGAGCGCCGGCGGCGCCTGCGCCCTTGTCTTGACCCTCTGTGCGACTGGTTGCGGCGATAACCCCGCTGGTCCCGATCCCAACGCGTCCGGCTCGGCGAAGCCCGGGGCTGCTGCAATCAAGAAGCCCGACCCGCTGGTGACCAAGACCTTCAAGGCCGAGAGCTGCGCCTACGGCGCGCTTTCCCTCAAGCTCGCCCAGGTCGCGTACACCGAGAGCCTCGGTGGCGGCGAGCCGGGTCCGGACAAGATCCCGGACTTCGGGGCCGAGCCGATGGAGACGCCTCCGGTAAAGCAGCCGATGCCCGCCGGCTCGAGCAGCGCCGGCCCGGCCGGATCGGCCAAGCCCGCCCCGACCGGCAGCGCGAAGGCGCCGGCGACGGCAAAGGCCACCACGGCCCCCTCGGCCAAGGCGCCCGTCGCCACGACGGCGAAGCCGACCGCGACTCCGACCGCGCGCGCTTCGGCAGCCGCGCCGCCGGCCGGCTCGGGTGCACCCAAGGTCGCCGCGAGCGGAAGCGCCGGCGTTCCGGCTCGCGACCCGGCTTCGATGGCGCGGATCCGCTCCGTCCCCTACGAGCGCTTCGTCCGCGCGTGCCACGTCGCCGCCGGCAACACCAAGGATCTGCCCGCTCCCGAGCTCGACGCGGCGCTCAAGGAGTTCGCCGATTTCGCGCTGCCGCTCTCGAAGACGATCGGCGAAGCGAACGCCTACTACCAGAAGGAAGAGTACAAGACGGACGACTTCGCGAAGGGCAAGGAGTTCCACAAGAAGCTGACCGACGGCTTCGCGAAGCTCCCCGAGGTCCTGAGCAAGGTCGACGCCGCGCTCTCGAAGTTCAAGGCGTCGAACCCGATCGACACGTCGGCCTACACCGAGTCGCAGAAGCTCTCCAACGGCGTCGTCCGAGCATCGGCCGATGCGCTGATGGTGCTCGTCGCGCGCCCCTGGGATCAGGCAAAGGCGAAAGAGGCGGTCACCAAGCTCGACGCCGCGATCGCGCCGCTTCGCAAGTACGCCGAGGAGCACAAGGAAGATCGTGACCCCTGGGTCATGCTCGTCGCCGCTCCGGCGGACAGCTTCTTGAACCACATGCGCACGCTCTCCGAGACCGATCCTGCCGAGGTGAAGGTCGGCAAGCTGGTCAACGGGATCACGCTGTTCAATCGCGTGCACGAGGGCAACAACCGCGCGCTCTCGCGCAAGCTCGCCGAGGGCGCGGGCAAGCCCGGCCTGGGCGGCAACAACCGCAACCTCAGGCCGAAGCTCCCGACGCGCGTCCAGGGTTCTGCGAACCCGGCGACGCCGCAGTGACGTCATTCTGAGACTGGTGGCGCTGCGCCGCTCGGCGACCTGGTGCCTGTAGTTTCACCCCCCCGCCCCCCTCACCTTCGGTGAGGGGGGTTTCACGTTTTGCGGCCCTGGGAGCGGTGACGAACAATGACCGGCCGGGGCGAGCAGTCGCTCGCGCGTCACGAGGACACGGACTAGGGTGGCTCTGTGCTCAGCGTCTTGCGCGCAAAGAATTTCATCTTGATGCGCGAGCTCGAGCTCGCGCTCGAGCCGGGGCTCAACGTGCTCACCGGCGAGACGGGCGCCGGCAAGTCGATCGTCGTCGGCGCGCTCGGGCTCGTCCTCGGCGGCCGCGCGAGCGCCGACCACGTTCGCCCGGGCGCAGAAGAGGCCGAGGTCGAGGCGCTCTTCGAGCTCGGCGCGGGCGCGAGCTCGCTCGGTCTCGAAGGCACCGAGGTCGCGATCCGCCGCGTCGTTTCGAGCTCGGGCAGGTCGCGCGCCTACATCAACGGAAAGCTCTGCACCGCCGCCGAGCTCGCAGCCATCGCTCCGGCGCTCGCCGACGTCGCCTCGCAGCACGAGAGTGTGGCACTCACCGATCCGCAAACACACCTCGATCACCTCGACCGCTTCGCCGAGCTCGAGACCGAGCGCGCTGCGCTCGCGGCTCAAGTGCGCGAGCTCGAGGCGCTGCAAGAGAGCCTCCGGGCGCGGCGCGCGCTCGAGAAGACCCGCGCCGAGCGCGAAGCGTTTCTCCGCTTCTTGCTCCAGACGATAGACGACGTCGCCCCCCGCGCCGGCGAGATCGAGGCGCTTCGAAATGAGCGCCAGCGCCTGCGTCATGCGGGGCGGCTGCGCGAGCTCGTCGAGCGGTCGGCCAGCCGCCTCGAAGCCGAAGGCGGCATCTGCGATCAGCTCGGACGGGTGGCGGCGGATCTCCGCGCAGCTGCCGAGCTCGATCCCTCGCTCGACGGCGTCGCGAGCGGCGTTGCCTCTTGCTTCGCGGATCTGCGCGACGCGGCGGCGACCGCCTCGCGCTACGCCGAGGCCGAAGCCGCCGATCCCAACCGCCTCGAGAAGGTCGAGGAGCGGCTCTACCGGATCGAGACGCTTCTCAGGCAGCACGGGCCCACCGAAGAGGACGTGCTCGCAGCGCGGGCGCGCCTCGACGCAGAGCTCTCGGAGCTGGCGAGCGCAGAGAGCCGCATCGAAGAGGAAGAGGCGGCCTTTGCGGAGCGGCTCCCTGCGGCCCAAGCGCGCGCCCTCGCGCTCTCCGAGCGGCGCAGGAGCGCGGCGAGCGGCCTCGGCAAAGCCATCGGATCCGAGCTGGGTGCGCTGGGCATGGGCGGCGCGCGCGTTCTGGTCGAGGTCGAGCCGCTCGCCCCGCGCGAAGAGGGCGCCGCGCTGTCGGCGGGCGGAGCGCGCCTCTCGGCGACGGGCATCGATCGGGTCGAGTTTCTCATCGCACCCAACAAGGGCATCGAGCCCAAGCCCCTCCGAAAGATCGCGTCGGGAGGCGAACTGTCGCGCGCCCTCCTGGCGCTCAAGCGGGTCCTCGCCGGCAGCGCGCCCGAGCGCCTCTACGTGTTCGATGAGGTCGACACGGGCGTCGGCGGCGCGGTCGCCGAACGCATCGGCGCGGCGATCGCGGACGTCGCGCGTCATCATCAAGTCCTCTGCATCACCCACCTCGCACCGATCGCCGCCTTCGCGAGCGCGCACTACGCCGTGCAGAAGAACGTCGACGACGAGGTCTCGAAGAGCGAGGTCGTCCGCCTGCGCGGCGACGACCGCGTCCGCGAGGTCGCGCGCATGCTCTCCGGCGCCAAGGTCACCCCCGCAGCAATCACCGCCGCAGCCGAAATGATCGAGGCGAGCAACGCGGAAGCAAGCGGGGTTGGGGCCCCGCGCGCAGTGGCTCCCGAGAAAATTGGGGCCCCACGCGCAGCGGCCGGAGAAAAAATCGCGGCCCCGCGCGCAGTGGCGCGAGAAAAAACAGCTACTGCACAGCGAGAGGCGCCGCCGAAGGCGAAGTCGCAGGCGGGAAGATCTCGCTATTCATGAGCGGGCGCGGCCGGCGGGTGAGCACCTCGCAGCCTGTCTTGGTCACGACGATCGTGTGCTCGAACTGCGCCGAGAGCTTTCCGTCGGTGGTCACCGCGGTCCACTTGTCGGCGAGCACCTCGACCTCATACGTGCCGAGGTTGATCATCGGCTCGATGGTGAACACCATCCCGGCCTTGAGCCGCATGCGCGATCGCGTCTCCGCAGAGCGGTAGTGATAGACCTGCGGCGCTTCGTGGAAGATGCGGCCGATGCCGTGCCCGACGAATGCGCGGACCACCGAGCAGCCTTCGCCTTCGGCGTAGTCCTGGATCGCCGCGCCGATGTCGTAGAGCCGCGAGCCCTCGCGCACCGTGGCGATGCCGAGCTCGAGCGACTTACGGGACACCTCGGTCACGTGCCGCGCCTCATCCGAGACCTTGCCGATGAAGAACGTCGCCGAGGTATCGCCGTAGTACCCCTCGAAGATCGTCGTCACGTCGACGTTGATGATGTCGCCTTCGACCAGGACCCGCGGGCCGGGGATGCCGTGGCAGACGACCTCGTTCACGGAGGTGCAGACGCTCTTCGGGAAGCCGTTGTAGTTGAGGGGCGCGGGAATCGCACCGCGGCGGATCGTGTCCTCGTGGACGAAGCGGTTGATGTCCTCGGTCGTGAGGCCCGGCCGCAGCATCTCGCCCACCTTGAGCAAGGTGTCGGCAGCCATCTGCGACGCGACACGGATGCCGTTCACGTCCTTGACCGTCTTGATGCTGACGTTGCTCACCGCTTGCGAACCTCTTGGATGGCCACGGCTTCTTGCACCGCTGCGGCGACCTCGGCCGAGTCGGCGGCCAGAAAGAAGTGAACCTCGACTTGGTCATCGACGCCAGCGAAACGCTTCAAAAAGCCTACGAAGGTCCTCCCTTGCAGACCCGTGTCGAGGGCCTTGGCCACGCCGTACGACGGATCGCGCACGTCGATCGTGACCTCGAACTCGCGCTCCTCGAGATCTGTCGGCGCGAGGAGCTGGTTCGCAAACCGAAGGCCCAGGTGGTACCGCGCGTCGCCGCCACGGCTGTCCACGGTCACCGTCTGGATCCGAACCCGGCCCGTGATTTCCGACGCTTGAGCCCGAGCCCAGAGGGCCTCGTCCCGGCGGGCGGTCTTGCCCGGCATAAAACCGAGCGCCGCCGGATCGATCTGGTCGTCGAAGAGCTCCTTGTCGGTACCGACCCAGTTGGGCAGGCCGAGGGCTTTCGCAGACTTGGGCCCGGGACCATCGTCGCCGGCGCACCCGGCCAAAGCGGCCCCGGCTGCGACAAAGACGAGCACGAGCTCTCGGCGTCGAACGGAGAGGGTCATTCCGAGCGGGTTAGGTGCTATCACACACGTCATCTATTGTCAGGGGCGCCCACCTTTTGGATCATTTCCGGGGCCGCGCCGTCGAACGAGAGTTTTCGGCTTTCTCCTGGCGCGTCCGACTCGCGCCATCGTGCATCGTTGGAGGATCGGATCATGATCAAGACCCGCACCGGCCTGGCCTCCTTGCTCGGCTTGAGCCTCGCCCTCGCCACTCCCTTCCTGCCACAGGATGCGTTCGCCCAGGGCCCCCCGAAGGACCCGCCGAAGAAGCCGGCGCCGCCCCCCAAGAAGGACGACAAGGGGAAGAAGCCGGCCGCGCCGGCGGCCGAGCCGCCGACCACCGCCAAGGCGGTCTCGATCAAGCCCAGCGATCTCGCCTGGGGCATCGGCTGGAAGAAGCTCGCCGACGTCTACGACAAGGTGATCGATGCGGACTACAAGCCTCGTTACAAGAAGGTGCAGCCCGGCCCCGAGATGGAGCGGCTCGACGCCGAGGTGGCCGAGAAGAAGGCCGAGTTCCGGCGGACCCGCACCGAGTTCAACAACACGACGACCGGCTACGACTCGACGCCGCTCGTCGGCGAGTACTCGTACAACAACAAAGAAGCGCTCATGTACATCGAGCGCGGCGGCAAGACGCGGTACTTCCTCTTCATCAACGACAAGCTCTGGAAGATCATCGACGTCGAGAAGCTCGGCGAGAAGTCGAAGTGGGGAAAGACCTTCGACGAGGGCGTCGGCTTCATCAACAAGGCCTACGGCGTGGATGGCCGGGTGCGTGAGCCCGACGCCGCCAACGGCCGCCCCTTCAAGGAGGTCGATTGGAAGGACAAGGACGGCATCGTCCACGTCCGCGCGATCGACTGGGGCAACGACAAGCTCGCGATCGCTTTCGAAGAGAATGCGACGCTCGCGAACCTCGCGAACCTCCGCAAGAACAAGAAAGAGGACGCGACGCGCGTCGACGACAAGGTGAAGGACGCCGGCAAGAAGAAGGACGAGCCGCCGCCCCCGGACAAGGGCAAGAAGCCCCCGCCGAAGAAGTAGCTCTTACCAGCTGCCGGCGAGCCCCTCAGCTTCCGACGAGCGACGCGCCATCGGGGACACGAATTCCACTCGTGACCTCGAGGCGCGCCGTCGGCGCGACGGCCCGGACAGCGGGCTCGATGATGCCGCGAACGACGAGGGGCGTTCCCGGGCAGCCCGCGTACTTGCCGGCGAGGTGGAGCGAGAGGTGGTTCGCCTCGACCGCCACGATGTAGACCTCACCCCCGTCGGCCCGAAGGAGCGGGGCGACGACATCGGTGAGCACTTTCAAGAGTTGGTCGATCGAAGCAGCCGACACAGAGGGCCCGAGCTTAGCCTAGTCGGGAGGAGAGTTGCCACAGCGTCTCAGAAGACGCTGGCTGCGACCGCGATCGCTGCGTCGTCACCCAGCGCGCCCACCCGCCGCGCGGCGACGCCGAAGACGCGCTTGTCGATCTCCTGAACGACCTTGGCGTCGCCCGAAGCGCTTTTTGCCACGAGATCGAGCTTGCCGATCGCTTCGGAGAGCGAATCTGCCCGATCGGGGTCGGCATAGACGCCGCCGCCCTTGAGCAGGAACACGTAGGCGACGGGCACGTTGTTCTGCTTCTTCTCTTTGACCTGCTCACTGAGCTTGGTGATGAGCTGCTGCTCGATACCGCGAAGCCAGAGCCGCATCGACCAGCCGGTGACCAGGATGCCCTTGGTGTCGGCGCTGCCTTCGACCACGATCGGATGCCCGACGATCCACGCGAGGTCCGCGCCCTTCTTCACGCCGCGCAGCGCCTCCATCTCACCGAAGGCCTCGACCATTCCGGCCTTCGGATCCTTGGCCTTCTCGAGCCCGGGGAACGCCTTGAGGACGTTCTGCTCGACGAGCCGATCGGGGTCCGTCTCGTTGCGGAGCACGACGCCTTCGGGGCTCGCGAACGCGAAGAAGGTGACCTTCGCGAACGCCAGGTCGTCGACCGCCTTGCGCGAGTCGGCGATCGCCTTCTGTAGCTCTTGGCGGCTGCCCACGGGATCGGCCGGCAGCTTCTTCGCGAGGAGCTTCGCTCCCTCGGGCACGCCCTTGCGGACCTGTCCGACGTCGCGCTCGACGAGCGGCATGATGATGTCGAGGCTCTCCACCGCGACCGCTTCGGACTTTTTCCCGCTGTCGTCGCAGCCCGCCAAGAGCGAGGCGAACGGAGACGCGAGGGCGGGCACGGCGAGAGAAACGACGAAGGACCGACGGCGCATCACAAAGCCTCCGGGGCGACGAACACGATCTCGACGCGCGCGTTGCGCGTGTTTTTGCCCGAGACGACCGGCAGGGCGTCCCCGGCGACGATCACCAGGCGCTTGGCTTCGGCCACGCTGCCGAACGCCGAGGCAATCGTCTTGGCCCGCTCCTCGAGCTTTGCGCGCTCGGCGGCCGGGACCGTTCGGTCGGTGTGCACGACGACCGCGATCGCGAAGGCCGGGTGCGACGCCGCGACGCGGTCGAGCTGCTCGACCAGCGTGCGGGCCTTGGCCTTGAGCTTGTCGCCGTCGAACACGTCACGCAGCGTGACGACGACGCCGCGCTCGTCGCGCGACGGCGAGAGCTGGCTCTTCTGGCCCATCGCTGACAGCTCCGTCAGGAGCGAGTCCGCCGACCCGCGCTCCGAAGCGCCCTTCTTCTCGCTGGCCGCCATGTTGCCGCGGCGGGTCCGCGTGAGCACCGAGAGGCATGCAGCGCGGGTGCGCGTCGCCAAATCGATCGGGGTCGACTTCGGCGCCGCCTGTCCGAGCGCCGCCTCGAGCTCGGTCAGGCGCGCCTCCGCCTCCGCGAGATCGCGCGACACCACCGCCGGCGCCGACGGATCCTCGGGCGTCTTGTCGGAGGGCGCGCCGGCCGCCGCGGTCTTTCCTGCGCCGAGGAGCCGCGCCGATCCGCAGAGGAGGCGAGCCTGCACCGCCATCGCGCGAGCGGCGTCGCGACGCGCGGCCTCGCGCTCGGGGCTCGCCGACCCGGAGGCTCCCGGCGGCTCGGCCCCTTGCGCGACGCGCAGCCGGAGCTCCAGACCTTCGACGTCCGCGGCGAGCGTCTTCATCGTCCCGTCGACGGTGGCGAGATCGCGCTCGAGCGCGGCGGCCTCGGCCTCGGCCTGCTCGGCGCGCTTTGTCGCTTTGGCGATCCGCGCGAGCAGCGCCGCCTCATGGAAGCCGGCGATCGCCTCCTCGGCGAGGAGCTGCGCCCGCGCAGGCGGCCCGCTCTCGAGCGCGGCGTGCGCTTCGAGCCGGCGCTTCTCGGCCGCCGCCCAAGCGGGCGCGGCGTGCACCTTGGCGTCGAGCGAGGCGGGGGACTGGGCGACTTGATCCGCCTCATCCACGACGCGCGGGGTGGGGACCGGATTGCAGCCGAGGGAGAGCGCGACGAGCCCGAGAGCGAGCGGTACGAAGAAGAGAGCTCGCATCAGGGCTTGTCCTTCTTCGGCTTGTCGCTCTTCGCAGGCTTCTTGGCAGGCTCTTTCTCGACGCGCTTCTTTTCCTTGTCGAGCGTGCCACTACCGACCTTCTTCGCGTCGGCCTCGGCGCGCGCGATCTCGGCCGTCAATTGCCCTTTGCGCGCCTCGGTCTCGGCGATGAGGAGCTTGGCGCGCTCGACCTTGTCCTTGAGCTCGCGCACCTTGGCCTGCGCGGCGTCGGCGCGCTTCTCGGTGTCGGCGGCGCGGAGCAGCACACGGGAAGCTCGCGCCCAGGCGAGGCCGACGCGCGAGAGGATGCGTGCGCCCTCGTCGTCGCCGGCGAGGCTCGCGCCGTGCGCGCGCCCGAGCGCCTTTCTCGCCTTGTCGAGGAGCGACCCGGCGACCTCTTTCGCGCGCGGGTCCTTCGACACGTCGGCGATCTCGGTCTTCGCCTTCTCGCCATCGGGGGTGACCGCCGGAGGATCCTTGGGGAGCTGTCCGCCGTCCGCAGCTGCTTGTGCGAACGCGACCTTCGGTGCGAGGAGGGCGATCGCCAGCACAGCGGCGCCGGCGAGCGAGCGTCCTCTCTTTTGTCGGGCCGCGCAGGGCGATGCCATGGGGGCTTCTTACCCAAGGCAACGCTCAGCCTCAATTGACAAGGGGTGTTTTCGCTCGAACGGCGCCGGGGTAAGCGTCATGACGATGCTCGCGTCCCTGGCTCGACCCAAGGCTCTGTGGGTGGTCGCCGCCCTGGCGATCGCGTGCGCGGACGGCGGCGACCTGAACGAGGGCGGTGGTGGCGCGGGCGGCAGCGCGTCGACCACGCCGAACGGTCCCGCGACGACGTCGTCCGACGGGACCGGCGGCCACGGCTGCTTCGCCACCGAGTCGCTCTGCGCGGGCGCGTGCGTCGACATCTCGTCGAACCCCGCACACTGCGGCATGTGCGATAACCCTTGCGCCTCCGGTCCGGAAGAGGCCGGCGAGTGCATCGACGGACAGTGCACGTTCCAGTGCGCCGCGGGGTTCGTCGCCGACGGCGAGGGCGCGTGCACCAACTTCCGCGGTGCGCACGAGTCGTATCCGGCCGAGTGCCCGGGCTGCAGCACAACCAATCCGATCACCGCGGCGTGCAGCTGCCCGCCGGGCACGACAGATCTCGCGCTGCCGGTGCAGAGCGACTGTCCGGGCGTCCCGATGCGATCGGCGACGACCCTCAACCTGTGCGTCACCACGGGCGTCGCAGCCGACAGCGACTTCGGCGGCGCGTTCCAGGTCGACGACATTCCCGGCTCGTGCGGCGCGCCGACGACGTGCCGCGTGGGCAACCCGATGGCGGGCGGCGCGTGCGAGTGCCCCGCCGGCTTTACCGACAACGTCTCGCTGCGCTCGATCATCCGGCTGCCGTGCGACAACTCCGAGACCGGCAACGTGATCACCTTCTGCGGACGAATGAGCGCGCCGCAGAAGACGTACGCGGGCGCTTTCCAAGTCGACGATCTGGCGCCGAACTGCCGCACGGCAAATCCCTACACGGGCGACTGCTCGTGCCCCGCCGGGACCACCGATCAAGTCCACCGCGTCATGGTCGACGGCCAGGCTGGCCTCTACGGCTCGACGATCCATCTCTGCGTGCCTTGAGCTCGCCGTTCGATCTCGGTCGCTTCGGAGCGCGCGAAGAAGCGCGCGCCTCGTACCATGAGCGCGGCTTCATCAAGCTCGAGCGCTTCGTTCCACAGCAGCTTCTGCGGGAGATCGTGGCCGGCGTCGAAGGCGGCACCTTCGCTACGAAGGAGCACGGACGGCTCGGCGTCGAGCTCTGCTTGCGGGCGTGCGAGACGACCGAGCGCCTCACCGAGATGTGCAACCGACCCGAGGTCCTGCGGTTCGTCGGAGAGCTGACCGACGCGGGGCACCTCGGCTGCTTCGAAGGCCGGGTCTATCGCCTGGTCCCGAACGCGGGGCATCGCGACGATTGGCACACCGACATGATCATGGGCCGCATGGTCGCGATGTCGCTCAACCTCGGCACCGAGCCCTACGACGGCGGGACGCTCCAGATCCGGAACGCGACGACGCAGGCGCTGCTCGCCGAGGTCCCCAACGCCGGCCCCGGCGACGCCGTGCTCTTCCGCTTGTCGCACGAGCTCGAGCACCGCGTGACCGAAGTGCGCGGTAGCGTGGCCAAGACGGCGTGGGCCGGATGGTTCCGCGCGCGGCCCGAGTATGACGACATCATCCGCGGCCGTGCCAACTGGTGAGCCGTCCTCTGCTGTGTCGGAGGACGCCGCAACCCATGTACACTCCGCGGAATGATCGGACGGGGACGGGCGTACGCGCGAGTGGTGGGACAGCTTTCTTCCAAACTAGCCGCGCTTTCTCTCTCCGCCGCGCTGGGCCTGGCCGCTTGTGCGGGCGTGCCGGGCGGCGGCATCGTCTCCAAGGACGACCTCGCTCGAAAGCCGACGGCCCAGTGCCCGGATGCCAGCGGCCAGGGGCGTCCCCTCGTCGTCGACTGGGAGTCGGTCGATCGCGCGGACCTCGAGGCGCGCGCCTCCCGCGGGCCCGTGGTGGTCGCCTACCAAGGCTGCAAGATCCAGGTTTTGTCGCGGTGCAAGGTGAAGGACGCAAAGCCGTACTCGTACGTCGGACTGACGCCGAAGAAGGACGTCATCACGCGCGACGCGGCCGAGGTCTACGCGAACGTGCCCGTCTCTGCCGCGAAGCTCGAGGCGCGGCTCGCGAAGCAGGGCTCGCTCGTCGCGGCGATGACGATCGTCGGGCAGATGGACACCGCGGAGCCGGTGCCGAGCAGCGATCGTCTCGAGGGCGACTGCACCGGGGCGACCCACGTCGTCACGGCTCTCACGCTCGGCGCGTTCGAGTTCAGCGCGACCAAGACTGTGGAGGGCGCAGCCGGCGTCGACGTGATGGGCGCCGGCGCCGGGACGAAGCTCGCCGCCGGGGGCGAGCTGCTCAACCGCGATGGCGACGCCGCCGCGTGCGACAAGGCGACGGGCACCGACGAGAAGGCGCCGTTTGGCTGCGCGGCTCTGCTCCGCATCGAGGTCGTACCGCTCGGTGCGCCGCGGAGCTTGGAGCCGACGTGCGGCGCAGGCTTGCTCTGGGACGGAGCGCAGTGCGTCGCCGTCGCCAAGGCTGGGCCGACGTGCCCCGCGGGACAGATCCCGGACGCGAACGGCCGCTGCATGCCCAAGAAACAGGACACCGTCGCCGCCGTGACCGACATCGTGAAAAAGGGCGGCGGCATCATCGTCCAGCCGGCGTCGGGGGGACCCCTCGTCGCGCCGGTCGCTGCGAGCTGCAACGACCTCGCTGCCTGCGAGTCCGGTTGCAACAAGGGCGAGGCGCCCGCGTGCGCCGGGCTCGGCGGCCTCTTGCGAGCCAAGCTGAAGACAGGCACGCAGACCGAAGAGGGAAAGCGAGCGCAGACCGCGCTGGACAAGGGCTGCAAGGGCGGCGTCGCCAGCGCCTGCACCGCCCTCGGCGAGATGCTCTTTCAGGGCCTTGGTGTCGCCAAGGACGCGACCGCGGCGGTGCCCTTTTTGGAACGGGCGTGCGAGGGCGGCGATGCTGCAGGCTGCAACGACGTCGGTCTCGTCAAGCTCGCGTCCAGCCCACCGGACTACGCGGGCGCCGCGAAGTACTTCGAGCGCGTGTGCAACGACAAGTCGAGCCTCGGGTGCTTGCAGCTCGGCGTCTTGACGAAGGAGGGCAAGGGCGTCGTCAAGGACGCGGCGCGCGGTCAGTCGCTCCTCGAGAAGGCGTGCGCGGCGAAGGTAGGCAACGCGTGCAAGCTGGCCGGCAAGTGAAGGCGCCGCCCGGCGTCGGGTGCTCGGTCAGCTCGCGCCCAGCGCGTTCCGCATGAAGGCGAGGATCTCGGGGAGCCGTGCCTTCCAGTAGTCGAACAGGTGCGTCCCCGCGGTGATCTGAAACTCGCGCTGGATGCCGCGCGCGGTGAGCACGTCGTGCAGATGACGAGCATGATCGTCGAATCGAAAATCGTCGCTTTCGCCGCAGTCGATGCGGAGCGCCAGCCGGCCTGGCTCCAGCGTCTCGGCGAGCGCGATCGGGTCGTTGGATCTCCAGGTCGCCTCGTCGGCGCCGAAGACCGCGCGCACGTGCTCGGCGACGCGCTCGGGGTAGTCCCGTCCCCAACGTGAAGGTGACGCAAGCTCGACCGAGGCGAGATCACGATACGGGTGCGGGCCGGCGTACCTGAGCGACGCCAAGCCCGACGTGGCCGCGGCGGCGGAGAAGACGTCCGGGTGCTTCATCGCGAGCGACAGGGCCCCGAAGCCTCCCATCGACAACCCCGCGATGCCGCGCCCGGCGCGAGACTTCGCCGTCCGGTAGCGCGCATCGACGTCGGCCACGAGATCGCGCGTGACGTAGTCGTCGTAGCGGGGCGTCTTCACGCAGAACGTGGACGGCGGCTCACCCGGCGAAAACGGCGGCTTCGCCGAGAGACAATCGTCGTAGCGGGCGGACGCTCGCGAGTTGACGTAGAAACCCGCATCGCCGTCGGGCATGACGACGAGCGCTCGAAGGCCCAGCCGATCGGCCGCGCGGACGAGATCGCCATGCTGCGTCCAATTGGTCTCGTCTCCGCCGAGGCCGTGGAGCAGATAGATGACGGGGTACGGGCGCTGGTCGGCGGCGTACGTCGCGGGGACGTAGACGAGGTAGCGCTTGTTCACGCCGAGCGCCGCCGAGGGAAAACCGTGCTCGGCGATCGTGCCCGGCTGCACGTGCGGTCGCGAGGAGGCGGATGCGGCCGCCGCGGCAGGGCTCGAGCTCGCCGAGCCGGAGGGGCCGCTTGCCGGAGCGCTCGGGGCAGGAGCCGCGCGCAAGTGGTCGTCGGGCGTCGCCGAGCCGTGCGCCCCGGAGGCGCCCTCGCAAGCCAGGGGGAGCAGCGCCAGAAGCAGCCCGGAGCGTTTCACGGTGGAGTCACCGAGGAGCGGCCTTCCAAGCGCGCGCGAAGCCGCCGCCGATCAAGAACCGCGGCCATGTGATCCACTGCTCGACGAAGATCCTGGCGACGACGTCGAGCGGTCCCCGAAACGGGATCGGGGGCACCTGCTCCATGCGGTGTCCCCTACCCTGCATCGCCACCGAGAAGGCCATGGTGGCGAGCCCCGACACCGCGGCGCGCCACCCCATGACCGCGGAGCTGGCGAGCGCCACGGTCCCGACGTGGAACAACGGCACCGTCATGAGGTGGATGATGAGGTTGCGGCGGTCGGTGTGATTCTTCGGATAGGTCGCGTACTGCCACGCGAGGAGCCCACCGGACCGAGCGTCATCAGCCGATTTCGACGTCATCGAGCCCGAACGATACGCGACGGCGGCGGATCTGCACCCCTCAGTCCGGCGAAAAATTCGCCGTCGCCCAGTCGATGCTCTTCTGCGCCTTCTCGACGAGCTCCTTCTTTCCGCCCGCCTCGACCAGGTAGACCCAGTCGTCGGTGACGAAGATGGTGACGTAGTAGAGGTGCGTGCCGCCCGCCTCGTCGTGGCCGAAGCGCAGCGTCATTCCTTTGGTGCCGTCGCGCGCGGCTGCCTCTTTCTTCTCGAGGAGGGCGTAGCCCTCGCCGAGGCGCACGCGGTTTTCGAGCGCTCGAACGGCGAGCGAGAGATCGACAGTGGGATCGTTCTCGTACGCCCGCACCCCGAGGACGACGCCGTCCGCGGTGCTCGCGCGGTACTCGTGCGCGTTCTTGTCGTAGTGGTCCTCGTCGAGCTCGACGAAGCCTTCGGGCGTCGCGGGCGCGTACGGGCGACCGCACGCGACGGACGAGAAAAGGACGGCTGCGAGGAGGAGTCGTTTCATCGGAGGCTCATCAAGCGGCGGAGGCCGAGGTTACCGAGCCAGGGAAGCGGAAGGACGAACGGTCCCTCTTGGACGCTCTGCGCGACGCGCGGCGCGAACGTGACCGTGATCGTCGAATACTGCGCGAGATCGGTGAGCAGCTTGAGGCGGCCTTTGATGCGCTCGATCTCGCCGGTGATCCGTCCCAGCTCCTTCTCGATCGCGAGCGCCTCTTCGACCTTGTTGGCCTTCTCGAGCAGCTTCTCGAACCTCAGCCGCAGCGCGAGGAGGTTCGCGAGCTGCACTTCCAGATCGCGGTACTCGGCGGTCACGTCCTCGGAGACGACGTTGCGATGGGTGACGTCTCCGACCTTCTCCACGCCGTTGATCACGTCCTGGAACTTTTCGGCGGGGACGCGGATGGTGATCGAGTTGTCGTCGCGACGGGCGAGATACCCGCCGACGGTCTTCGCGAGCGCTTCGACGGCGTCGAGCGACTTCGTCACCTCGAAGACGCTCATCGTGTAGTCGGCCGTGTAGATGAGGATCGGCGCGCGCGCGCTGTCTGCGCCCGCGCCCTGTTGGCCCGCCTTTCCGGGCTCTCCTTTGCCCTCCGCCTTGCCGCCGGCCGGCGGTGGTGCGTCCTTGGCGAAGTCGCCGGGCTTGGACTTCATCGGTGGCATCGGCGCGGCCGCGGGCTCGCCGTCGGAGTCGCTCTCGGCGCGCGAGAGGGCCTCGATCTCTCGCGGTGGCGCCATCATGCCGTACTGGGCGCCGCCCACCCCCGGCCCACCCGCCGGCGCGGCCTCGGAGACGGTCTGTGCATCGGCGTACCCACCGCCACAGCCGACAGAAGAAAGTACAGCCAAGGGCAGGAACAACGCCTGCGCGATACGCCACCACGACATCGATCACCTCTTGGAAGGAGGGACTCTCCCGGACCCTGAACGAGCTCCGGGGACGGACCTTACACCGAACCGCGTGCACGGAGTCCAGCGCGCTGGACGGAGTGCAGGCCAGGTCCGACGGAGCGGAGCGCAGTCGAAACGAACGGATCGCCCTTTCCGTTGCTCCCGAGTGGCCCGGCGCTCGCTGCTCCGATAGGCTCACGGGCGAGCATGTCTTCGCAAGAGGACCTCGAGGCGACACGCACACGCCCCTTCGCCACGACGGTTGCAGCCGCATCGGGCGACGACGGCCCGCGTTCGAACGCCGACGCCGATCCCGGCGACCTGCCCGGGCCCGGGTCCATCGTCGGCATGCACTATCAGCTCGTCCGGCTCCTCGGCGAAGGCAACTTCGGCAAGGTGTACGTCGCCGAGCGGGTCGATGTGCCCGAGCACCGCGTCGCGCTCAAGGTGCTGCCGAAGTCGTTCTACGTAGGCCGCGACGTCGAGCGCGAGCTCGTCATGCTCGCGAAGATCGGTCATCCGCACGTCGTCCAGCTCATGGACCACGGCCTGACCGCCGACATCGTCTGGCTCACGATGCCTGTCTACCAAGGCGAGACGCTCGGCGAGCGGCTCGCACGAGGGCCCCTCGAGCTGCGCGAGGCCCACGACATCTTCTTGCCGATCGCGCGCGCGATCGAAGCGCTCCACGCGGCGGGCCTCCGCCATCAGGACGTGAAGCCCGAGAACATCTTTCTGGCGCAGTTCGCCGGAAGGATGCACCCGATCGTCCTGGATCTCGGCGTCGCCGCCGAGAAGGACGGCGCCTTCGTCGCCGGCACCGCGCTCTATGCCGCGCCCGAGCAGCTCGCGGCGATCCTCGGCAACGACACCGAGGTTCCGCTCTCCGAGAAGATGGACGTGTACTGCTTCGGCGCGATGGTCCTTCGCGCTCTCGTCGGAGAGAAGAAGTTCCCCGGCGCCAAGGCGCTGACGAGGCGCCAGGTCATCGACAGCCATCACAAGCGCGCCACCGAGCCGCTCGATGACGACGCTCTGCCCGAGCTCACCGGCGAGCCGCGCTCGAAGCTCGCCCGCTACCTCTGCAAGTGGATGGCGCTCCCGCCCGAAGAGCGCCCCACCATGAACGAGGTCTCCGAGCAGCTCGACGTCCTGCTCGAGCCGGAGCGCGAGCGCGAGCGCGAAGAAGAAGAGTCGCGAGCTCGCCAGCGACGCTCGCTCGCCCGCGCCCGCGTCGCGGCCGCGATCGTGCTCGTCGCCGCCGCGGCGCTGGGGGGCGTCGCGCTGTGGAAGCGCGAGACGCTCCGCCTCGCCGGCGAGCTCGAGGACGCGCGCACGCGTGGCGCCGAGTCGTTCGACAAGCTCGACACGTGCGTGGCTTCGCACGCCGTCGCCAAGCGAGAGGCGCAGGTCTGCGGCGACGATCTGACGCGCGAGCGGAACGAGCACGAGAAGACGCTGACCAGCCTCGCGAACGCGAAGCAGGGACAGGGCTGCGACGACATCATCGAACAGGTGCGCGACACGCGCGCGACGTTGAACCTCGAGCGCAAGAAGCACGAAGAGGATCTCAAGAACGAGCAGCAGGTCTGCAGCGCCGACAAAGAGAAGCTCAGCTCGGAGCTCGCCGCAGCGAAGAAGGCGGCCGAGGACGAGAAGGCCACCTGCGAGGCGAGCAGCAAGCTGCTGATGAGCGACATCGAGGACCTCCGCACCGAGCGCGACGCGTGCCTCGCGGGCAAGCCCTCGGGCGGCGCCGGCGTCGCGAGCGGCGGCGGCACGACCGGCGGCGGGACTGCACCGGCTGGGAGCGGCTCGCCCGTCGCGCCGTCGACAGGCACGCCCGAAGATCCGTACGAGCCTGCTCCTCCGCAGCCCAAACCTCCGCCGATTCCGCCCGCAAATCCCACGACATTGGGCGAAGATCCTTCCCTGCCGCCGGCAATTCCCGTGGATCAGCGGCCCTGACCTTTCGTAACGGGCTCTTTCGCGCTACGGTCAGCGAGCGATGCCCGTCTCACGCCGCGAAGCGCTCTCGCGGCTCGGGGCCGCCGGCTTGGTGCTGGGGGGCTCGGCTGCAGCAGCGAAATTTCTCTGGGATCCCGGGGGCCTCGACGTCGCACGCTCGAGTGCCAGCCCGCAGACCCGCGACTACCGGTTGCCCCTCGTCGGGGAGCTTCCGCAGCTGGCAATCGCCAAGAACGAGACCGATCCGGCCAAGCTCGTCGAGAAGGCGGTCGCCGCGCTCGGCGGGATGAAGCGCTTCATTTCTCGGGGCGACATCGTCGTCGTCAAACCGAACATCGGTTGGGATCGCACGCCGGCGCACGCCGCGAACACCAACCCCGCCGTCGTCGCCGAGGTCGTGCGGCTCGCGTACGACGCGGGCGCCAAGAACGTCGTCGTGACGGACGCGTCATGCAACGAGCCGAACCGCTGCTTCCAGCGCTCCGGCATTTGGAAGGCGGCGTACGACGTCGGCGCAGAGGTCCTCCTTCCGAGCGAGCATCGCTTCCGCAACATGCGCCTCAAGGGTGAGGTTCTCGACGACTGGCCGGTTTTTACGCCGCTCGTGAACGCCGACAAGGTCATCAACGTCCCGGTCGCCAAGCACCACAACCTCGCCGGCTACACCGGGGCGATGAAGAACTGGTACGGCCTGCTCGGCGGCCGCCGCAACCGCCTGCACCAGAACATCGACACGTCGGTCGCCGATCTCGCGACCTTCCTCCAGCCCACGCTCACCATCATCGACGCGGTGCGAGTCCTCATGCGGAACGGTCCGCAGGGCGGCAACATCGCCGACGCCAAGGACTTCTTCACCGTGATCGCGTCCGTCGACCAAGTCGCCGCCGACGCGCTCGCCTGCACGTTCATCGGCAAGACCCCCGAAGAGCTCCCCTTCCTCAAGATGGGACACGAGCGCGGGCTCGGGACGATGAAGTGGCAGGACCTATCGGTGGTCGAGGTCTGACGTGGCAGTCGCGGTCGTCGAGCGACTGCGTGCCCTGCTCGGCGGCGCGCAAAAGAGGCCCGGCTCGGGCCTGCCCGCCCGCCCGGTGATCCGCGTCCTCGTCTGGGCGCGCCGCTTCGCCCAGGCCGGCTTCCTCGGCCTCTTCCTCTACTTCCTGTTCCAGACAGGCTTCCGCGGATCGTTCGCGTCCGAAGACGCCGCCGTCCGCGTGAGCGGACCGGTCGAAGCGTTCCTGCTCGCCGATCCGTTCGTCGCGGCGATGACGGTGCTGTCGACACACACCGTCTACCGCGGGCTCGCGTGGAGCATCGGCATCGTCGCGCTCACGCTGCTCTTCGGACGCGTGTTCTGCGGTTGGATTTGCCCGTTCGGGACGCTCCACCACTTCTTCGGCTGGATCTTCCCATCGCGCTATTTGAAGGGTGGTCGCCGCGTCGAGCAGAACAAGACGCACCCGATCCGCCAGCGCGTGAAGTACTACCTGATGATCGCCTTCCTCGGCGCGGCGCTCACCGGGAGCGCAATCGGCGGCATCTTCGATCCGATCTGCGTCGCGATCCGCGCGATCGGGCTCGGCGTGCTCCCCGCGGGTCAATACGTGGCGACGCGTGCAAACGACGCCGCCGCGTCGAGCGGCGTCCAGTCGATCCAGCGGACCGGCGATGCCGCGCAAGACTTCCTGGCGGCGACGGTCTGGCAGAACAAGCAGTTCTACTTCCACCACACCTGGTTCATCGTCACGCTGCTCGTCGCGATCCTCTTCATGAACCGCTTCATCCCGCGGTTCTGGTGTCGCGTCCTCTGCCCGCTCGGGGCGTTCCTCGGCGTCATCGCCAAGCACGCCCTCTTCGGGATGGAGAAGGACCACGCCAAGTGCACCGACTGCAACCTGTGCCTCGTGCACTGCCAAGGCGCCGACAGCCCGCAGGGCGGCGTGAAGTGGCGGCAAGACGAGTGCCACATGTGCATGAACTGCGAGAGCGCCTGCCCGGAGGACGTCATCAAGTTCCGGTTCCTCCCGGGCCGCACGAGCACGATCGGCCAGCCGGATCTCGCGCGACGCACCGCCTTGGCGACGGCCGCGGCGGGCGCGGTCGCCATCCCGGCGACGCGCATCGCCGACGTGATCGACGCCAACTATGACCATCGCGTCATTCGGCCGCCGGGCTCCGTCGAGGAGCGCGAGTTCCTCGAGCGCTGCATCCGCTGCGCCGAGTGCATGAAGGTCTGCCCGAACAACGCTCTGCACCCGGCCTGGTTCGAAGCAGGGGTCGAGGGCATCTGGACGCCTATCCTCATCGCGCGTGTCGGCTACTGCGAGCACTCGTGCGTCCTCTGCGGCGACGTCTGTCCGACGGGCGCCATCCAGAAGATCACCGAAGCGCAGAAGCTCGGCATCAACCAGAAGCCGATCAGCATCGGCACCGCGTTCTTCGATCAGGGGCGCTGCTTGCCCTGGTCGATGGGCACGCCGTGCATCGTGTGTGAGGAGTTTTGCCCCACCTCGCCCAAGGCGATCTGGGTCGAGAACCTCGAGGTGCCCAAACGATCGAGCGTGCCCGGCCCCGACGGTCACGAGCCGCCGATGGAGAGCGTGAAGGTGCAGCGGCCCCACGTCGATCCGGCGCTCTGCATCGGATGCGGCGCGTGCGAGAAGGTGTGCCCGATCCAGGACAAGCCCGCCGTCTACGTGACGAGCGTCGGCGAGACGCGGTCGAAGACCAACATCATCCTGCTCGAGAACACGAGCTATACACAAACCTGAGGCAGCGCCCCGGTGACAGGGCTGGCAGCGCACCCCAGTATGCAGCCAACGTACCTGGCGGTCGCGACAGCGTGATCATGGGCGAGCATCGGCCTCGGCCACGGTTTTCAGCCTCTTAGGGGCGCCGGCATGTGCCGTGCAATGTCTACCGGCATCGTAGGCACCACGAAAAGGCCGCGGGTCGCGGCGCCCTCCAGGGTTGTGGTGATAGAGGCCTGGTTCGACTCCAGGGCCTACGACCAAGACTCCTTGTTTCGGGCTACTCCGGTTTGAAGCCTTTGCGCACCAACGTCCGCTTCACGAGGCTCTCTGCCAGCGGATTGAGCGGCCCGTAGCGATCGTCGGGCGGGTTGCTCGCGCGGGCGCCGTCGTCGTCATCGATGTCGCCGTGCGAAAGGAGGTGCAGCGTGGCTGTCACCTCGCCCATCGATCGCGGTCGGTCCTCGGGCTTCTTGCGCAGCATGCGGAGGATCAGCGCCTCGAGCTGCGGGGCGATCTCTTCGCGAAGCCACGACGGCGGAGGCGGTGGTGACAGCAGCTGGTGCCCGAGCGTCGTTACTTGATCGTCGTTGGCGAACGGGTGGTGCCCGGTGAGCGCGCGGTACATGACGAGACCGAAAGCGTAGATGTCCGCACGGGCGTCGACGGCGTCGCCGGTAATCTGTTCGGGGGCAACGTAGGACGGCGTGCCCACGAGGGTGCCAGCCCCGGTGATCTGGCTCTTTTGGACGCGCGCGAGGCCGAAATCGAGGAGCTTTGCGACCGGCGGATCGCCGCTCGTGAGGAAGATGTTGTCCGGCTTCACGTCGCGATGGACGATCCCCGCTCCGTGAACCGCGGCGAGACCTTCGCCGATCTGCCCCATGGTCTCGAAGAACACCGGAAGCTCGAGCGAACCGCCGCCCTCGAGGCGCGCTTCGAGGGTCTCGCCCTCGAGGAGCTCCATGACGAAGTAGGTGGTCTTGCGCTGGTCGTGAGGCCAGTCGAGCAGCGTTACGACGTTGGGGTGAACCACGTCGCGCAAGACCCGCCATTCGCGCTCGAAACGGGCGAGGAGGGCTTCGTTCTGCGCCCGGGTCTCGCCGAGGACCTTGAGCGCGACCGTCCGGCCGCTGCGCTGGTCCACGGCTCGATAGACGTCACCCATGCCTCCTTTGCCGAGCTTGGCTTCGACGACGTACGCGCCGATGCGCGTCCCCGAGAGCGTCTCGACGTGCGAGGTCACGGTTTCACTATAGCCCACCGAGGCGCGCGATCGATTCGATCGCCCCGGTCCCGAGACCGGGCGCACCCTGCCCGGCTCCGAGCGCATGGAACGAGCGCGCGTCCGGGATATACTTCGACGAACGTGGAGCAAACGCCCCGCATGGTGAAGGACGTCGATAGCGGGAGCGGCGAGGTCGAGCCGGTCGAGCCGATCGGTCCGGCTCGCGGCGCCGTCACTTCCGCCGACGGGCTCGGGCTCACAGCCGGAACGCTCATCGGCAAGCGCTACAAGCTCCATCACGTGCTCGGGCGCGGCGCGACGGGCACCGTGTGGGAAGCAGAGCATTCGCTCCTCACGTCGCGCGTCGCGATCAAGTTCCTGGACTCGATGCGCACGCTTCACGAGAGCCAGGTGGAAGTGCTCCTCGAGCGCTTCCGCTTCGAGGCGCAGATCTCGGCACGGCTCGCATCGGTCACCGACCGAATCGTCGCTGTCCACGACGCCGGGCTCTACAAGGGCGTGCCGTACATCGTGATGGAGCTCGCGCCCGGCGAGACGCTCGGCGATCGCATCGACCGCGCGCCGCTCCAGCCGGCAGACGTCGCCGAGCTCCTCGATCAGCTCGCGAGCGCGCTCGACGCCGCGCACCGTGCCGGCTTCGCGCATCGCGACGTGAAGCCGGCGAACGTCCTATGCCTCGAAAGCAGCGGCGATCGCAAGTCGTACAAGCTCGCCGACTTCGGCGTGGCGAAGCTCTTCCGTGACAGCGCGATGGGCCTCGTTCCCCCCAAGCAGACCAGCGAGAACGTCCTCGTCGGCTCGCCCGCGTACATGAGCCCCGAGTACGTATCGGGCGTCGCTACTACCGACGGCTCGGGCGACGTATGGGCGCTCTCGGTGCTCGCCTACGAAGCATTGACGCAGCACATCCCCTTCGAAGGCGAGGCATGGACGCAGGTCGCCGTCGCGATCGTGCAGGGCACCTACCTTCCGCCGTCGCACCACGTACCGGGCCTGGGCGCCAAGATCGATCAGCTGTTCCAGCGCGCCTTCTCGCGCGATGCGGCGCAGCGCTTCGCGAGCGCGGGCGACTTCGCGCGCGCATTCCGCAGCACCGTCGACTCGCTCGTCATTCCGGACTTCCGTCGCGAACGGACCGTGATCGACGACGAGCTATCGCGACCGACTGGCGACACGGCGGTGTCGACTGCGCGCGACGTGATCGACGGGCCGCCGATGCGACGAACGCGCTTTCCGCTCCTCGTCGCGGCGGGGCTCGGTGCGCTCCTCGGCATCGGCATCCTGATCTTCTCGACGGTGCGCAAGGCCGAGACGCCGGCGGCGGCGCCCACGGCTGCGGCCGCGCTCGTCACCGCGCCGCCGCCGGTCGCCGTGCCTCCGCCTGCGGTCGCCGCCGAGGCCGCGCCGACGGCGACCGCGACCGAAGCGCCGTCGGCAGCTCCGGCGCCCTCCGCGCCGCCGCTTCGCACGCCACCTCTCGCGGCGCCGCCGCCGGCGAAATCCGCCGCACCGGCGCCGCCGAGGCCGCGCCCGAAGAAGCCGGTCGATCCCAGCGAAGTCCTCT
>JBGTSH010000089.1:0-31518 GCA_041940405.1 Polyangiaceae bacterium
AGCGGCCCGCACCCGGGCGTCGTCCTGCTCGACATCGAAGGCACCACGACCCCGATCGAGTTCGTCTACGAGGTGCTCTTTCCCCTCGCGCGGCGCCGGCTCGAGGAACGCAGCGGGAATGCCGGGAGGCGGCATGACGCCGACGGCGTCCCGGAAACGGCCTGTGTCTTCGATTGCGATGAGCCGTTCGCGGTGTGCAATGGTGACGCGGACGATGCGGCGGGCGAGAACGAGCTCCGCCGCGAGCGCACGGCCATCCACCCCTTCTTCGGTGCGCCGAGCGATCTCGTCCTCATCCAGATCGCCCAGGACGAGGAGCAAATCGTGCAGCGCATCGGCGTGGCGCACCTTGCGCCCCGAGAGGTGCTGGAGCGCGGCCTCGGTGTCACGGATCGCGTCCTCGTCGAGCAGCTCGCGCAGCTCGACCTCGCCGAGGAGCTCGCGAAGCCTCTCCTGATCGAGGCTGAGGGCCTGCGCTCGCCGCTCGGCGAGCGGGGCGTCACCCTCGTACATGAACGCCGCGACGTACGAAAAGAGGATGCCGCTCGCGAACGGCGACGGCGTCTCGACGTCGAGCGAGACGACACGGATGGCTCGCTCGTTCACCTGCTTGAGCAGCGCGACGAGGGCCGGCATGTCCAGCGTGTCGCGCAGGCACTCCCGATAGGTCTCGAGGATGATCGGAAACGAGCCGTAGCGAGACGCGACCGCCCGGAGATCGGCGGCGCGCTTGCGCTGCGCCCAGAGGGGGCTGCGCTTTCCGGGCGTGCGGCGCGGCAGGAGCAGCGCCCGTGCGGCGTTCTCTCGAAAGCGCGAGGCGAAGATCGCAGTCTGATCGAGGCCGCGAACGACGAGGTCCTCGACCTCGTCATACAGCGGAATGAACGCCGAGAGCTCCGGGGCCGCCTCGACGTCGCCCAGGCGGAACGCGATCCCGTCATCGGTCCAAATGGCGTCGATGTCGAGACCGCGTTCGTCGCGAAGCTTGGTGGTGACGGCGGTCGCCCACGCGGAGAGGATGCGCGAGCCCATCGGCGTCAGGATGCACACCCGCTGATCGCCCAGCTCGTCGCGGAAGCGTTCGACGACGATCGTGCGGTCGCTCGGGACCTCACCGGTGGCTTCTCGCTGCTCGTGCACGTACCGGGCGAGGTTCGTGGCGGCACGCTCGTCGAGACCGAACTCGGCCTGTAAAAGCGCGCGCGCGGCTCCCTCTTCGGTCTCGGCGAGCTTGCGAGAGAGCGCGCCGATCCGGATGCCGAGCTCGAGCGGACGGCCGGGCTTGTCGCCCTTCCAGAAAGGCATCTTGCCCGGCTCGCCCGGGGCTGGGCTGACGAGCACACGATCGTGGGTGATGTCCTCGATGCGCCACGAGCTCGCTCCGAGGAGGAAGACCTCACCCACGCGCGACTCGAACACCATTTCCTCGTCCAGCTCGCCGACGCGCACGCTCTTGCCTTCGCCACCCGCGAGGAACACGGGAAAGAGACCTCGATCCGGGATCGTTCCGCCGGAGACGACGGCCAGGCGGCGGGCGCCGTGCCGCGGCGAGAGCTCTCCCGTGACGCGGTCCCACACGAGGCGCGGACGAAGCTCTGCAAACTCGTCCGACGGATAGCGGCCGCTGAGCATGTCGAGCACGCCCTCGTACGCGCCTCGCGGGAGGGACCCGAAGGGCGCCGCGCGCCGCACCTGATCGTAGAGCGTCGCTTCGTGGATGGGACCGAGCGACACGGTCGCCACGATCTGCTGCGCGAGGACGTCGAGCGGGTTCTCGGGGAGCGCCGTCGCTTCCACCTCGCCCTCGGCCATGGCGCGCGAGGAGGCAGCGCACGCGAGGAGGTCGCCGCGAAACTTCGGAAAGAGGATTCCCTTCGAGACGGCGCCGGCGCGGTGCCCGGAGCGCCCCACGCGCTGAAGGCCGGCGGCGACGCGCGGCGGCGCCTCGATGAGCACGACCAGATCCACGCTGCCCATGTCGATGCCGAGCTCGAGCGAGCTGGTCGCGACGATCGCGGGAATCGAGCCGGACTTGAGGCGATCTTCGATGACCACGCGACGGTCGAGCGCGATCGAACCGTGGTGGGCGAGCGCGATCTCCTCCTCGGCGATCTCGTTGAGCGCCGCGGCCAGGCGCTCTGCCGTGCGACGGTTGTTCACGAAGACGAGCGTCGTACGATGGGCGCGGATCAGCTCGACGATGCGCGGATAGATCGAGGGCCAGATCGAGCGACCCTCACCCGCCCTCGGTCCCGAGTCCTCGCGATCGGCGAGCGCACGAAAGTCGTCGATGGGAAGCTCGACCTTGATCTCGACGGCTCGCCGAGCGCCGGCGTCGACGATCTCGACCGGTCGCGGCTCCGCCAGCGCGGAAAAGCCGCCGAACGCCCGGGCGATGAGCTCGGCCGGGCGAGCCGTCGCCGAGAGGCCCACCCGCTGAAGCGGCGGAAGAGATGGATCGCGCAGCGCCTCGAGCCGCTCGAGCGAGAGGAACATGTGGGCGCCGCGCTTGGTACCGGCCACGGCGTGGATCTCGTCGAGGATCACCGTCTCGACCGTCGCGAAGTGCTTCCGCGCTTCGGAGGTGAGGAGCAGGTACAAAGACTCGGGCGTCGTGATCAGAATGTCGGCGGAGCTGCGAACGAGGGCAGCACGCTCGCGCTGCGGAGTGTCGCCGGAGCGAACGGCGACGACCGGCGATCGAACCGGGACGCCGAGGCGCTCGGCCGCGGCGGTGATCCCTACGAGCGGCGCGCGGAGGTTGCGTTCGACGTCGACGGCGAGCGCCTTGAGTGGCGAGACGTAGACGACGCTGAGGCACGGCGCTTTCGCGTCGGAAAAGAGGATCTTGTCGAGCGCCGAGAGGAACGCTGCGAGCGTCTTGCCGCTGCCGGTCGGCGCCAGCAGAAGCGTCGATTTACCGCTCGCAATCGGCGGCCATCCGAGACGCTGAGCGACCGTCGGCTCCCCGAGCGCTGCTCGGAACCACGTCCTCACGGGCTCGCGAAACGGGGCCAGCGGCTCCACTGCCCAGGCGTAGCACGGCGCGCAGTATGGCGCGCGCCCCGAGCGCAGCTGCATCGAGCGCGGTCGCGCGCACGTCGCCGCGGACCGCTCGGATCGTGAGCAGCGACCGCCGTGCGGTCATGAGCTTCTGTTTGTACTGCGCTTCGCCTTCCAAAAAGTCGTACTCGGAGAGCCCCTCTTCGATCGCGCGTCGGATCGCCGCGAGGTGCGCCACCAGGCCGGGTCGCAGCTTGCTGGGCACATCCAGGGCGCGTCCTGCTTGGTAGAACGAGAGGACGTTGTCCGAGACGAAGCTGTAGAGCACGGCGACCGGCCGGCCGTGCGCGACGAGCCAGGACAGATCGATGCGCACGCCGTCGCCCCGGTGCCACTGGCGCGAAAGCTCACGATGGAAGGCGCGAAAGCGCTCGCTACGAAAGAGCCCGCGATCGCCCCAGCGCTCGCCGTGGAGCTGCTCCAGGATCTGAAAACCTTCGCGGAGCTCCTCATCCGTCTCGGCGCGGACGAGCCGCGGCGCGTGCCCGGCCCAGCTCTCGAAGTCGCGCAGCGATCGACGGGCGTAGTAGCGCCGATCGCTGTCGAGCAGCGACAGGTACTCGTCGAAGCTCGCCGGGAGCGAGACGTACGGGCAGACGCCGGTTCGCTCCATCGACACCGCGCAGCCGCCCTCGACGAGGGCCTCGCCCAGGGCGCGCGAGGCGACATCGTGCTCGCTCACCGAAGGGAGGACGATGTCGTCCCATCGTGCGAAACGCGAGAGGAGCGCCTTCGCGATCGCCCCGGCCACCGCGCGCTCCTGGCCGGGCGAGGCCAGAATGCCCGCATAGTCGGAGCACACCTCGTCGGCGATTGACTCGCCCGAGCCGACGAGATCGAGACGGACGCGCGGTCCTGGATCCCAAAGCACCGGGCGCCGGACGAAGAGCGCCAGCCCCGCAAGGCTCCCTTTGTCGGATCGGACCTCGATCCCCGTGAGCTCGCGCGCTCCGCCCAGCTCGGTCGCGCGTGCACCACCCATCGCGTTCCACCACGCACGCTGCCAGGCCGGATGCTTGGAAGGAGAGCCGCGAGCGGCCCGCCAGAGCGCGGTCCATTCGCGCTCCAGCGTCGCCAGGCGATTGGGATCTTCGAAGGTCGTCGTCTGCACGGAGCCGGGACCAGCGTCTTGCCAGAACCGGGCCTCCCGGAACTGTGCTGGCCTGCCCCCGGGTACGCGCGACCTGGGTACGACTTTCCCTCATGTGTCGAAACGCCTCGCTCGAGGTGAAGCTTCACCATAAAGTTCCGACAGATGGCTACCTGGGGCGACGTTCGAGCCGTCGTTCGTGCACTGCCCGAGACCGTCGAGCGCGAGCCGCGTAGCTGGCGCGTGAAGGACAAGCTCTTGGTCTGGGAGCGCCCGCTTCGGAGGGCGGACCTAGAAGCGCTCGGCGACCGCGCGCCGACCGGCGCGATCCTCGGAGCGATGGTGCCGGACCTCGATACGAAGGAGGCGCGGCTGTCGGCGGAGCCCAAGGTCTACTTCACGACGCCGCACTTCGACGGCTATCCCGCGGTGTTGGTTCGGCTGGGAGCGATCAGGGTCTCCGCTCTCCGCGAGCTGATTTTGGAAGCCTGGCTTCATCGCGCGCCGAAGAAGACGGCGAAGGTGTACCTCGAGGCGAAGGCGCAGAAGAAGAAGCGGTGACGATCAGGGAGCGCACGCCTCTTCCCACGCGTCCATCGCCTGGACGTCTTTGCGGTGGGAGTAGAGCTGCGGGATCGTCTGGCACGGGGAGTACTCGATGTTGTGGACGGGCCTGCCGAGCCCTTCGTACGCGTCGCACTCGTCGTACTGCTGGCACTCTTCGTTTTGGTACATGTCGACGAGGTCCCAAAAGAGGTCGATCTTCTCGATCGCGTTCTTCTGGGAAACCAGCAGGCCTCGCGCGCGAGCCTCTTGGAAGATGGTCGAGATGTACGTCTCGTGGCCTGTCTGATCGATGTTGTCGAGGTCGATGCCGTCGCAGCCCTTGGTCACGGCGACATCGAGACGCGCGATCATGACAGCCATGTTGGCGGGGTCGTTCGGGTCGACCCAGAGCTCACCGGGCCAGTCGTCGATGGGGCCTTCGAGCGCGCCGAAGTCGCCGGCGTCGTCCCGCCACTCCTCGTATTGCGAAGAGAAGTAGCAGAGCATCCGAGCGCCCATCGACTTGCACTGCGCGATGTCGGCCGCGGGCGTCTCGGACATGTCGAACACGACGAAGTCGCGCTCGGCGCACTTCGACCAGTCCTTGTCCTGCGTGTAGTTCAGATGGAACGAGGCGTATTCCGGGACCCCGCCGCCCGCCCCGACGGTGCTCGACGCGGTGGTGCCGGCCGCGGCATTCGTCGAAGCGGCCGAGGCGGTGCTCGCCTCGGCGGTGGAGGTCGCTGCCGGTCCGTCGCCGGAGTCGCCACCACCTTGTGCACCGTGGGCGCCGCCGTCGTCGCACGCCGCGAGCATCACGGCGAACAGGAGTGCCCCCCGGCGCAGCACCGGGCTACTCCCCGACCTCGACCGTGCCTTCGGCGATGATCTTGGCGGTCGGCAGGTCGACCGGGTCGTTGCAGGTCTTTACCTTGTGGCCGCTGCGGGCGACGGGCTTGTCGTTCACCAGCACGGTCGGCGCTCCCTCGATCACGACGCCCTCGTTCTGCGGCGGCCGGTCGAACTTCTTGGGCGCGGGCACCACATGCGTGCGCTGGTTCTTGGTCGTCGTGTCGATGGTGGCAGCGGGCTTGTCGTCGAAGAGGACGTCCTCGGACAGGGCGCCGTCGAGCTTGCCCTCGAAGGGGAACGGGGTCGGCGCGCCGTCGACGAGGTGAACGTCGACGCCGACGACCCGGTCGCCCTCTTTCGCGGCGGGCGACATCGAAACGTCGTTTGTCCTCTCTTCTTCGTCCTCAATCGCCATCGGCTTTGAGCTTCAGCATACGCGAACGAAGCTTCTCGATGGCCTCTTTCTGTTTCTTCGTGAGATCGGCATCCTCGGGATCGTCGGCCTCCTTGGCGGCCGTATCCCGAGCTGGGGCCTTCTTCTTTCTGCCCTTCGCCTTGTCGAGCTGGGCGCGGTCGACGCGGTCCTCGCAGGCGGCCGGATCGCCCGCTGCGACGGCGTCCTTCGTGTACTTCACGAGGTCGACCGAGATCTTCGTGATGTCGGTCTCGATCACGATCCGGAGCGGCGCGCGCCGATCGTCCGCGGAGATCCAGAGCGAGAACTGACGCTCGCCGCGCGCGACGTTCTGGAGCGTCTTGTCCGAGATACGCGTAGCGACGCCGTCGATGCGGAAGGCCTCTTGGCTGCCTTGCGGCGTCGCGATCGCGTCGCGGCCGGCGAAGACCATGTCGGCGCGGTAGAGGCCTCGGCCCACGGTGACGAAGAGGTAGCCGCGCTCGCCGTCGGCCGGCTCCCACCGGCGGAGGTAACCGAGAAAGGAATGCGCGTCGTGCGGGACCTGCTCGATCGGGAGGTCGACGCGCCTGCGCACGTGCTTCGGGTCCTTCTCGGGCTCGTACCGGATCTGATGCACCCGGTAGCCGCCGGAGCGGTAGTCCATCTCCATCAGGCTGCGCTTCTCGCCGTTGGTGATGTCCCAGCGGCCCTCGAGTGGTGCGTTGGTGTCGAGATCGATGAGCCCCCAGGTCTCTGCCGATGCGTCGGAGAGGAGCGACAAGAGCCCGGAGCTGCCGCTCTCGCTGGTGACCGGGAGCGCGAGCTTGCCGTCCGCGATGCACCGCTTGCCGACGCGGAGCGAGCCCTTGCCGGCGACGACGCCGTCGAGCGAGAGCTGCGCTTCGAGAAACTCACCCTCGTTGTAGGTGGCACCGACCGTTCGCACCGCCTTGGCGGGATTTCCGGTCTCGGTGTGCTGGTCGATCGGAGTCGGAAAGAGGACCTGGCACGCGGTCACGAACGGGAGCAGCAGGATTACAGCGGTACTTCTCATGGCTCTCAGGGAAGGGTCAGGCGCTACGCAGTTCGCGAGGCAGGTGCTCGCAGTCGTTCGAGGCTCGGAGACTGAAGATGATCCCGCGTCCGAGGGGCACGCTGGTTAGACGAAGGAACGCACAGTGATTCAGGTGCACACGTTCCCACTCCCAGGGCGTCGGCGCCATTCCGAGCAAGAGCGCGGCGGCCACGGAGTTGGTGCCCCCGTGCCCGACGATGACCAGGCGGCCCGGATCGCGGTCGAAAGACCAGATCGGCGCCTCTTCTCCCGGGACGCGACGGCCGCCGCGGGCGCCGAGAAGATCGTCGAGGGCGCGCTGAATACGCGTCGCGAAGACGCGAAAGCTCTCGCCGCCGGGGAGCCCCTCCCACCAGGCGAGCGGCTCGCGCTCCCGGGCCTTTCTGAACTCGCGCGCCACCTCTTCGAGAGAGAGGTGCGACCAGTCCGGCAGCCTGAGCTCGGTCAGCTCGGGGATGACCGTCGTCTCTTTGCCGAGGCGCTCCGCGATGGGCTTCGCCGTCTGGACGGCGCGACGCGCGTTCGAGCTGATGACCTCGTCGGCGCCTCGCTTCGCGATGCGCTCGGCGGCGCGGTCCGCTTGATCGCAACCCAAGGCCGTGAGGCCGGGGTCCATCTGCGGTTTGCCTCCATCGGCCCACGCCGGCTGACCGTGCCGGACGAATAGCAGCTCCAAAGTGCTTCGGCCGAGTCTAGCAGCAGCCCCCGGTCGTGGTAGGGTCGCGCGCCATGGCAGCCAAGCTCGACTGGGTAGAGGTGGTCGACCGCGTGGCGAGCCGCGTCGACAAGGCGATGGATAGGTTTCGCAAGACGCCGCGGCGCCGCTTGAAGGACGTGCCGCTGCCGCCGCCCGCCCCGAATCCTTTCGCAGCGCCGCCCGCCGCGGCCGAAGCTCCGGCCGAAACGCCGCTCGGATCGCCCGAGCTTCCGGTTCAGATCTACGGCCGTCGCTCCTGCATGTGGAGCGGCCGCGCCGTGAAGGTCTTCCAGGATCTGTCGATCCCGGCGAAGTTCTACGACATCGACGATCCCGATCGGAACGGGCTCGAGGGGCGGCTCGTTCGCGAGACGAAGCAGTACCAGACGCCGTGGGTCTACCTCCGCGGCGACTTCATCGGCGGGTACAACGCGCTCGACGAGCTCCAGCGGCTCGGCCAGCTCGAAGACCGGACCCTGCCGCCCGAAGAGCGTGGCAAGTCGCGAAGCCGCATCCGCCTCGAGGTTCCGAAGCGCCCCGCTGAGGACAGCCCCGAAGGCGAGCGCCGCTGAGACGATGGGGGGCACCAATCCGCCGAGCAGCGCCGGCCTCGCAGGCCCGACGCCACTTCGCGGGCAAGAGGTGCCGTTCGTGCGGCTGGCCATCGTGCTGCACTTCGTGCGGGCGATGGCGCCGCCGCTGCTCTTCGTCATCGCCTATACGCTCGTCGCCGCCGCCGTCGTTCGCTGGGACATGGAGCGAAATGGCGAAGCGGCGCGGACGTTCGGCGAAGAGCTCTACGGGATGTACACGCAGCTCTTCTTCGAGCCCACCGAAGACCTGCCGGGCTCGCCGATCGCGCGGTTCGTCTTCTGGGTGACGCCGATCTTCGGCGTCTTCTTGATCGCCGAGGGCATCGTCAAAATCGGCTCCTCCCTCCTCAGCGAGGAGGCGCGTCGAAAGCTGTGGGTGCGCGTCATGAGCGAAAGAATGATGGACCACGTGATCGTGATCGGGCTCGGACACGTGGGCTACCGCGTCGTCGAGTCGCTCCTCAAGCTGGGCCAGCCGGTCGTCGCGATCGAGCGGAACGCCGACAGCTTCCTGGAGTCGGTCCGTGTAATGAAGGTCCCGGTGCTCCTCGGCGACGCGCGGCGCGACGAGCTCCTCGTCGAGGCGGGCGTCGATCGAGCGCGAGCCATCGTGTGCTCGACCGACGACGATCTCGCGAACCTCGAGGTGGCGCTCGACGCCAAGCGGATGAACCCGAAGGTCCGCGTCGTGATGCGGATGTTCGACCAACGGCTCGCGAGCAAGGTCGGGGGCGCGCTCGAGCTCGACGAGACCTTCTCGACGAGCGCGCTCTCGGCGCCGCTGATTGCGCTGCAGGCGACCCAAGGCGGCGTGCGCGGCGTCTACGAGACCGGCTCCGGTGACGTCCGGGTGACGGTCGAGCTCGAGGCCGGACCGCGGTTCAAACAAAAGACCATCGGCGACGTCGAGGACGCCGCTGACGCTCGCGTCATCACGATCCGTCCCAAAGGAGCCGCCGAAGCAGCTCGCGCCAAGAGCGACACCGCCATCGGCGCCGGCGACATCCTGCTCTTCGACGTCGCGGTCGGGGCCCTCGACGGACTTCGCGCGCTCCTGCGATGACGGCGGGCGGCCGGCCCTGGTAGCATTCGCCCCCCATGCGCCACCACCTTCTTATCGCCCTTGCGTTCGCTCCCACCGTCTTCGCGGCTCGAGCGGCGTACGCCGAGCTCCGCTTCGAGGATCAAGGAACGAGCAAGCTGGGGACGCAGCCATGCAACGGCGGCGGGTGCTGGACGAACTACGCGCGCATGACCGACGTCGACGGCGACGGCGACCTCGACCTCGTCGCGGTCAACTGCGGTGGGTTCTTCTCGAACCCGACGCCGCAGCCGCTCACGGTTTACACGAACGACGGTGCCGGCAACTTCACGAACGGCTCGGCGATCTTCGGCAACTTCAACGCCGGGCTGCGTCAGGTGGCGTTCGGCGACATCGACAACGACGGCGACGTCGACATGTACGCGCCCGCCGCGGGCCAAGAGCAGCCGGACGCGCTGTTCGTGAACAACAGCGGCACCTTCACGAACGAAGCTGCGACGCGCCTTCCTCCGGGGCTCTCGTCGGACGCCGGCGCGACGCGGTTCGGCGACTTCGACAACGACGGCGATCTCGACCTCTTCGTCGCGGATGGCTACCTCGACGACACCGCCGATCCGGGCGCGATCTACACGAACGACGCCGGCGTGTTCACGCTCGCTGCCGGCGCGGTCCCGACGGCGTCCACGGGCATCAACCCGGACGACGTCGATCTCGCCGACTTCGACGGCGACTTCGATCTCGACATCTACATCAACATGCACAACGGGCCGAACCTCCTCTGGCTCAACGAGGGCAACGGGACGTTCACCGATGCGTCGGCCGGCCTGCCTCCGCTCGGCGCCGGATCGAACTTCCACTACGGCCCGGCGGTGTGCGACGTCGACAACGACGGCGACCGCGACATCTTGATCGACAACACCGGCGGAAACTACAGCGAGCAGCTGCTGCTCAACGACGGCGCCGGCAACTTCACCAACGGGACGTCGCAGATCACCGGCAACCCGGGCGGCGCGGACGACAACATCGTGTCCTGCCTCGACTACGACGGCGACGGCGACTTCGACATCTCGGTGGGTGCGCTCCAGTTCGGATCGTCGGGCACCGAGCGCCTGTTCAACAACGACGGCGCCGGCAACTTCACGGCCGAGGCGCAGGCCTTCAGCTCGGTGGCCGATCCCACGCTGTGGATGGAGTTCGGCGATCTCAACGGCGACGGGCGGCTCGATGTCTTCACCGCGCAGGGCGAATCGAGCCCCGAGCTCGAGCGCGTCTACTTCGGCAACGCGACCGTCGCCGTCGACACCGTCCCACCGCAGATCACGGCGACCGACATGACCACGGTCGGAAGCGACACCATCATTCGCTTCGCCGTCCGCGACAACGCGGTCACCGACGAGGGTCCGCGGCTGCGTCGCGCCTTCCTCTATGTAGACAACATGGAGGTCCCCGCGCGCTTCATGGGTGGCGACCTCTACCGCGCCGTCTTGCCGACGGGCGCGGCGATGTTCACCGCCTGCGCCGAGGACCTCGCCGGCAACATCACTCCCAACTGCGGCGGCGCGAACCCCACCACGACCAGCAGCACCAGCGGGCCGACGACCGCGACCGCGACGACCGGCGTCGACAACGGCAGCTCGGGTAGCGCCATGACCACGACCGGGAGCGGCAGCGGCGTCGGCGGTGGCGGTGACGGCGAGACCGGCGGCGAAGACGGCTGCGACTGCGCGACGCAGGGCTCCGCGAGCTCCTCGGGCAAGGCGGCCGGTGCCTTCGGACTCCTCGGGCTGGTCCTCGGCCTCGCTCGCTTGTCGCGCCGTGCCTCGCAGGGCCGCGCCAAGTGAAGCCCCCTCGCCTTCGCGGCCGCGCGCTCCGTGATCGTCACCAGCACCGCAGCCGAGACATCGGCCACCGCGGCGCTGCTCGCCGGCGTGCTCAAGAAGAGCCTCGGCCTCGAGCAGCTCGCCGCGCTCGCCGGATCGCTCCGCGGCGCGATGCCGCTCGACATGATCCCGCTTCGCGCGAAGCGCGAGCGTCCCCTCCCCGACGGCTCGCTCGATCCGGCGGTTCACAAGCTGTGGCCGCGCTCGGTCGCGTCGCTCTCGACCGCCCTCCAAGAGAGCCGGGTCGATCCCGTCCTCCTCGCGGAGCGCGCGATGCAAGCGGCGACGAGCCTCGGGGACAACCGCGTGCTCAACATCCTCGTCAGCGACGACGCCGAGCGCACCCGGCGTGAGGCGACGGCAGCGGCCGAGCGCCGCAAGGCTGGCCGAACCCTGGGACCGCTCGACGGCATCCCCTACCTCGTCAAGGACGAGGTCGATGTCGAGCGCCTCGCCACGCGGTGCGGATCGCTCTGCGAGCCCGGCGTCGCAAAGAGCGCGGACGCGACCGTCGTGGCGCGCCTGCGCGACGCCGGCGCGGTGTTCGTCGGCAAGACCGTCATGACCGAATGGGGCATGTCGCCGCTCGGTCAGAACCCGCACTTCAAGATGCCGCACAACGCGCACCATGCCGAGCGCGTGCCCGGCGGTTCGTCGACCGGATCCGCGGTCGGCGTCGCGCTCGGCGTCGCGCCCTTCGCCATCGGCACCGACGGCGGCGGCTCGGTACGCATCCCCGCTGCGCTCAACGGCGTCTTCGGGATCAAGCCGACGTCGGGCCGCGTCAGTCGCCATGGCGATCCGTGCGAAGGCACGGTCGTGCACATCGGGCCGATCGGCGCCTCGGCCGCCGACCTCGCGCTGTTCCTCGACGCCGTCGCCTCGTCTCCGGACCCCCATGACCCGCTCACCGCGCACGCCGAACCGGCGCCCAAGGGCGGATTCGGATCACGCATCCGGAGCGGCGTGAAGAAGCTGCGCATCGGCGTCGCGGACGCCGAGTGGGCGGACGCAGACGCACCGGTCGCGCAAGCGGGCAGGCAGGCGCTCGCCGCGCTCGAGAAAGAGGGTGCCGAGCTCGTCAGCATCTCGATGCCGCTCGCGCGCGTCGCGGCGCCCATCGGCTATCTCACGATCGGTTGCGAAGCGCTCGGCGCACACGCCGACGACTGGGCCGAGCGCCGGCACCTCTTCGGTGACGATCTGCGCCTCTCCTTCGCCGTCCTCGACGGGATCTCGGCGAAGGACTACCTCGATGCCCAACGGCTGCGGACGGCGCTGCGCCACGAGGCGCGGAGCATCCTCGAGAAGGTCGATCTCATCGCCCTTCCGACGACGCAGACGGTCGCGCCCGAGCTCGGGGTCGGCGATCGCGGCAAGGCCTTTGCCGATACCGCCGCCATCGACGCGATGTGCCGCTTCTGCTTCCTCGGCAACCTCACCGGCCTTCCCGCCGGGACTGCGCCGATCGGCCTCGACGATGGCTTGCCCATCGGCTTTCAGCTCGTCGGCGACGCCTGGGACGAGGCGATCGTCATCGGCGCCCTCGCGCACCTCGAACGCATCGAGGTCGCGCGGGTCCACAAGCCGAAGGCCGCGCTCGACCTGCTCGGCTGAGAGCCGAGAGCTACTGCATTCCGTCCGCGGTCCAGCCGGCGAGGATCCCGTGGTCGAAGTACGCGGTCGATCGGTGAATCGAGACGTGCGTCCACGTATCGTGGCCTTGTCCGGTGTACGGGATGCCGGCCTGGTCCCAACCGGCGTTGTCCGACCAGTAGCGGACGTCGACGCCGTCGTAGGAGCCGATGACCTCGCCTACCCCCTGGATCGTCCCCTCGCGGATCCCCTCGATGAGCCACGCGAGCCAATCGCGCGACGCCGGCCAGTCCATCCCGATGTCGATGGCCGAGGCATACCACTCGCACACCGGATCGTTCGCCTCACCCTCGAGCGAATAGTCGTCGCTCGGGAGGAGCGCGGCGGGCAGGTGATAGCCGTAGGTGTGGTTCGCGTCGCCGCAGATGCCGAGGAACGAGCCACCGATCGCTGCGAGGCGATCCTTTTCGACGATGAGCGCGGGCGGCTGCTTGCACGGACCCTCGCACGGGGGCTTCGGCTCACAGCTGCCGATGACGCACCAGTTCACACCGCAGCAGTCGGTGCCGAAGACCGTGGCGCAGGCGGCGCCCGTCTCTCCGCAGCAGACCTGGCCGAGCGACGTCTCACCGCAGACGTAGCCCGTGCAGCACTCGCCCTCTCCTTCGCACATCGTCATCGGCTCGCTGCACATCTCGCCGCCACCGCCCTGGCCCGTCGCGGTCGTAGATGACGGTCCTGTCATGCCGGCTGTGGTGGTCGCGCCCGGTCCGCTCGTGACGACTGCGCCACCGCCCGCGCCGCCCGTCGCCGTCTCGTCGGTGTCGTCGGTCTCGCAGGCGGAGAGGACGAGCCCGAAGACCAAGCCCAAGCGTCCGAGGTGCCGCATGGCCGCGGACTATGCCCGGGCCACGTCCCGGGATCGACGGTGACCGGCGTGAGAACGACGCCGCGTGGACCTGGATGGAAAACGGCGTTGTCAGCGAAACGTGGTCGCGCTCGCGGGTCCCGGTCACCCATCTTGCTCGAAGCGACTTTTGCGACGATCCTCGCACGGCAAGGCGACGACGAATGAGCGCGCAGGTCTCGGCCGAGATTCGATGGTTCCGGGAGTCGGCGAGCCCGCCGGGGCTCGAGGCGTGGTTTCTCTCCGGCGACGTGCACGGTGGGATCGCTGCGGGCGGCGGCGTGACGCCGCGCACCGATCTCTACCGGCGCGCCGGCGGACAGACGGAGCTTGCGATCAAGGCGCGCGGCAACAAGCCCGGCCACGAGATCAAGGGCCTGGTCGCGACGTTGTCTCCCCTCGCCTCTGCCCCGTTCGTCGGTGCAGTCGAGCTCTGGTCGAAATGGAGCGTGACAGGCCTGGCGTTCGATCGCTCCGAGCTGGTCGCGACCGACAAGCTCCGCTGGATCCGCAAGTTCGACACCGAGACGGCACGACCGGTCGAAGTCCCGATCGGACCGGACGAGAGCGTACTCCCCACGCACAGCACCCCGAAGCGCGGTTGCCAATTGGAGCTGACGCGGATCACGGTCGAGGGCGCCACCTGGTGGTCGCTCGGCTTCGAGTCGTTCGGAAGCGTCGCCACGGTGGAACGCGATCTGCGCGAGACGGCGGCGCTGGTGGCGAAGCGAAACCCTCCGTCGCTCGGCGCGGGAATGTGCGCCAGCTACCCGGCGTGGCTCGAGCGTCTCCTCACAGCGTGAGCTTGCTCACCGTCGCGACGGCACCGAACGCTTCTTGATCGGCACCCCCTGGCAAATACAAAACGTCGCCGATGCTGGCGGCGCCTGTGCCGTGCCGTCCGACGGGTAGCGGCGTCAGGGTGAACCACGTGTTGGCCTTTGGGTCGAACGCTTCGACCTCGGTGAAGACGCCGTTCACCCCGCTGCTTCCTTCACCGCCGACGACGACGATGCGACCGCCGACGACCGCCGTCGCGATCCCGCCGCGCGGCGTGGGCAGCGGCTCCTTTGCGCACCACATACCGACGGCCGGATCGAACGCGAAGACTGCGGGCGCGAACGCGGAGATGTCACCCCCGCGTCCGCCGATCGCGTAAAAGACGCCGTTCACGGACGCGCCGGCTCCGTGGTCGCGCGCGATCGGCAGTGGGGGCAACGTTTCCCAGCTGTCGGTGGCCGGATCGTAGAGCGAGGCGTCGGCGACCGGCCCGCCGCGAAACCCACCGGCGACGAGGATCTTCGACCCGGCGGTCGCCGTGGCTGCGGCGCCTCGCTCCGTTCCGGCGGGCATCGATGCGACCGGCGTCCAGACGCCGGACGCCTCGGTGTACGCAAAGCCTGCACCGTTCGCCAGAAATGCACCAGACTCCAGGAAGCCGAGGACATAGAGGGTGTCGCCGACCACGGCCGCGTTGACGTGGTGCATCGTCGCCGGGAGCGGCGCCGCATCGGTCCAGGTGTCCGTCGCCGGATCGTAGACCTCGACCGCGGCCGACAGCCCGCCGAGCGTGAACCCGCCGAGGAGGTAGATCTTGCCGCCGAGCACGGCCACGGCGGTCTCCTGGCGTGGTCCGCCGGCGAGCGGCGCGAGATCGGCCCAGGTGCCGGCCGGTGGCGACGGATCGACCTGACCGCTCTCGTCACACGCCGAGCCGCCGGTTCCGCCGCTCGAGGTCGATCCGGATCCCGTCTCGCCGGCCGATGAGCTCGTGCCGGCGCTCGTCGATCCTGCATCGTCGCCACAGCCGATGAGGATCACGAGCCACGCTGTTGCACCGCGGCGCCACATGCGCCTGAGCGTACCCTTTTGGAACGCATCCTGCAGTCTCGTCACGGATGGCACCGGTCTTTCGAACCGTCCTCGCAGCCACGGATCTCGAGGCGGGCTCGGACGCTGCGATCGCGCAAGCTCACGAGCTTGCCCGAGCTTGCGAGGCGTCGTTGGGGGTCGTCGTCGCGACCCCGGTCCTCGGTCGCGCGATGCCCGCCGACGAAGCGCGCCGCAGGCTCGAGGACCACGTGCGATCGGTCGCTGATCGCGACCGCGACGCGTTCGTCGCCTACGTGGAAGAGGGGCCGGCGGCGCAGGTCATCCTCGACGTAGCGAAGCGGTTCGCTGCCGACGTGATCGTGGTCGGCAGGAAGGCGGAGCACGACGAGGAACGGATCGGGAGCGTCGCCCTGCGGGTCGTTCGCGACGCGCCGGGACCGGTGATCGTGGCGCGCGAGCCGACGGGACACGGCCCAGTGGTGGCCGCGGTCGATCTCGGCAAGGGCTCGACCGAGGTGGTGCGCGTCGCCGCCGACCTCGCACGCAGGCGCAAGGCGGAGCTCGACGTCGTGCACGTCATCGACTTCGGTCGAAGCGAGGTACTGCTCGCGCTGAGCGCCTTCTTCGGTGGCAGCATGCCGCCGGCCGCCGATGAAGACGGCATCGTCGAGCTCGCACGGGCCGCGCTCGAGTCCGAGCTCGCAGCGACCGGCGCAAAGGGCGTGGTGTCCATCGTGAAGGGGCAGCCCAAGCACCAGGTCCTGGCGCGAGCCGCGACGCTCGGAGCCTCGGCGCTCGTCGTCGGCGCAACGGCCCATCCGCTGCTCACGAGGCTGGGCTTGGGATCCGTCGCCGAAGCAGCCGTTCGAGGCGCGGCGACCTCGGTCCTCGTGGTGCGCCGGACCTCCGAGGTCTGATAGCCTCCTGGGCTCCATGAGCCCTCCCGCGCTGTCGCATGCCGACCCGGCCGCTTCGGACGATCGTCTCTCGAGCGAGGCAGCTCAACACCTCGCGCGTCACCCGGCGCTGCAGCTCATCGCCGAGCTCCTGACGCGGCTTCGTGAGGTTGGCTTTCCCTGGTGGACAGCGGAGCATCTTCGCGCCGCGTATCCCGCGGCCGAGCGCATGCGGTGGCTCGTTCGACGGCCCGACATCCGCCAGCGGATCACGACGCAGCTCACCGGCCTCGCTCCGCGCGCGGCGCGGAACAAGACGCCGGAGTTTCAAGCGTCGCTCATCGACTCGGTCATCGACGAAGGCGACATCACGCTGGAGATGTTCGAGCAGGCGTTCGAGCCGATCGACACTGCAGTCTACGGTCCGTCCGCCGAGCTCTGGCGGCTCTTTCGCAAGCGCATGCCATGGGACGACGACGCGACGCCGCACCAAGACCTCGTCGGGTGGCTCATCGGCGCGCTGCTCGCCGACAAGTCGTTCCTCGACGGCGCGCCCCGCACGCCGGTGCTCTCTGCCCTCCAGGCGCGCACCGCGATCGACGGCCGCGTCTGGCATTCGCGGATCCCGCTTCACGTTCGCGTCGCAATCGACGATGCGCGCTTCGCCCATCAGCGCGAGCGTCCGAACGAGGCGTACGGCGTCGAGCGCGACATGCAGATCGCGACGCCGGCGCTCATCGCGGCGAGCATCCCGCTCAAGGATCTCGGCGGCGTCCTCGACGTGGCCGGACAGGCCCTCGGCTTCGAGGACGCGACGACGCCTCAGGCGCGCCCCAATGCCCGCGAGAAGCATTCGGCCCGGCCGCCCGCTCCTGTCGAGTCGACCGAAGACGTTCCAAGAGCGCCTGCCAGCGTCGCTCCTCCGAGCGTCGTGAAGGGCGCGGGCCCAGTCGAAAGCCTCGCCGATCTGCTCGAATCAAACGCAGACGGGGGCAACACTTCCAAGTTCGAGTTCGAATCCCCCGACACGGTCGAGCCGAGCGCCGACCACTTCGAGCCGCTCTACGACGAGATGGAGCCGACCAACCCCGGTAGCGTGGGCGTGCTTCGGGGCACGGCCGAAAGCGGGAAACCACCCAAAGAGTGACGGCGTTGAGGTAACGTCTCGCCGTACCCATGGCGAAAAAGAAGGGCGAGAAGAAGCCTCAGGCGAAGGCTTCTTCCGCACCGAAAGAAGAAGCGAAGACCCAGGTCGAGGCCGACGAGCCGGACGCCGCCGGAGAGGGCGAAGCGAACGAGGCCGGAGACTCGACCGACGCCGAAGACGTCGCTGCTCCGAAAGCCGATGGGCCGCAAGCAGACGGTCCGAAGGCCGAAGCCGAAGAGAAGGCTGCGGCGCGAACGCGCAAGCCCGAGCGTGAGATGGCCGCGTGGGCGAAGCCGATCGTCACCATCGACAAGTGGTGGACCTGGTTCGAAGAGCGCCTCCTCGTCGTCGTCGTCCTCGGTCTCATGACGGCAATGGCGTTCTGGGTGCTCTTGAAGGGGTTGCAAGAGCCCGTCGAGGCACAGAGCAACGCCGGCGTGGTGCTGCGCGGAATGGTCGGCGTCATCGCGCTGGGACCGGGCCTCTGGCTGCTCAGCGGTAGACTCGGTTGGCCCGTCGCTCGAAGGCGGATCGTCGCCGTCGCCGGGGTCCTCGTCGGCGCGCTCGTCGCGCCGCTCTGGCGCGACAAGGGCGTCGAGTACTTCGGCCACGTGTTCAACTGGCTGCAAGAGGGCTCGAGCCTGACCATGTTCGGTCAGCTTCGCGGCGTCTCGACGCGCCTCACGGTGCTCTTGGCGATGATCGGCGCGAGCCTCGCGGCAGCGTCGGGCAAGCACATCAACATCGACGCGTTCCTGCGCTTCGTTCCGAAGGGCCTCAAGCTGCCGTCGTTCATCGGCGCTTCGCTCGCGACGGTCGCCGTCTGTTTGGTCGCGGCGTGGGGCTTCTTCGACAACATCGCGGTCACGAACTTCGGGGCGCCGCGCGACTCGACGGCGAGCGAAAAGATCGACCTGGTCGAGAAGCACGTCTCGCAGGACCTCTTCCTCTGGCGCCAGCAGGTGAAGTTCGATTTCGAAGCGCTGCCGATCGTCCTCGGCGGCGGTCGTTGGGACGACGAGAAGCGCCTCAACGGCAAGCAGTGGAACGAGTTCGTCGAAGAGAGCGGCTACCGCGACCATTTCACCAAAGAGCAGGTGGACGCGATCCTCGCGAGCCCCTCGGGCCTCGACGACTCTCGGCTCCCGATGGTCATCGTCCCGGACGGCTCGCCGCGTGGCCTCCTGGTCTTCACGATGAACCTGATGTTCCCGATAGGGCTCGTCCTCGTCGGGATCAGGTTCTTCCTGCGGATGCTTCTGGTCCTCGGCGGGAAAGAGGATCTCGACCCCGACGTCGAGTTCCTCGAGCCGGAGGGAACGCCGGGCAAAGCGCACCATGATGCGTCTCCGAAGAACGAGGAGGCTGCATCGTGACCAAACTCTCGATGACGTTCATCACCATCCTCACCTTCCTGGGGATGCCGCTCTTCGCGGTCATGGGTGGGATCTCGCTGGTCGCGTGGATCAACCACGAGCGCGTGGACGAGCAATCGTTCCGGCACATCGCGGCCAACGTCCTCGCCGACAACTTCCTCTCGTCGCCGATCCTCGTCACGATCCCGCTCTTTACCTTCGCCGGCTACTTGATGGCCGAGTCGAAGACGCCGGATCGCCTGGTGCGCGCAGCGAGCGCTGCGCTCGGGTGGATGCCGGGCGGCCTCGCCGTCGTATGCATCATCGCGAACGCGTTCTTCACGACGATGACCGGTGGCAGCGGCGTGACGATCGTCGCCATCGGCGGGCTGCTCTACCCCGCGCTCCTCAAACAGGGATACCCGGAGCGCTACTCGCTCGGCTTGGTGACCGCCGCCGGCGCGGTCGGGCTCCTCTTCTTCCCGAGCCCGCTGGTCATGATCTACGCCTTCATCTCGGGCGTCGACATCGACAAGGCGTACTTCGCGCTCCTCGTCCCCGGACTGGTCTTGATGGCGATGATGATCGCGCACGCGGTCTTCGTCGGCGTCAGGTCCAACGTCCCGCGGGCAGACTTCAACGGCCCCGAGACGCTGCGCGCGCTGTGGGACGCGAAGTGGGAGATCCTCGCGCCGGTCTTCGTGCTCGGCGGCATGGGCACCGGCACGATGTCGATCGACGAGGCGGCGGCCGCCGCGGCGACCTACATCCTGGTCGTCGAGGTCTACGTCTACAAGGACCTCAAATGGCGTGACGTCGTTCGCATCGCGCGTGAGGCGATCAGTCTCTCGGGCGCGATCCTGATGATCCTCTTCATGGCGACGGCGCTCACCAACTACGTGGTCGACGCGCGGATCCCGCAGTCCATCCTGGAGTGGTTCGTCGCCAACGGCATGGACTCCACCTGGAAGTTCCTGCTCATCCTGAACCTATTCCTCTTCGTCCTCGGCGTCGTCATGGACGAGTTCAGCGCGATGCTCGTCGCGCTTCCGCTCATCGTGCCGCTCGCGGCAAACTTCGGGATCAGCCCCTTCCACCTCGCGGTCATGGTGCTGCTCAACATCGAGATCGCCTACATCTCGCCGCCGATCGGCATCAATCTCTACATCTCGAGCTTCCGGTTCAACAAACCCATCTCGCTCGTCTACAGCGTCGTCATGCCGTTTGTGTGGCTGCTCACCGCCGGCATGGTGCTCTTCGTCGTGGCGCCGTGGCTCTCGACGTTCACGCTCGAGGACGACATCGCCGCGGCGCGTGCCGAGGCGGACAAGGCGGGCATCTCGCCGCGTGACGCCTGGCTCCTCGAGTGCGTTCAAGAGGATCCGAACCACCCGCGCCCCTGCACGCCCGAAGACAAGGCGAAGTACGGCCACACCGGAGACGGGCCGCACGTGGCGCCGCAGAGCGGTGAAGGCGGCGGTGCACCCGCTGGCGAAGAGCCGCCGGCGGTGCAGCTCGACGCCGACGACCAGGCGAAGCAGAAGAAAGAGATGGACGCGCTCCTCGAGGAGATGATGGCCGACAAGCCGAAGAAGGAAGACGGCGCCGGCGGCGGAGCGACGACAGCGACGTCTGCTGCTACGACCGGCGGCGGCAACTGAAGCGCTCGCTTCGGTAAGCGAATCGCGAAGAGAGCCCGCTCCCACCCGAGGGGGCTCTCGTTTCTTTTCCGTTCGGGCGTCCGCGATCTAGAGACGAACGCGTGGGAGCTCGACGGACGACGTACGCCGCCGCGCTCGCCGCGCTCACGATGGCCGTAGGCCTCGCCGGGTGCGACGACCGCAAACCGCAGGAGACAGCCAAGCCTGCGCCCGATGTGCTCGCGGCCCCGCCCGAGCTCATGAAGCCCGCCGGCAACGAAGCCAATGCAGGCGTGAAGGGCGAAGCGCCCAAGCCGGTCGAAGGCGCCGAGCCGAGCGAGGACGGCGACGCCGAGGACATCTACGAGGACGCGCAGCCCGCCGACGCGAAGCCGAAGCGAGCGTCCGCGAAGCACGGCAAGGGTCGCAAGCGCGCGTCGAGCGCCTCGAAGGGCGACGACGCCCCGAGCACGGAAGGCTCGAGCGCCGAAACGCCCGAAGCGACGGCACCCGTCCCGCTCAGGGTGAAGCGCATCCAGTTCGCCGAGAGCATCGCCTCGAGAGAGCCCGTCGATCCGGAGGAGACCTTCGTCGCAGGCGACACCGACAAGCTCTACGCCTTCATCGAGCTGTCGAACGAGACCAAGAAGAAGTCGAAGATCGTCGTGCGGTTCATTCCGCCGGGCGGCTCGTCGTCCAAGGTGACGCTCGACGTGGGCGACAAGTCCCGCTGGCGCACCTGGGCGCTCCGTCGCGGCGTGAAGGCGACGGGAACCTGGACGGTCACCGTGTCGGACGCCGACGGGCACGAAATCGGCCGCCGCAGCTTCGAGGTCACGGGGCAGCCATGAAACCGGAGGGCGAGATGCGAGCGAGCGAGCATCGAGAACGAGGTAGGCACCGACTGACGGCGAAGCCGGAGGGAGCGGAATGAAGAAGCTCTTCGCCGTAGCACCCATGACGTTGGCTGCCGCAGTCGGCATCGCCTTCCTTCCCACCCACGAGAGCGAGGCCGCGCGCGGGGTGGCTCCTTGCGACGCCGAGCACACCGAGCTCGCATCGACCCCGCAGAAGCGCGGCCGCTTCGAGACGCTCCCCGACGTCGCGCTCTCACAGAAGGTCGAGGACAAGCTCAACGCAATCGCCGCCGCGTACCAAAAGCGCACCGGCAAGGGCTTCGTGGTGACCAGCGGGACGCGCGCTCCTGGGAGCCAGGCCGAGCTCATCTTCGACAAGCTTCAGCGCGGCGAAGACCTGAGCAAGCTGTACCGGGACAAGGCGGCCGTGGCGGAGCTCAAGCGCGTCTATGACGAGGCCAAGAGCCGGAAGAGCGGCAAGGACGCGACCGTGGCGCTCATCACCGCGGCGATCCGCGCGCAAATGAAGCGCGGGATCTTCATCTCGGCGCACCTTCGCGCAGGCGCCGCCGACGTCCGATCGACATCGATGGACGCCGACGAGCGCCGCGCCTTCGTCGACGCGGCGCGGGACGTCGGCGGCGTCACGGTGATCTTCGAAGCTTCACCGCCGCATTTCCATCTGCAGCTCGACTGACGGCGGTCGGGGCTCGGGCGGCGGCTCGGGAGCGCTGCCGGTTATCGTCTCTTCGATGTACGAAGGGCACGGCTTGTCGGCGGCCGGCAGCGTCGGGCACAACAAGCGCACGCACCGGACGAAGCGCGAATCCTTCTTCTTCTCGAGCAACGTCTCGAGGGTCCCGCACGCTTCCTTTTGCTGGCCATCCTGGCGCTCGAGCTTCGCCTTCTGCCAGAGGGCGTCGTCTGTCTGCCGCGCCGTCTCGTGGTCGGTGTAGACGCGCCAGAACTCTCGTTTGGCGCGGTCCCGATCCTTGAAGCGGTCGCGGTAGAGGACGGCGATGCGGTACTGCCCCTGCGGGAAGCGAGGGCGGCGATAGCTCGCACCACCGTAGGCAGCTTCCATCGGCTTTAGCATCTCGACCAAGACGTCCACCGCTTCTTGGTTCTTGCCGAGGTCTTCGAGAAAGAGCGACGCCACGTAGTACGCGTCGTCGGTGAGCGAGCCCTTCGGGTAGCGATACTTGCGCGCCTGCGCGAGCAGGACCCTGACGGCTTCGTCCTTCTTGCCGACACGCGCCAAGAGGCCACCCTTCTCGTACGTCGCCGCCTCTTCGGCTTCGGTCCCCTCGAGGCTCTTTGCGATGGGCTCGAACCAAGCCCACGCCGCCTCGGGTCCCTTTTCGTCCTCGACGTGCTGGATCATTCGCTTGAGCGCGTGCCTTACCATTCCGTGGCTCGGGTACTTGCGGACGGCGGCGAGGAGCTCCTTCGATCCGGCCTCGAAGCCTTTGGTCTCCCAGACGAGCCGGCCGAGGGCGTACGCGGCGCGCTGCCCCTGGTAGCGGCCGCCGGCTTCGCGCTCGATCGTGCGATAGAGGGCTTCGGCCTCGGCGTCTTTGCCGAGCTTCTCGAGCGCTTCGGCCTGCATCAGGCGCGCTTCGTCACGGTCCTTGTAACGCTGTCCGAGCTTGCCGGCTTCCGCGAAGTGGTTTGCCGCCTCTTGCCAGCGTCCGGCGTTTTGCGCACGGAGGCCCGCCGAGAATGCCGCCTCGTAGCCCTCGGCGTACGTGGGCGCGCACGAGAGCGCGACGAGCACGAAGGCTGCGAGCAGCGGGCGGCGCAAGGTCAGCTGTCCTTTGACGATGAGACAGGTGCCGAGAGCGCGTCGACGAGCGCGCGGGCACCCGCCTCTACGTCGGAGAGACCGACGTCCATGTGCGTGACGACCCGAATGCGCGAAGGGCCGAACGCGCTGAGCAGCACGCCTCGCTCGGCGAGCGCCTTGACGACTCCGTCGGCGGGGACCGGCAGGTCCACCATGACGAGATTGGTCTCGGGCGACAGCACCGTGGCGCGACCCGACTCCCGAACGATGTCGGCGAACCGCTTCGCGGACGCGTGATCGTCGGCGAGGCGCGCGCGGTTGTGATCCACGGCATAGAGCGCAGCCGCCGCGAGGATGCCGAGCTGGCGCATGCCGCCGCCGAGCATCTTGCGATGCCGCCGGGCTAGAATGACGCGCTCTTTCGTCGAGACGAACGCGCTCCCGACGGGGGCGCCGAGCCCCTTGGAAAAGCAGACGCTGATCGTATCGAAGGGCTCGGCGAGCTCGCGCTCGGACCTGCCGGTCGCGACGGCCGCGTGCCAAAGGCGCGCGCCGTCGAGGTGGAGACCGAGGCCCTCGCGGCGAGCCAGCTCGGCCACGCGGAGCGTGACGTCGTGGGGTGCGATCCGGCCGCCGCCGCGGTTGTGCGTGTTCTCGACGACGACGAGGCGTGGATTGGGGCACCAATACGCGCGTGGCTTGATTGCCGCGGCCAGATCGCGCTCGTCGAAGGCGCCGTCCTTGCCGATCTCCACGATCTGGACGCCCGAGAGCGCGCCGGCGGCGCCCGATTCGTACCAGGCGCAATGCGCGCCCTCGGCGGCGTACACCTCGTCGCCGGGGCGCGTGTGCGACAGAATCGAGAGCTGGTTGCCCATCGTGCCGCTCGGGACGAAGAGCGCGGCCTCTTTGCCGAGCAGCTCGGCGACGCGCGCTTCGAGCGCATGCACCGTCGGATCCTCGCCGTAGACGTCATCGCCTACCTCGGCGTTCGCCATCACCTCGCGCATCGCCCGGCTCGGCCGGGTGACCGTGTCGCTCCGCAAGTCGATCGGACCCTTGGTCATCCGGCCCTCTTCAAGCTCGGGAAGCGCGCGTCCATCTCCCATGCGATGCGCGTCGCAGTCGCCATGATCGGCACCTGCGAGTTGACGCCGATGCTCGTCGGCAAGACGGACCCGTCGGCGACGAAGAGGCCCGGGAGATCGAACGCCTCACCTCGTTGATCGACGACGCCGCTTCGAGCGTCGCGGCCGGCGCGCGCGCTGCCGAGAGGATGAAACGCCATGCACTCGATGCGCCTCGCGTCGAGCTTCGCCGTCTCCATCTTGCGGGCGTCATCCATGTTCCTGATGGGTGGAAAGCCCCACGCCGACGAGAAGACCTCTTTGGCGCCGGCGGCGAGCGATATCTCGGCGAGGATCGTGATCGCCTTGCGGAGGCGCGCGAGATCGCGCGGCGCCATTTCGTACGAGAGCACCGGCTCACGCCCCGGCCCGAGGCGGACGCGGCCGCCGCCCTCGTCGTGGATCATCGCGCCGAAGACCGCCGAATTGCGGAGCCCCCGCGCGCGCTGGCGGAGCGCCGGACCGACGCCCGGGAGCCCGGCGGCGAGGAAGTTCACCGCCGTGTAGACGCCGACGAGCTTGATGCCCTCGTGGTGGTAGTGGTCCGAGTAGACGCTCTGAAGCGAGCCGTCCCATCCGTTGATGGGCTCGTCGAAGCGGCCGACGATGCGCACCGCCGGGTGCAGCGTGATGTTGCGGCCGACGACGTCGCTCGCGCGGCCTACGCCGGCGCGCATCAGGATGAGCGGGGTGTGGAGTGTTCCGGCGGCGAGCACGACGACCGGAGCGTGGACGCGGAAGGTGTGGCCGGGGGCGCCGAGCGTTCCGCCGAGGAGGCGCCCCTCTACGCCTGCGGCCCTACCGTTCGCGACGATGAGCCGGTTGACGAGCGCGTCCGACAGGATGACCGCTCCGTGCCGGGTCGCGCTGGGGAGGTACGAGACGTCGACCGATCGCTTCGCGCCGGCGGAGCAGGTGAAGTTGCAGCGCGCCGTGCCGGTGCAATCCGTGCCTGTGTTTCGCCTGAGCGGCTCCACCTCGATGCCGAGCTTCTTGCAGCCCTCGACGTAGCGCCGCGTCGACTCGGAGCGCATCGACTCGGGAACGGTGATGACGTCGATGCGGCGCTCGACGTCGGCGTACGCCTCGGCGAACTGCTTCTCGCCCATCTCGCCGAGGCCGAGTTCACGCTCCCACGTCGCATGAACGTCGCCCGGGATGCGGAAGCACACGCCGCCGGTAAGGAGCGAGGAGCCGCCGACGGCGCGGCCGAGCGTGATGGAGATCATCGGCGTTTGCCCGACGCCGAACGCGAGCACCATCCCGCCTTCGCGGAACATCCGCCTGACGCTCTCGCTCGGCGCGAAGCGCTGGTAGTCCTCGGGCTTGTAGTAGGGCCCCTCTTCGACGACGACGACGCGCTTTCCGGCCTCTGCGAGCGTCGCGGCGACGACGGCGCCGCCTGCACCGGATCCGACGACGACGACGTCCGCCGTTTCTTCGAAAGGTCCTTGGAGCTCGCGGCCCTGAATGACCTGCGACGACGCGATCCTCTCGCGGGTCATTGGCCTGCCACCTTGTCGGAGGTCGCGCCCGGATAGGCGACGCGACGGAGCGCGTCCGAGAGGACGCGCGGCACGATGAGATCCGGCCGATCGAAGCCCGTCTCTTTGAGGAGCGGTCCGTCTTCGAACGCGGCGGTGACGAGCGGGACTTTGAACGCCGTGAGCAGCATCGTAAGAAGGCCGATCTCGTGCTCCTCGAGCTTCTCGAGGACGTGGAGGCGATCCTCGAGCGAGAGGCGCGTGAACGGCGTCGGCTTGCGCATGGTGATGAGCGGCGCCGCCTGCATCGCGCAAGAGAGCGCGAGAAATCCGTTCTGCAGCTGCAGGCTGCCGGTACCGAGCCAGAGGTCGAGCTTCTGCACCGAGCGCTCTACCACCTCGCGCTCGCCGGGAACGAGACGGCCTTCGACCTCGTCGGCGAGGAGCGCCTCCGTGACGGAAAGGCACACCGCTTTCGCGAAGCCGTTGAGGCCGCTGCGATTGTGGTCGAGCGGATGTGCTCCCGCGGGAAAGGGCTCGGCCTCGGTGGGGTGAAATGGCGCGCCCACGCGTGGCGGACCGATGAGCTTTTCCACGACGCGCGCGAAGGTTTCCAACATGCGGGGCGCAGCGTACCTCAACTCGTCGTGCGGGAGCGCGCGGCCGATCGGGGGGGTAGAGTCGAGAATGAGCCGCTACCCACTCATCGAGGACCACGGCATCATCGGGGATCTCGAGCGTGTCGCGCTCATCTCGACGCACGGGGAGATCGACTTCATGTGCGCGCCGAACTTCGACTCGCCGTCGGTGTTCGCGTCGCTCCTCGACGCCGATCGGGGCGGATGCTTCGAGCTCGCCGCGCTCTTGCCGGAGCCGAGGCACAAACAGCTCTACCTGCCGGACACCAACGTCCTCCTCACGAGGTTCTTGCACGACGACGGCGTGGGCGAAGTCTCGGATTACATGCCCGTCGCCAACGGCCAAGGCCGACACCTCGTCCGACGGGCGAAGGCGGTTCAGGGTGACGTCCCGTTTTGCATGCGATGCGCGCCACGGTTCGACTACGGACGCGCCACTCACAAGGTCGAGAAGGTCTGCGAGGGGATCCTCTTCGAGCCGGACACCGACCTCGGGCTCGCTCTGCGCCTGCGTGCCTCCGTCCCGATGGAGATCCAAGGGCCCGACGCAGTCGCCCGATTCACGCTGCGCGAGGGCCACACCGCGTCGTTCATCCTCGAGCAAGTCACCGGTCGCGAAGAGAGCCCCTGCGGGCATGAAGGGTACGTCCCGGACACCTTCAAGGAGACGATCAACTACTGGCGGCGGTGGTGCGGCCGCGCGACCTACCAGGGACGGTGGCGCGAGATGGTGCTTCGCTCGGCGCTCGTCCTCAAGCTCCTCACGTCGAACAAGCACGGCTCGATCGTCGCCGCGCCGACGTTCGGTCTGCCGGAGTGGATCGGGGGCACGCGGAACTGGGACTACCGCTTCACCTGGATCCGCGACGCGTCGTTCACGCTCTACAGCCTGATGCGGCTCGGCTTCACCGACGAGGCGGCAGCGTTCATGAAGTGGGTCGAAGCGAGGTGCGCCGAGCTCGAGCCCGACGGCGCGCTCCAGATCGTCTACCGCCTCGACGGACGGCACGACCTCACCGAGACGGAGCTCCCGCACCTCGAGGGGTACCTCGGCTCGAAGCCGGTCCGCGTCGGCAACGGGGCCGCGAGCCACCTGCAGCTCGACATCTACGGTGAGCTCATGGACGCGATCTACCTCTACGACAAATACGGCTCGCCGATCTCCTTCGATCTCTGGCGCAACGTGCGGCGCCTCGTCGACTGGGTGTGCAACAACTGGCACCGACATGACGAGAGCATCTGGGAGGGTCGCGGCGGCAAGCGCGCGTACCTCTATTCGCGGGTCCTCTGCTGGGTCGCCGTCGACCGCGCGATCCGGCTCGCGCGCCGGCGCTCGTTCCCGGCGCCCGTCGCCAGGTGGCACGACGTCCGCGATGTGATCTTCGAGGAGGTCTTCACGACGTTCTGGAATCCCCAGATGCAGACCTTCGTGCAGTCCGCCGGCGTCCCCGCGGTCGACGCCTCGACGCTCCTGATGCCGCTGGTGCGCTTCATCTCGCCCACCGATCCGCGCTGGCTGTCGACGCTGCGCATGATCGAGAAGTACCTCGTGAGCGATTCGCTTGTGTATCGCTACTGCGTCGACGACAAATTCTCGGACGGCCTCCCCCCGGGTGAAGGCACCTTCTCGATGTGCTCCTTCTGGTACGTCGAGTGTCTGTCGCGGATGGGAGATCTCCAGAAGGCGCGCTTCTTCTTCGAGAAGATGCTCGGCTACGCCAACCACCTGGGCCTCTACGGCGAAGAGCTCGGCCCGCGCGGCCGTCACCTCGGCAACTTTCCCCAAGCGTTCAGCCACGTGGCGCTGATCAGCGCAGCGTACGATCTGGATCGACGCCTCTCCGCCCGCGGACATCCCGGATAGCGCGGTCGAGGCCGCGAGCTACCATCGTGCGATGAAAGCCGGCATCGCGAGCCTGGCGAACCTGATCGCCGACGAGCATCGCGAGTGGGCCGACCCCCTCGTGTGCCGCGCGGTCTTCGGCACGACGGCTCCGACCTCGATCGCGAAGGCCATCGACGAAGCCTGCCGCAGCCATCTCGGCAGCGCCGTCGCGCGCGGCCGCTTCTACCGGGTGAGCGTCGGCTGCGTCGCAGGCGTCGATCTCGACGACGGCCGCAGCGTCGTCGTCAAGGCGCAGGCATCCCGCAGAGCGGCGGCCGCCTTCGGTGCGCTCTTCGCCGTCCGGCGCCACCTCGCGCGCTCGGGTTTCCCTTGTCCCGCCCCGATCGGCGAGCCCGTCGAGCAGAGCGGGCGCTGGATCACCTTCGAGGAGCTCGTCGACCAAGGCAGGAGCGCGGATGCGCACGATCCGCGCATCCGCAAGGCGCTCGCCACGTCGCTCGCACGAATGGTCGAGCTCTCGCAGTCTCTCGTCGGACGTACGCGCCTCGGGGGCGCTTGGTTCACCAGCGTCCCCGAGGAGCGGACCTGGCCGCGCCCCCACAGCCCCCTCTTCGACTTCGAGGCGACGGCCGATGGGGCCGACTGGATCGACGATCTCGCCCGCCGCGCACGCGAGGTGCGGAGCGCCGCGACGGGCGACTACGTCATCGGGCACTTCGATTGGCGGGTGGAGCACGCGCGCTTCGGAAGCGACGGCGAGATCGTCGCGACGTACGACTGGGACAGCCTCCACGAAGAGCGTGAGACGGTCATGGTCGGTGCCAACGCGCACGCGTTCACCGCCGACTGGGGACGTGAGGACATCGTTCGCGTCCCGCGCGTCGCCGAAATGGCGGCGTTCGTCGACGAGTACGAGGAGGCGCGAGGAAAGCCTTTCACGCGTGACGAGCGGCGAACGATCGCGGCGTCATGTGTCTACTCGATCGCGTACACGGCGCGCTGCAACCACGCCATCGACCCGAAGGCCGAGGCGTGGAACGGCGACTTTCGCCCGCTGCTTCGCGCAGAAGCAGCAGCGCTCCTCGCGGGCGCGTGGATCTAGCGCGCCCGCGTCCCCGGTCAGCCGCAGCCGCCGAAGTTCGGATCCTGCGAGCAGTCCGGCGTGCCCGGCTGCGGCGCGCCCGGCGCGCAGCTCAGGACGAGCTCGTGATCGGTCCCGTTGCACGTGAACTTGGTGACGACGCCGCCGTCCTTGAGGGTCTGGAAGTCGGCCGCGGTCAGCGTCACTTCGTGGCAGTGCATCGCGGTGCCGGAGATGTCGTACGTCACGTCGACGCCCGCATCGATATCGGCGAGCGGAACCTCGAGCGAGTGGCCGTGGTTGCTGGAGATGGCAGCGACAATCATCATCGTGCACTGCGACATCCCCGCGCCCGTCGACTGGCCGGTCCCGACCGTGTTGGCGCCTGTCGTGTTGCTCGAGGATTTTGTCGACGACGTCGCGCCTGTCGAGCCGGTGGAGCCGGGCCCACCCGTCGTCGCGGTGGTGCCGCCTCCGCTGCCGCCGGATCCGGTGTCGTCGCCGCAGCCGAGCGCGACGGTCGCACCGCCAGAGACGAGACCAAGCACGAAGTGTTTTCGGGACAGGAGGGTCATGCGGCGGAGGTTAACCCGCCGAGCGCCCAACTGTGTGCGACGAAGTGCCGCATTCCCGGCCACACTGCACTCGAGCAGCGACGGCAGAAACGCCGTCGCGGATCGACCTCAGGGCTCGTCTTCGTCGTCGCCCTCTTCGGCGTCGACGTCGTCGTCCTCGTCTTCGTCGTCGTCGTCGAGATCGACGTCGTCGTCGTCGGCGTCCTCGTCCTCTTCGCCCTCGGCAGCAGCGACGCGTGCCTCGTACTTCACGTCGATGCCGACTTCGCCGAGCTGCGTCTCGAGCAGCTCGAAGAGCTCGTCGGCGTCGTCGCCGTTCCAGTCTTCGAGGAGGTCGGCGAGGAATTCGAAGAAGTCGGCGTTGTCGAGGCGACGCTCGATCTCCTCGACCTGCTCTTCGCTGAAAGCTTCGAGGATGTCTTCGCGAAGCGATTCGGTGTCGCCCTCTTCGATCGCATCGGCGGCGGAGAGCCTGATCTGTTTGACGGCACGCTTGTCGAGGAAGATCTCCATGTGCGCGGCGTGACGTTTAGGCAAGGATCGGACCCGTCGTCAAGCTGTCGACAAATGCGGCTGGCAGACGAAGGCGAGGTTGTACGATGAGGACCGTGCCGCCGCGCCTCCTCTACGCGCTGTGCTCCGTTGCCGCGCTCTCGGTCGCGGGAGGCGCTGCCGCGAAAGAGACGGACGACCCGAAAGACGCGCGCCCGCAGTCGGACGCCGCCACCTCCGCTTCTCCGGCGGCGGCACTTCAGAGCTCGGAGGCGCCACCCGACGAGCCCCTCGATGGCGTCGAGCCCTCTCCGCTCGAGGTCGACTACGCGCAGTATGGAGTCGCGCTCGCGACCGAGATCCCCGTCGAGCCGGGCGGCATCTGTCCCTCGGACGCCACCGTTCCCTGCATCATCGGCCTCGGCGGCGGGCCGGTCCTGCGCGGCGGATATCGCCCGGCCGGACCTTGGTACATCGGCGGCGCCTACCAGTTCAGCAAGCTCGACTCGAACAACCTCTACCGCCTCGGCATCCTGCAACAGCTACGCGCCGAGATGCGGTACGTCGTTTCGACGGGCACGCGCGCGTGGCCGTACGCGACATGGGGACTCGGTGGCATGGTGTACGGCAACGAGTTCAGCGTGCAGACCGGTGGGGCCACGGCGCTCGCGGGTCTCGGGCTCGAGCTGGAGATCACGCGGTTCGCGGTCGTGGGGCTCAACGCCTCGTACCAGCCGATGCTCTTCGCGGAGTTCGTGGATACGGCCGGTCAAGCGCGGGATACCGGCGTGGCGCACTACGTCCACATGGAGCTTCTCATCGAGCTGAAGTCCGAGCTCACCCGGGAGTAGGCACCCCGTTCTTGGGCCCCCCCCGCAGATGCCTTGACGAAAAGGCCGCGGCACGGTCCCCTCCTTCGGTGCTTTGCGACGTTTGTGGGCGCGATAACCCGGACAGGCTCCTCTACTGTCAGGATTGCGGCAAGCGACTGAAGGCACCCGCGCCGCCGAAGAGCGCAGGAGG
>JBGTSH010000090.1:0-31314 GCA_041940405.1 Polyangiaceae bacterium
CGACGGTCGCCTGGAGCACGCGATCCTGTTGGAGATCTTCACCGACCGCGGCGTCGGAACCGAGATGGTGGCGTGACACCAATCCGGGCGCTGCTCGAGAGCCCGCTCGCCTGGCCGATCCATCCGGCCGCCACGAAGTTGATCCAGTTCGACGGGATCCCGCCTGTTCGGGCCATCGATGCAGCGCTCGCGCCTGTCGCAGGCGTGCGTTTCGCACCCAGCGCCCCGAAGCCGCGCCGAGCTTCGCGGCGTGTCAAGCTCACGCCGTATGACGCTGCGATCGCCTTGGAGGGAACCGTGCCCACGCGCGAGAACAATCTCCACGACTTGATGAACGCGCTCGTCTGGGCTTCGTTTCCGCTCTCGAAGCGTGCGCTGCACAGCCGTCAGCACCGGCTCGTCTCTACCGCCGGCTTGCCGCGATCGGGTGAAGCGCAGAGCCGCACGCCGGAGGCCGATACGCTGGCGATGCTCGACGAAGGTGGCCTGCTCGTGGTCGTCGACGAACGCGCGGCCGAAGAGGCGACGCGCGTCACGCGCGCTCGCGATGCCGGCGCCACCGGCGAGCTCGCCCGGGCTGGGCTCGCGCGCCCGGTGGGCTTCGGTCACGCGCTCTACCAACACCTCGTTCAGGATGGCGGCAGGGCCGCCTTGGGCTTGGCGGTGGTGCTCGTTCACGGCGACGTCGAGAAGGCGCCGCTCTCCGACATCGACGTGCTGCTCGCACGACGCATCGAAGATCCCGCCGATTTCCTCCACAACGCCGCCTTTGGAAGCGTTCCGTTCTCCCCGAGCGTTTGGGAGAAGGCTTCATGATCAGGTCGGGCTTATGGCTTCTCGTCGCGGCGGCCGGGTGCAACGTCTCCGGTGACGAGCCCGTCGTACAGAGCCGCACCTCCGAAAGCGAAGGGCCTACGGCGACCGACATCGCGCCGCCGCTCCCGCCACCTTCGGCTTCGTCGGTCGTCCCGGCGTCGAGCGCAGCCGCTTCGGCGTCCGCGGCGGCTTCGTCTTCCGCGTCGGCGGATCCCGACGCACCTCCGCCGCCGTGCCCTGAGGGAATGGCGCTCGTCGGGCGCTTCTGCGTCGACAAGTTCGAAGCGAGCCTCGAGGTCGTCGGCGACGACGGCATTCACGCGCCGCATCCTCATTATGAGCGTCCGGAAAAGGGGAGGACCTACTTTGCGGTCAGCAAGCCGGGCCTCTACCCGCAGGCGTACATCAGCCGGGTCGAGTCCAAGGCGGCGTGCGAAGCCGCGGGCAAACGCCTCTGCAGGCGGAGCGAGTGGCAGCGCGCGTGCCGCGGCGAGGGCTGGATGCGGTACCCCTACGCCAACAAGGGCGTTCGTGGGAAGTGCTCGAGCGGCAAGCTCCACCTGCTTCGCGAAAAGTTCGGGGACAACCCCAAGGGCGGCTGGAAGTACGACGAGCACTTCAACAGCCCCGATCTCAACCGCGAGCCCGGCTACCTGGCCCGCGGCGGGGAATATGACGGTTGTGTCTCCGAGCTCGGGGTCTTCGACATGGTCGGCAACCTGCACGAGTGGGTGAGCGACACGGTCGATCAAGAATTCATGGACAAGCTCGACGCCGAGGACGTCGAGCGCAACTACCAGCCGTGGCACACCGGCAACGGGGTCTTCATGGGCGGGTTCTATTCGACGACGAGCGAGCATGGTCCGGGGTGCCTGTTCACCACGGTCGCGCACGAGCCGTCGTACCACGACTACTCGACCGGCTTTCGTTGTTGCAAGGCGGCGGAGCTACCCAAGCCCGAGAAGACCGAGAAGAAGGCGTCCGAGAAGAAGCCGCCGAAAAAGAAGCCGCCTGAAAAGTGATACCGCGTCTCGATCGCACGCTGGTGCAGGCTGCCACGGTGCGATGAGGGAACGCTTCGTGCAGCGAGCGCCCATGTGCGTGTCGCGAATGACGAGCCCGGAAATCGCCGGCCCCAGCTCCTGGGCCTGACCGACGCGATCTCGATCATCGTCGGCATCGTCATCGGCGCAGGGATCTACGAGACCGCGCCGCTCGTCTTCGCCAACGTCTCGAGCCCGCTCGTCGCGCTCGGCGTCTGGGCGCTCGGGGGCGTGCTCTCGCTCGTGGGCGCCGTCTGCTACGCGGAGCTCGCGAGCGCCTACCCGCACTCCGGCGGCGACTACGTCTACCTCTCGCGCGCCTTCGGGCGCGCCGTAGGGTTCTTGTTCGGCTGGGCGCAGCTCACGGTCATCCTGACAGGCAGCATCGGCATGATGGCCTACGTCTTTGCCGACTACGCCGCGGCGGCCTGGGGGCCATCGGCGCCTTCGACTGCGGTCCTCGCCGTCGCGGCGGTGGTCGCACTCACCGTGCTCAACGTCGTCAGCGAAAACAGCGGTCGACGTACGCAGAACGTGCTCGTCGCGCTCAAGGTGATCGGCATCTCGAGCATCGTCATCGCGGGCCTGGCCGTCGGCGGCGGAGCGGAGCTGGTCCGGCCGAGCACCGGGGAAGGCTCGCTGGGCCTCGCGATGATCTTCGTCCTCTACACGTTCGGCGGCTGGAACGACGCCGCGTTCGTCGCGTCCGAGGTGAGGAGCCCGGAGCGCAACCTGCCGAAGGCGCTGGTGCTCGGGACCCTCGTCATCACGGCGATCTACCTCATGGTCAACGCCGCGTTCATCTGGGGCCTCGGCTTCGACCGGGCTCGGGGATCGAACGCCATTGCGGCCGACCTCCTCTCCGAAGTGATCGGCCCCATGGGCGGCCGCGTGATGGCGATCATCGTGATGGTCTCCGCCCTCGGCGCGCTCAGCGGCCTCGTCTTCACCGGAGCGAGGCTCTTCGCGAAGGTCGGAGGCGAGCACAGCGCGCTCGGCGCGTGTGGCGTGTGGCACCCGCGCTTGGGTGTGCCGCTCGCGGCGCTCCTGGTCCAAGCGTCCATTGCCATCGCCCTGATCCTCGCGCTCGGCACGACGGCAGGACGCTCGTTGATCGGCGCCGCCGTGCGCGGGCTCGGTCTCGCGGAGCCTGCCTGGTCCGGGCACGGCGGCTTCGACACGTTGCTGCGCGCCACGGCGCCGGTCTTCTGGGGGTTCTTCTTGATGACGGGACTGTCGCTCTTCGTCTTGCGGGTCCGTGATCCAGAGACGCCGCGCCCGTTCCGGGTGCCGGCGTACCCATGGGTCCCGCTCCTGTTCTGCGCGACCTGCGCCTACATGGTCCAAGCGGCCGTCCTCTACGCAGGGAGCCTCACACTCGTCGGCCTCGCACCGCTGGCCCTCGGCCTCGTCGTCTATGCGGCGCGTGCGCCGTTGCAACCGACACGTGAAAGGAAGCGAGCATGAGAAGCCATCTCGTCGCCCTGGCGCTAGGGGCGATTTCGTCATTCATCCATGGCTGCAACCAACCCGAGCCGATGACCGAGGTGCCGGGGCAATCCGTCGCGGCGCCCGATCATCGGAGCGAGGAGCCGATCCCGCACCAAGCGTCGGTGACGATGACGGAGCAGTACTCGGCACCGTCGGACGCCGGCGTATCCAACGAGCCGGTCGCCTCCGAGGCGTCGGACGCCGGCCTCGAGAAGGAGCCAGACGTCGTCTTCGTCCCGACGCCGCAACCGGTGGTCGATCGGATGCTTCAGATGGCAAAGGTGAAGAAGAGCGACGTCGTCTACGACCTCGGGTCGGGGGACGGTCGCATCGTCATCACCGCCGCAAAGAAGTACGGCGCGCGCGGCTACGGCTTCGACGTCGATCCCAAACGAATCGAGGAGGCGCGGAAGAACGCAGAAGAGGCCGGCGTGACGGACCTCGTCACGTTCGAGCAGAAGGACATCTTCACGATCGATCTGTCACCGGCCGACGTGGTCACGCTCTACCTGCTCCCCGAGCTCAACGTTCGTCTGATCCCGCAGCTCGAGCAGCTCAAGCGCGGGGCTCGCATCGTGTCACACGACTTCGACATGAGGGGCGTCAAGCCGGTGAACCACGTCGAGCTCAGCCCACCGGGCGAAGAGAAGACCCACGAGATCTACCTCTGGATCGCCCCGCTCCGGAGGGACCGCGTCTAGCGATCAGTAGTGGGGCGGCGGCTCGTCGGGTGTCGAGCCCTCGACCCCGCGAAGCCGCTGCTCCAGATCCTTCACGCGCGCCTCCAGCTTTTCACGCTGGAGGCGCTCGTCGTACACGGCGGACGAGAGCTCTTGTACGAGCCGTTCGAGGTGCGTGTAGCGGATCTCGAGGTCTGTGAGCCTGTCATCCATCGCGCCGCCTCGTAGCACCGCCCCCGTCAGGCTTGTCGCGTTCTTCCGTCGCTCCACCACGCCGCGGGAATCCAGCGGCGCGCACGTGCCTAGTCAGGATCGGTGGTGCGCGTCCCGCATATCGGGCCCGACGGAAAACACCGGTTCGAATCCGGGGGTGTCCACCAAACCAGGGCGCCTAGGTGACTCCAGGTTGTCACATCGGACTGTAAATCCGACTGGCCTATCAAGCCAGATCCCCAAACAGGTCGAGCGGGCGCGCTCGGGGGAACCCTTTTCGCAGCCTGTGGACCTCGATGCTCTCGGTGACGAGAGCGGTCCACCGATGGGCCATCGAAGCTCCCACGTGGAGCGAGACCGCCCCTCGGACCGGCAGAGGTCCCCGCTTCGCTTTGGGGGGAGAGCCCGCCCGCTCGACCGAGCTCTTCCGACTTCGTTTCGAAACCTCAGAAAGGAGGACGCGATGTTCCGAATCACCATCTCCGACCACCAGCGCGGCGTCCTCGTCCGCGACGGCAAGCTCTCTCGGTTCCTCGAGCCGGGCCGACACAAGTTCTTCTCCTGGGGCGCCGAGCTCTCGGCGATCGTCTTCGATCTCGAGGACGGCTACACCCCGCTCAGCCACGAGCTCTCGCGCGTCCTGCCTCCGGCGGCGTTCGACGAGCTGGTCGTCGAGCGCGGCGAGCTCGCGATGCTCTCGGTCGACGGCCTGCCCAAGGCGGTGCTCGTCCCCGGCCGCTACGCCCTGTGGCGCGTGCGCGGCGAGCCCTCGGTTCTCGTCGTCTCGACCGCCGACGTGATCTCGAGCGTCCCCCGGGCGTTCTGGAAGCACGCGCCGGCCAGCCATGTGACCCAGGTCGCCGTTCAGCCCTACGAGCGAGGCCTCGTCCTCGTCGACGGCAAGGTCGATCGCGTGCTCGAGCCCGGCTCCTACGCGCTATCTACAGATGACCGCACCGTCATCGTCGTTCGTGTCGATCTTCGCGAGCGTGAGCTCCAGATCGCCGGCCAGGAGGTCATGACCCTCGACAAGGTCAGCCTCCGGGTGAACGTCGCGGCGCGGTGGAAGGTCGTCGACCCCGAGCTCTCGCACGTCGCGACCTCCGATCTGGCGTCGGCCCTCTACACCGAGGTGCAGATGGTCGTTCGGCGGCTGGTCGCCGGCCGTACGGTCGATGCGCTCCTCGCGGATCGCATGACCGCTGCGGCGGCGATGCTGGGCGAGATCGCCGAGCGCGTCCGCACCTGGGGTGCCGAGGTCACGGCGGTCGACGTCAAGGACGTCGTCCTGCCGGGCGAGATGCGCGTCCTCATGAACAAGGTGGTCGAGGCGACCAAGCAGGCCGAGGCGAGCGTCATCCTCCGTAGGGAGGAGGTCGCCGCGACCCGGTCGCTCGCGAACACCGCGAAGATGCTCGCCGAGAGCCCGACGCTCATGCGGCTCAAGGAGCTCGAAGTGCTCCGGGACGTCGCGGACCGCGTCGGCAAGGTGACGGTCGTCGCTTCCGGGGACAAGCTCCTCGGGGCTCTGAAGATCGACACCGGCGAGTAGGGAAGGGCGGCGGGGTGAGGACCGGTTCCTCGCCTCGTCGCCTTGCCTTTTGGCGCCGAGAGCTTGGCCGCAACGGCGACGCCGCGCGACGATCGCGCGCATGGCAGTCCCCGTCGTCGCGCTCTACGGCTCGCTCAACGCCCTCTTCAACATCTACCTGGCGAGCCGCGTCTCGGATTCGCGCAGGAAGAACAAGGTCTCGATCGGGCACAAGGACAACAAAGAGGTAGAGCTCGCGGCACGCATCCACGGCAACAACGCGGAGTTCACCCCGCTCGCGCTCGTCATGCTCCTCATCGCCGAGCTTCAGGGCGGCGCGAGCCTGTGGCTCCACGTCCTGGGCGGCTCGTTCTTCGTCGGGCGCGTGCTCCACGCCTATGGGATGCCCAAGCCCGCCCCGAACTTCGGACGGTTCACCGGGACCGCCACGACTTGGATCTGCATCGTCGCCACCAGCATCTGGATCCTGGTGATGCGCTTCACAGGGTCGTGAGGCTGACACGCCGTGGCGCGTGACAGGCTCAGCGGAGAAAGGCCGCCGGCGCGGAATGTTCCGCTTCGCCTGATCCGCAACGCCGACCATTACCTCGAAGTGATCGAGCGCGGCATTCGGAGCGCCAAGGTGAGCGTGTGGATCGGCACGGCGAACCTGAAAGACGTTCATGTCGAGGCGCCGGTCGGGACGCGTGCTCGCGCCCGCGGCCGCTACGTCAGTCTGTTCGAGGAGCTCGGTGAGGCGGCGCAGCGCGGCGTCGAGGTTCGCATCCTCCACGGCGGGCCCCCGTCGCGCGTCCTCGCCGCGCGCCTTCGCGCACCGGGGCGTCGAAAAGCAGGTGATGAGGTCGTCGAGCTCCGCCGGTGCGTCCGCGTTCACCTGAAGATGATCGCGATCGACGGATCGCAGCTCTACTTGGGGTCCGCGAACTTCACGGGTGCCGGTCTGGGCGCCAAAGCCGAGGGCCGCCGGAACTTCGAGGCGGGGGTGCTCACTACCGACGACCTCCTGCTCGACGAGATGCAAGAGGAGTTCGACGCGATCTGGTCGGGCTCGCGCTGCGCGGGTTGCAAGCTCAGGGGCGAGTGCCCAAAGCCCATCGATCTACTTTTGCGGAAGTGAGCGCGACGTCCCGAAGTGGAATCGCATCGCCGGCAAGAGCCTGCGGCGCCAGCTCCGCTCGCTGTGATCGCCCTTGGGGTCGGGACGGAAGCAGAGCTGCTTGATGCCGCGGCGCCCGAGCAGGTCGGCCATCTTGCCTGCGGCCTCGATCATGCGCGGCTCCTTCGCGCCGCCGTCGATGTAAATGCGCGATTCGGTGGGGACGCCGCGCTTTTCGGCCCAACGGAACATCGCGCCCCGCCCGACCCACAAGGACGGCGACATCGAGAGGGCGCCGCCGAAGATGTCCGGACGCGAGAGGGCTGCGTAGAGCGACGCGAGCCCGCCCATCGAAGAGCCGCCGATGATCACGCGGTTCGGCGCGCAGGTGAGGCCATGGTCCGCGCGGAGCTTCGGGAGCAGCCAATCTGCGATCCACGCGAGCTGCCGATCGAGCTCACCGCGGACCTGACCGAAGTCGAAGGGCGAGAGCTCGGCGATGCGCCGCTCGTGGCCATGATCGAGCCCGACGATCACCGGCGCCGGGACCTTGCGCGCGAGGCGCTCGACGGCGACGTGTGCATGCCATCCGCCGGCGAAGCTGGGCGCGTCGTCGAAGACGTTCTGTCCGTCGAAGAGGAACAAGATCGGGCGATCGGCACGTTGTACCCGGCGTGGCACGTAGACTCTCACGTGGCGTTTTGGCGCCTGCCCGGGCACGACTTCGTAGGGCCCCGTGACGTGGATCATGAGCCCGGCGCGATACCACACGAACCGCACCCGCGCTCGGTGTCCCAAAAACTCCTTGTGTGCTAACCCGCTAGTCATGCCCAAAGCCTTGGTCCTCGCTTCGGCAGTCGCGCTCTCGCTGGTGGCTTTCGCAAGAGAGGCGAGCGCCGAGGTGGTCATCGGGGTCGAGGGGCGCGGCGAGGTGAAGGCGACGGACGCAGGTCCGATCCGCGGCGGCCCGAGCGTGCTCGCCAGCATCGGCTATGCATTCGACACGTATCCGATCCTGGTGCTACCCGAGGCGGCGGTGACCGCCGCGGTGTGGCCTGCCGATCGCCCCTTCTTTCCAGGCCGCGCGGTCGCCGGCATTCGCTTCGGCTTCACCGCCGTGGTCGAGCCGCAGATCTACACGCACGGCGGCTATGGGTTCATCTTCCACCGCGGCGACGTCTCGCACGGCTTCGCGCTCGATGCAGGCTTCGGCCTCGACTACCGCGTGCAGCGCGAAATCACCGTCGGCGGGGTGGCCGGGTACGAGGGGCTCTTCGCCGGCAAAGCATCTGCACACGGCGGCACGTTCGGGGTTCGCGTAGGCTTCTGGCTGTGAGATCCGCCCTCCAGCCGATAGCTCTCGCCGCGTTCACCGTGCTCACGGGCTGCCCCGGTCCCGAGGCTCCGGCCGCGACACCTTCGGCATCGAGCGCCGCCGTCGCTCCGCCTTCGTCTGCGCCGGCTCCTTCTGCCGTCGCGTCGGCATCGGTGCCGCACGAGGTCGGCAAGCCCTACCCATGCGGCGCGCTGACCTGCAGAGACTTCGACTCTGCCGCCGCAGCCGTCGGCGCGATCCTCGAAGAGAGCAAGCCCGCGCTACTGGCGTTCGGCGAGAGCCACGCGCTCAAGGGTGCCGACGTCCCGTCGACCGCCGCGCGCTTCACCGCCGAGCTCTTGCCGGTGTTCAAGGACAAGGCGAGCGCGCTCGTCCTCGAGCTGTGGGCGCCGGATCCGAAGTGCGGCAAAGAGAAGATCAAAGAGGTCGAGAAGAAGCAAAAGGTGGTCACCGACCAGCAGGCGCCGACCAACAAGAACGAGTTCGTCGTGCTCGGCGAGAAGAGCCGTGAGGTGGGCATCGTTCCGTTCTTGCTCAAGCCGACGTGCGACGACTTCGACAAGGTCCAACAGGCCGGGAACGACCCCGTCGCCGCGACGCTCGCGAGCATCGACGTCATCACGCGCAACATGAAGGCGAAGGCGACGACGCTCTTCGACGAGACGACGAAGAAGGCGCCCGGCAAGATGGTCCTCACCTACGGCGGCGCTCTCCACAACGATCTCGTCCCGAAGAAGGACAGAGAGTCGTGGTCGTACGCTGCGGATCTCGACAAGCTTGCGCCCGGCAAATACGTCGAGCTCGATCTCGTCGTCCCCGAGTACATCAAGGACACCGAGGCCTGGCAGTCGTTCGCCTGGTACCCGGCGTACGACAGACAAAAGATGGGCGGGCGCGTCGTCGTGATCGACGTCGCGCCCCGCAGCTACACGCTCGTCTTTGCGGCGACGAAGCGCGTTGGTCCGTGACTCGGACTGTCTCGATCGAACGACCCAAGGGAAGCTGACGCGCCTTTCGGCGATCAGGGATTTTTGATTCGACCGTCGGACGATGGGCGGGAATCATGCAAAGCACGCCCGAGATGCAGGTGAAGAGCGCTCGCGAGGCCGCGCGTCGAGCGGGTGACATGTCCGGCTTTCACGACACCACGACCGTGAGGTTGGCGTTCGCCTAGCTCGTCGCGCCGGCGGGCGCGAAAATGTATCGGGTCACGCGCGGCGGTCGTTGTGGTCTGTACACCCCATGTGGAGGCGCGGAGCGTTGGCGGCGGGGGCACTGAGCATGGGGTGTGCGAGCGTCGTCATCGAGCCCGCAGATGGGGGAGGTGGACAAGGCGGACAAGGCGAAGGGCCGCCGCACGCGATCATCTTCGACTCCGAGCGTGAAGGGCTTCCCACAGGCTTCGTCATGTCGTCGATCCCTCCTCAGTGCGGAGGCGCGTTGACGACGATCGAAGACAGTTGCCCCGGCTACCACTTCGAGGTGTGGTTTCCACCGGAGCTCTTGAAGCCGGGTGTCTTTCCGGTCGATTCGCCCGAGGTCTTCAGTCGAGTCTCGATGGCGCCGAACGACGATCCGACGAGCTCGCCCTGGTGCCCCCCGTCCGGGGTGTGGGCGGGACGGCTGACGATCGACGAGGTCACCGATACCGAGGTGCGACTGACGCTCTCGGGATTCAACGGCGATCACATGCCGGACTTCGACGGGTCGTACGTGGTTCCGCGCTGCAGAGAGCCACTCCAATGATGACGCCTCTCTTCAAGGGATCTGATGTCCGCGTAGGCCGAGGTACTGCGCGTAGCTCGCCGTCAGGTTGCCACCTTCGTCGACGATGCCGTCCTCGGGGAAGCCGGTGAGATTGTCGACGAGCACCACGTTGCCCGGCGGGGCCGGGTCGGTGATCGTGATGTGATCCAGGTCGGTGCTCGAGTTGACGATCACGTTCGAATCGAAGACGAAGGGGCCGTCCGATTCGACGTCGCCGTCGTCGACGTCGCGCACGTTGACGAGCCCGACGAAGGTGTTGCGGTAGAGCTCGATGCGCCCGGCCATCCCGTCCTGGTTCACCTCTTGCGCGATGTTCTCCGGTGGCCCGCCGCAGAGCATGAGGTTGTAGCGAACCTCGCCGCTCGCCTGCTCGGTGGGCCCGTAGTGGTGCATGTTGCCGAAGAGCCCGCACTGGAACGCGGCCGAGCTGTTCTCCCAGCGGCTGGTCCGCACCTCGAACCGCGGCGTGTCCGCCTTCAGATCCGGACCGCCGCCGGAGGAGTTGCGGAACACGAGGTCCTCCCACAACACCCTCGCGTGTCCGTACTGCTTGATCCCACCCGGAGCGAGGTCGTGAAAGTCGCTGTCTTGGTACGCGGCGTACCAGGTCGGATCGTCGGGGCTCGAGAGCGTCATGATACCGGCGGAGTTCGAGCCCTCGATCGCCTCGTTGATGTCGTGGATGTCGAGCCTGCGGAACGTCGGGTAGTCGGTCGAGGAGACGAACTGCATGCCCTTGTCCCACGAGTTCATGAGCTCGAGGCCGTCGAGGTACACCGGCCACGTCTCGCTGCCGTAGAAGCGGAAGAACCAGCCGGTGTCCGGTCCGGTGAAGCCGTAGTCGATCACCGGGCTCTCGCCGGGATAGGCGATCCACTGAGCCGAGTGGTAGTCGGCGAGGATCTCGACGTGCATCCACGTGCCCTCGTCGCCCTCGACCGCCATTCCCGCGGTCGTGTACGTGCCCGAGCGGAAGTAGACGATGTCACCGGGCTGCGATGCGTCTTTGACTCGAGCGATCGACTGCCACGGGGCAGCGAGCGTGCCGGCGCCACCATCGCTGCCGTTGACTGCATCGACGAAGCGGAATCCGTCCGTCGAAACGGTGATCGTCCAGGGCTCGGTGATCTCCGTCCCCTCCGAATCACGCACGGTGATCGACGGCGTGACGGTACCTTCGGTCGGGCTGGGCCAGGAGACGACGCCGGTGCAAGCGTCGATCGTCATCCCTTCGGGCGCGTTCGACAGCGAGAACGCGTACGGGAACGAGCCCGCGAGGACCACGGCTCGGACGTTGTATTCGAGGCCCGGGTACGCCTTGAAGATGCGGTGCCCGCTAGGCATCGCGTGGCCTGCTGCATCGGGTGACGGGAGGGTTCCCGCTTCGCGGGGCGACACGAGCTCGAGCGGGTACCGCGCCGGCTCTGGAGTGTTTGCCTCCGTGCCGCAGGTGGCCCCGCCCCCGCCTGCGCCGGCTGACGCGGTTGATGACGTGGACCCCGTCCCGGTCGACGAGCCGGGGCCGGACGGCGAGGTGCCGGTGGATGCACCAGCACCGGTGCCTTCGGTCGAGCCACCATCGTCGGAGCACGCGGTGAAGATCGCGATCAGCGCGGCGGTCGAGACCGCGAGGCCCAAGGAACGGAAGAAAGGTGCCATGTGCGCGCCTTTCGCAAGTGGTGGGCCATGCACGGTGTCGCTGGATTCGCGTGCGGCGGAGAGAACGAGGTGCAACGCGATGCACCCTGGGCTGCACGACCCTGCACTCACGTCGTTCCGCGAGACGGGCGATCCCCCGACTGTCTCGTCGTGTGTCCGACCCGAGTCGATCGCGGAACAAAAGTCACGTGACCGATTCGCCGGGGACGAGAGAGCATTGACTTCGCCCGGGGCTTCGCCGATACCGCCCGCCGCCCGTCGGTACGGGCCCATCCTAGGGAGGACCGAATGATTAGGTCGAACGCGGCGCTGGCCGTACTATTTGCCGGCGCGCTCACGTGTGGTTTTGGCTGTGGTGATGGCGGCTCGAAGGGCGGAGCGAGCGCCGAGCCTGCGAAGAGCGGGGCTGCTGCCACGACCGGCACGGCGAAGTCGAGCGGAGCCCAGGCGAAGACCTCGGCTGCACCCGCCGGCACGGGTGCCGCGAAGACCGACGCACCGGCGACCGCGGGCGCGGACGTCCTCAAGCACATGCCGAAGGACTGCGACGAGGGTCGCGTCTTCGTGAACATGGGTAAGTTCCTCGCCGGTGGCGATATGGGCGGCGCGTTCGACACCCTCATCGGCAAGGCGATGGCGTCCGGCAAGGCCGACGACAAGAAGGCCGCCGAGGTCATGAAGGTCCTGAAGGACGGCGGCATCGATCCGCTGAAGGACATCCGCGAGATCGCCGTCTGCGCGAACAAGGACGACAAGAAGACCGTCGTCGCCGTCTCGATGGAGCCGAAGGCGGACAAGCCCGCCGACGTCTTCGCCAAGGCGATGGAGACGGGCGAGGGCAAGCCCCCGACGAAGGAAGAGAAGGACGGCGCGACGTACCTGAAGAGCGGCAAGGGTGACGGCGGTCTCGCCGTGCTCAGCAAGAACCTCATCCTCATCGGTGAGGACGTGAAGACGCTCGAGGCCGTTGCCAAGGGCGGCGACGGCGCCGGCGAGTTCGGCGACGCGAAGAGCACGGTCGTTTGGGCCAAGGTCGACCCGACCAAGACCAAGGCCGAGGTCGTGATGAAGGAAGCAGGCGCGGACTACGACCTCAACGTCAAGTACGTCGCCAAGGACGCGGCGAAGAACAAGGCCGAGTTCGAGAAGATGCTTCCCGAGCTCGACAAGGTCGCCGAGAAGATGCCCTTCGCCAAGCCGCTGCTCCCGATCGCCAAGAACGGCAAGGCGAACGCAGAGGGCGAGAACTTCACCTTCACGACCAAGTTCCCGAAGACCGCGATCGCCGACTTCCTCAAGGAAGCGAGCAAGGTCGACCCGAAGGAGATCATGAAGGGTCTCAAGTTCTGATCTTGCCTCGTCAGAGCTAGCAGAGACGAACGCGCCGGCTCGATGAGCCGGCGCTCTTCTTTTGTGCTGCATGCGCACCCTCGTCTGGTTTCGCGGAAAGGACGTTCGCGTCTCCGACCACGTCCCGCTGGTCGAAGCGGCGAAGGCCGGCGAGGTGGTGCCGGTCTTCGTTCTCGATCCGTACTTCTTCGCGCCGGAACGCGCAGAGAGGTGCCCGCACCGGATCCAGTTCTTGCTCGAGTCGATCGCGTCGCTGGCGAAGAACCTCGAAGCGCTCGGCTCGCGCCTCTCCATCGTCGAAGGGCGGAGCGTCGAGGTCATCCCGAAGCTCGCCGCGCGAATCCGCGCCGATCGCGTGGTCGCCCATCGCTGGGTGGAGCCCTTCGCGCGCGAGCGCGACCGAAGGATCGCTCTTGCGCTCGGCGATCGCTTCCGGCTCTACGAAGGCGAGACGTTGATCCCGCCCGGCACGCTCCGGACCGGCGCGAAGAAGCCGTTCTCGGTCTTCACGCCGTTCGCGAAGGCCGCGAGGCGCGCGGTCGGGGCATCGCCTCCGCGCGCTGCTCCGAAGGGCCTTCCGCCGATCCCTGGGGCCCTCGCCATCGACACGATCGAGCTGCCGGACCTCGCGCATCTCGGCATCACGCACAACCCGCGAATCCTCGAGGGCGGCGAGCGCGCGGCCCGCGACCGACTGAAGCGATTCACCAAGAAGGCGCTCGACGGCTACGCCGGCTCGCGCGATCGTCTCGAGCCCGAGGGGACCAGCCGCCTATCCGCGGATCTGAAATTCGGGACGCTCTCGGTCCGGTCGGTGTGGGACGCGATCGCCCGAGCCGACGCGCCTGCAGAAGATGTCGAGAAGCTACAGAGCGAAATCCTCTGGCGCGAGTTCGCCTACCACGTGCTGTGGGATCGCCCTTCCGTCCTCGAGCAACCGTTTCGAGAGGACTTCGAAGGCTTCCCGTGGCGTGACGATGAAGAGGCCTTCGCCGCCTGGTCCGAGGGGCGGACCGGTTATCCGATCGTCGATGCCGCGGCCAGGCAGCTCCTCGCCGAGGGTTTCGTGCCGAACCGCGCGCGGATGATCGCCGCGAGCTTCCTCACCAAGCATCTTCTCGTGTCGTTCCGGCGGGGCGAGGCGCACTACATGAAGTTTCTCACCGACGGCGACTGGGCGAACAACGACATGGGTTGGCAGTGGTCGGCGGGCTGCGGCTGCGACGCTCAGCCGTACTTTCGTGTCTTCAACCCGGTGACCCAAGGCGAGCGCTTCGATCCCGACGGCCTCTACGTTCGTCGCTTCGTACCCGAGCTGAGCGAGATGCCGGCGCGCTTCATCCACCGCCCGTGGGAAGCACCTGTCGAGGTCCTTCGGACCGCGGGCGTCCGGCTCGGCGAGACGTACCCCAAACCCATCGTGGACCACGCGGATGCGAGAAGGCGCTTTCTCGCCGTCGCGAAAAGGCACCTCGGGCGCGCGAGTCGCTGAAAAATACGCCGAACGGCGGCCGAGCTGTTAGGTCTCGATCGTGGCGCGTTCGATCGGCCTCGTGCTTTCGGGCGGCGGCGCGCGTGGCGCGTACGAGGTGGGGGCGCTCCTCTGGGTGGCCGAGCACCTCCCCGAGCTGCTCTCGCGCATCCGTGTCGTGACGGGGACGAGCGTCGGCGCGGTCAACGCCGCGTACCTCGCCTCGCGCGGTCTGACGCCCGACAGCGTCTTCGATCTCGCTTCGATCTGGCGCGGCCTCGTGATCGACGACCTCGTCGGGATCGATCGCTCCGGCCTCAAGGAGCTGCTCGCGGCCGGCACCAAGCGGCTCATCGGCCGCCAAGTGAAGAGCCCGGCGGTGGGCCTCCTGCGTGTCGACGGCATCGCGCGCCTCGTGGCCGAGAAGGCCGACTGGCGCGGTCTGCGCAAGGTCGTCATGCGTGGTCGATTCGACGCCGTCGGCTTCGCCGCGACGGACATCGCCACCGGGAGGACGCACTTCTTCGTCGACCATACTTCGAGGATCACCCCGCGCTGGGCGCGTGGAGATGACGCGCCTGTACCGATCCGCGCGCACCTCGGTCCGCCGCACGTCCTCGCTTCCGCGGCGATACCGCTCCTGTTCCCGCCGGTCGAGGTCGGCGGCCGCTGGTACATGGACGGCGGCGTCCGCTACAACACGCCCCTCGGTCCGGCGCTCGGGCTCGGCGCGGACGCCCTCTTCATCGTCAGCGTGCGCGCCGTCGAAGAAGCGCAGCTCTCCGCGCCCGCCGGCGAGTTCAGCGGCTTCGGCCAGATCGTGGGCAAGGTCCTCGACTCCGTCTTCCTCGATCGCATCGCCTTCGATCTCGATCGCCTCACGCGGATCAACGACATGATCTCGGCGATCGGACACGCGGGCGGCGACGCCCTCGTCGAGGGCGTTCGGGGCTCCCTCGCTGCGCTCGGTCGCCCCCGCTATCGCCAGGTCACATTCGCCCACGTTCGCCCCCGCACCGATCTCGGCGCCCTCGCGGCCAGGCACCTCGTCGAAGCGCAGGCGCACAGGCCATTCGGCTTCGCGCGCGTCCTTCGCGCGCTCTTTCAGGACGACGCCGGGACCACCGGCGACGGCGCGAGCTTTCTCCTCTTCGACGGCGGCTACGCCGACACGCTCATCGAGGCCGGCCGCCGGGACGCCGAGCAGCGCAAAGAAGAGCTCGCCGCGCTCTGACGTGCGTCAGTAGGTGAGCTTCGTCCCGATCTGGAGGAACAGCGGCGCGCCCGGTCTTGCACCGTAGGGCCGCCGCGACGCGACGTAGGTCCAGTCGAGCAGGTTCCTGCCGACCGCATAGAACTGCAGGAACGACCAAGGCCGCGCGTAGAGCGACGCGTCGAGGAGGAAGTACGCGTCCGTCGCGTCGCCCTGGAGCGGCTCGCCGCTGCCGGCGACCTCACGCATCTCGCTCGAGAACACGCCCGAGATGTTCCCGCCGACGTACTTGTGCTCGAGCCCTGCCGTCACCGAGAGCTGGTGCGCGGGGATGTACGGGACCTCATCGCCCGCCTCGACAGTGCCGAAGATCGGATCGGCCGAGTCGAACGAGTTGTCGAAGTTCGCCTTGGTGAACGTGTACGCGCCCTTCAAGGGAAGGACGAGATCCTTCATCAGCTCGATCTCGACGTCGGCGAAACCTTCGATGCCCCAGATCGTCGCTTCGCCCGCGTTGAACTGTTGATCGAGGTTCTCGCCGACGCACCCCGAAGAGAACGTGCAGACGTTGGAGAGGTTCGAGTAGCCGTTGTAGAAGCCGATGGCCTCGATGCGAATCAGGCGCTCGGGCGACCACCTCGCCCCCCACTCGACGTTCACGCTCTTCTCCGGCGTGGGGTTCGAGCTCTGCCCGGGAGGGATCGGCGAGAAGCCCTGGTAGACGCCGCCGAGGAGGCCGAACCCTTGGGGTAGGGCGACGAACGCGCCTGCGCCCGGCAACACCACCTGCTGGGTCATCCCCTCTTGCCGCTGCGCGAGTGCATCGTCCATTCGGCTCTGGATCGACTCGATGCGCCCGCCGGCGGTGATCGTCACCGGACCCCACGTGCCCGAGTGGATCGCCCACAGCGCGAGCGCGAGCGAGCGCGCTTCGTTGTCGGCGGTCGTCTCGGTCGGATCGCCTGTCGGCACGAGCGCCGCGCCTTCGACGAGGAAGCTGTCTTGGGTGTGGAGGCGATCGATCGAGTCGTGATGGATGCGTGCGCCCACCTCGATCCGATGGCTGACCGGGCCGGTCTTGGGCTTCCAGTTGAGCTTGGTCTGAAAGCCTTGCGAGACGAAGACCCGGTCATTCGGCCCGATGAGGAGGTTCTCGGCGTCGGTCGACGGCGCCACCTCACCGGTGAGGACGCCGTAGAAGATCGCGTTGCGTGGGCTGTTCGGCTCGCTCAAGACGTCCGAGAGCGCAGCGCCTTCGAACGAGTTCACCTTGCGCCATTTGCGGTGGAGGTCGTGCCTGTAGAACGTCGACTTGAGCTCGAAGTCGTCGCCGCGCTGCGCGGTGTGCGTGAGCGCGATCTGCGAGCGCCACCACTCCATGCGATCGAGCTGGCTCGCGGCGTAGCGCCTGTACGCGTCCTCTTCGAAGTCGGCGTCGGTCAACCCGAGGTACGTCTCGTTGCTGTTCTCGTTCGAGAACCCGAGCTTGAGCTCGAGATCGTGGAGCAGCGACTCTTGGTTGCCGAACGAGACACGCGCCTTCCCCATGACCTCGTTTCGCGAATAGCCGGTGTCGGCACCGGGCATGCCGTCGATGTGCTTGAAGCCGTCGTTTGCCTCGTGCACCCCCTCGAGCAACACACCGAAGGTGTCGCCGCTCGTCGAGACGCGGGCGTGCGCTTTTCGCGACAGGTACATGCCGAAGGCGAGATCGACCATCGCGTGCTCGCCGTCCGGGATGGGCGCGGTGACGAGATCGATGGCGCCGGCGACGGTGTGCGGACCATAGGCGATCGCGCTCGGACCCTTGATGACGCGCACCGAGGTCATGCGCGTGATCATCGGAAAGTAGTAGGCGGCCGGTGCGCTGTACGGAGCGGGACCGAAGAGGACGCCGTCCTCCATCAGGGTGATCTTCTTGCTCCGGTCGGAGAGCGCGCCGCGCATGCCGATGTTCGGACGAAGACCGAAGCCGTCTTCGCCGCGCACGTAGACGCCGGGAACGCCGAGCAGCACCTGGTGAGGGTCGCTGTACTCCATGCGCTCGAGCTGCTTCTGGCGGATGACGTGCGCCGAGCCGCTGGTCTCGCGGACCTTCGTGCCGCCGATGCTGACCTCTTTCTCTTCTTCGGCCTTGGCTCGAGCCTCGTCAGCGGCCTTCTGCTCGGCCTCTGCACGCGCCTCGGCTTCGGCGGCCGTCTCGGGCTTCTTCTCAGGCTCGTCGGCCCACGCGGGGCTGGCGACGAGCACGATCGAAGCGACGATCAGCGCGCGGCCGTCACGTGGAGCCATCGCAAACCGTTGAAAAAAGACATCTGCATATCGTCCTAGTAAAGATGAAAGTCGTTTTCAAGAAGAATTGCTGACGCCGGAAGGCGCACGATTCAGCCGGCGGCCGGCGTATCGGCGGCTCCTCCGGGGGGAGCGCGGCTCAGCGGGGTCCGGCGTCGACGTCGAAGCCGCCCGCGACGTAGTGCTCGCTCCAGCGCGTCTGGGCGGCCTTCAGCATGGAATCTGACGGCTCCGTCAGGTCAGGCTTCGGCTTCGCGGCACACATCAAGACGACGAAGGGATCGGCGCGGCGCTCGCGCCGGATCTCTCCGCGCACCGCGCTGAACTTCGCCGGCTCGAGGCACTCTTCGGCGAGCAGCTCGAGGAAACGATCGGTCGCTGCCGCGGCACGCTTGTCGGCTCCCGCGTGCGTCTCGGCGAGCGCCTCTTCGGCGCTCCCGCGGATGATGAGCTCGAGGTGGAGGTGCGGCTTGATCTTGGCGCCGGCGGCGTTGCCTGTCTTACCCACCGTGCCGAGCTTCTGACCCGCGCGCACGTGGGTCCAGCCCTTCGGCACGGCGGTCTTGTCGAGGTGCGCGTAGAAGAACGACGCGTGCAGCCCCTCGTCGCCGCCGAGGTGATTGGGAAGCTTGCACACGAGCTGGACGACGCGGCCGTAGCCGCCGCGGTTGTCGCTACGCGCCTTGCCTTCGCAAGCAGCGAGGACGGGCGCACCGAGCGGGGCCAGAAAATCGATGCCGTTGTGCTTGCCGTGCCCGCGCGGTGCGAGAAAAAAGCCCTTTCCGCCGTCGTCGCTGCGCACGCCCATGTCGACGCCGAGGACGTAGGCGAGGGCAGGATCGCGGGGAGCAAACTTGGGCGTCTCGGCGACGACGACCTTCTTCAGCTCGGGAGCGGGCTGCGCGACGGCCGAGATCGCCACCGGCGGCAGAATCCCTTCGAGCCTGTTGGCTTCGCTCGCAGAGCAGCCGGCGAGCCAGACGAGGGCGCATGCAAGGCCTCGGTGCGACATCAAGCGTCGGCTCGTATGCACCGTTTTCGCGACATGGGCCAAGCTCTCGGCCCTGTTGCCTTTGTCGCGCCGGATGCCGCCTTGGGTGGTAGGCTCCGCGCGTGTTTTTCCGGGCTCGTATCCCGCGCCTCGCCTGGAGGACGGAACATCGTGCCTTCATCGTGGCAGCGGGCTGCCTCTCCGCCGGCCTCTTGGCGGCATGCCCAAACGCGACCAAAGACTCGCACTGCACGCCGGACGACCCGAACGCGGCCGCGGATCCCGACTGCATTTACGCCGGAAACGCCAAGGGCCCCGCGTGGGTCGAGCCGCCGTGCCCGAGCATCGAAGGCGATCCGCCCGGTACGTGCCCGACCTTCGAGCAGGTGCGCGACGTCCTCATCGATCCGGCCAAGGGCAATTGCGCGGCGAGCGGATGTCATGGCGTCGTGCCGGGCTCGGTCGGCATCTACCTGCCGACCAACGATCCCTGTGCTTTCTACGCCGAGCTCCTGAGCATCAATCCCCGCGGGCAGCCTTATGTCGCGGCCGACAACCCGGCCACGCCCGACCTCGAGTCGCGCGCGAGCTACATGCTCTGCAACCTGCGCGGTGAGCACGGCGGAGGGTTCCCGATGCCCATCCCATCGGGCATGCCCAACCTCGCCGACACGAACATCGTGAAGGACTGGCTCCTCTGCGGGGCTCCCGGACCGATCGTCGACGGGGCGGGCGGCGGAATTCCGGCGACCTGCATCGACGCGACCGGCGGCGGGGGCGGCGGAACGGGCGGGACAGGGGGCTCGGGTGGCGCCGGCGACGGCGGCTCGGGCGGAATGGGCGGCGGAGGCGGCAGTTGATGCGAATCGGCTCGCTCGCTGTAGCCGCCGTCATCGCAGTAACGTTCGCTCCCGGCATCGCGCGGGCAGATGAGGGGTCGGATCTTTCCTTCCGCTTCGAGTCCGAGGTCACCGGCTATCAGGACTCCGACGCCACGAGCGTCCTGACCCCGGGCATTCGTGCGGACATCGAGGGCGTGACCGACGGCTGGTCGGTGGGCGCGGGGTTCTTGGTCGACGTCGTCACCGCCGCCTCGGCAGACGTCGTCGCCACCGCGTCCCCCAAATGGACAGACATCCGTTACGTCCCGGCGCTCGACGGCAAGTTCAAGGTCGATGACGTGACCGTCAGTCTCGGTGGCGGCGCCTCGATCGAGAACGACTACATCGCCGGCAGCGGATCGGTCGGCATGGCGATCGATCTCTCGCAGAAGACGATCACGCCGTCGTTCTCCTACGGCTTCGGCTACGACATCTCGGGGCGCGTCGGGACCCCGTACTCGGTCTACGCGCTGCACCTGCAGCGGCACGCGCTCACCGCCGCCGTCAGCTTCGTGGTGAACAAGTCGACGATCTTCGTCCCCACCGTGAGCGCGGTGTACGAGCTCGGCGATCAAGAGAAGCCGTACAGATACCTTCCGACCGTCCCGCCGGGGACCGAAATCCCGAACGGCGCCTCCAAGGATGAGGTGGATCTCCTTCGTACGAGCGTCCGTCTCGGCGAAAATTCCCCCGACGTGCGCCAGCGCTACGCGGCGTCGGGGTTCGTCGCGCATCGCTTCGGGAACGCGACCCTCCGCTTCGAGGAGCGCCTCTACGGCGACAGCTGGTTCCTCCTCGCGTCGACGACCGACTTCTTGCTGCCGATCGATGCGACGACGAGCTTCCGCGTCTGGCCGCACGCTCGGTTCCACGCGCAAAAGGGCGTCTCGTTTTGGAGCCGCGCCTATGAGGTCACGACCGATCCGGCCGGCAACCTGCTCACCGCGCCGCAGCTGCGCGTCGGTGATCGCGAGCTCGGCCCGCTCATCGCCGCCACGCTCGGCGCCGGCTTCCGCGTGGGCTCCGACACGTTCGGCATCTCTCTCTCGGCGGACGCGATCTACACTCGATTCCTCGATCAGCTCTTCATCCAGGATCGCATCGCCGGCTTCGGCGCCGTGACCCTCGACGCGAAGGTGGAGTGATGAGAGCCCTCGCCGCCCTACCGATCCTCTTGTCGGCCGCGTGCTTCAACCCGGTCGAGAGCGATCTCGCCGCTTCGCTCGGCCCCGAGGCCCCCGGGGTCGAGGAGAGCGAGTTTCATCGCTTCGGTCAGCCTTGCCTCGCGTGCCACGACCGCGGCGGTGAATCACCGCACTTCAGCGTCGCCGGCACCGTCTTCGCCACGCAGAACGAAGACATCCCGGTCCTCGGCGCCAAGGTGATCGTCATCGACGCCGCCGGAAAGAGGTTCGATGCCACCACCAACTGCGCCGGCAATTTCATGGTCGAGCCTTCGCAGTTCGAGCCACAGTACCCGCTGCACGTCGAGGTCGAGTGCACCCTGCCCGACGGCAGCGTGCGGCGCTCGGTCATGGGCACCCGCGTCGCTCGCGAAGGATCGTGCGCCGGTTGCCACGACAAGGGTCCACCTTCCCCGACGAGCCCGGGCCGGGTCTTCTGTGTGACGTCTCAACCCGACCCGCCCTTTACGATCCCCACGCCCTGCGAGGGAGGTCCGAACCCCCAATGATTCGCGCACGCGTCTCCAAGATGGTGCTCGCCGCAGCGGTCGCGTTGGGCGCCGCGGGCTGTCTCGGCGAGAGCGATTCCGCGCCGCTCGGCTATGCCTGCCCGACGGGACAGGACTTCGAGATCGTCTCTCAAGTCTTCGAGCGCGGGTGCGGCACCCTCGACTGCCACGGCGATCCGAGCCGGCCGTTCCGCGTCTACGGCCGCGGCGGCCTGAGGCTTCGCCAACCCGACGGGAGCGGTCCGCCCTCGGGCACCCAGATCGGCACCACGCCGCTCGAAATCAACGAGAACCGCTTCAGCGCTTGCGGCCTGGAGCCGGAGATCATGGACGCCGTGGTTGCGGGGCAGGACGTCCCGGAGTCCTTGGTCCTCATCAAGAAGCCACGTCTCATCGAAGCGCACAAAGGCGGACAGCAGCTCGCAGAAGGATCGCTGGCGGACACCTGCATCATTTCCTGGATTCAGGGCGCGGTGAACACCGCCGCCTGCGACCGCGCGCTGCTCCAGCCCTGAAGGGGTCGGCCGAGCTCTTTCCAGCCGGCTTGCCGGCTTTGCGATTCGGGCGGACAATTGCGTCCGTGGCAGAGACCGACGAGCCCGAGCCTCAATCTCGTGCGCCGTTGGTTCCGCCGGCGCCCGAGGGCGAGGCAAAGCGTGTTCCGGTTCCTCCGCGCGGTGGAACCGTTCGGATGCACGCCGACGACGTCCCCGCTGCGAAGAAGGCGCGCGCGGAGCGCGGCAGCAGCGGCACGGTGCGGATGCATTCCGACGGAGTGCCAGCCGCGAAGAAGGCGCGCGAGGATCGCAGAACGTCGACGTCGGTCCCGCCTCAGCGCATGTCGCGCATCTCGATGCTTCGCGACAGCTTGGAGCTGGCGCGGAGTAGCCTCGGCCAGCTCCGCCAGAGCATCCTCTCGAGGCTGCCGCCGCTGCCGAAGTCGGTCGCCGCGATGAGCGCTCCGATCGCGATGCTCGTGCTGGTCGGCTTCCTCGCGATAGGCGTCATTGTCTGGATGGCGCTCACCGGGAGGTTGCCCGATGTCGTGGCGCGTTTCGGCGGCTCGCCGGACAAGAGCGCCGAGCTCTCTCCACCGCCGCTGACGAACATCGTCGACCTCGGCGAGGACGAGTGGACAGGGCCGAGCGCGACGCCGGGCCGAGCCAGCGTCGGACGCGGCGTGCTGTCGATCCCGCCGACCTTCACCGCGATGAAGGACGGCGAGTTCGATCTGGTCATCCATTTCCACGGCAACACCGAGCTCGCCGTCGAGTCGTACGAGGTCTCGCTCCTCGACACCGTCGTCCTGGTCTTCAATCTCGGGAACGGCTCGGGCGTCTACGAGGAGCGCTTCTCGAACCCCGACGCGCTCTCGAACGTCGTCGAGAAGGTCCCCGAGATCTTGCAGAAGCGCGGCCTCGCCGGTGCAAAGGTGAGGCGCCTCGCGCTCGTGGGCTGGAGCGCCGGCTACGGTGCGATCACCCGCGCCCTCGAGCACCAGAAGCACGCCGATCGCGTGGACGCCGTCATCCTCCTCGATGGCCTCCACACGAGCTACCGCGAGGGAACGAACATCGTCGAGGGTGCGTCGCTCGTCTCGATCGAGTCGTTCGCCAAGCGAGCGATGAAGAACGAGAAGCTCCTCGTCGTCACGCACTCGAACATTCAGCCGATGGGCTACCTCGGCGTGCGCGAGACCGTGGACTATCTCCTCGGGCGGCTTGAGCTATCGCGCACCGAGGTCAAGATGCAGACCGAGATCCCCGAGCTCGTGCACGCCAAGGGCGTGCTCAACAAAGCCGATTTGCGCCCCCTGGAGCTGCGAACCGAGGTGCGATCCGGCAGCTTCATCGTGCGTGGCTTCGGTGGCGATCAAGCGCCGCACCACATCAGTCACCTGATGCAGATGAGCGTGATCGCGCTTCCCGAGCTCGCCAAGCGCTGGGCGCCTGTCGAGCCCGTGGAGAACAAATAGCGATCAGCCCTCGCGGAGCGGGCGTCCCTCGGAGTCGGGGACGTTGCCCATCAGCATGAGGATGCCGTCGATCAGGCACCAGAGGCTGCCGGCGCCGCAGGTGAGGATGGAGACGACGAGCTGGATGATGCCGATCGTCGTGTGACCGGTGTAGAAGCGACCGGCGCCGAACGGCAAGAAGATCTGGAGCAAGCCGGCGACGAGCTTCGACTTCTCCGAGAAGGGAACGCCGGTCACCGGGTGCACGCCGTACGGCGCGCCGGGAACCATCCCCATGCCGGGAGGCGGACCGAAGCCGCCGGGCGGGCCGTAGCCACCGCCGGGAGGAGGACCACCGAAGCCGCCGGGCGGAGGACCGCCGAAGCCGCCGCCGGGAGGCGGACCGTATCCGCCGCCGCCGGGAGGCGGACCGTATCCGCCGCCGCCGGGCGGAGGAGCGCCACCACCGGGAGGCGGGCCCCAACCGCCGCCGCCACCTGCGGGGGGTGCGCCGCCGGGCGGGGGACCGTAACCACCACCGCCATCGCCACCCGGAGGAGGACCCCAGCCCCCGCCAGCTGCATTCCACGTCGGCGAACCGTTGCTCTGCTGCGCTGTTCCCTGGATCATCGTTGGGACCGAAGGGTGACCGACGATGGGCCGCGCATCAATCCCGAACGTGCTGATACCCCTCGCTTTGTGCGCTTGCGGATCGGCCGTTTTTTACGATGAAGTGCCCGATCCGGACGCCTCCGAGCCCGAGGACCGCTGGAAAGAGGCCGGACCGCTCGGGGCCGGGCCGCGGTTCGACGAGGGGATCTCGTGTCAGGACTCCATCGCGATCGCTCGCGTACGCGTGCTCCAAGGGCTCGAGGCAGCCAAGGGCCTCGGCTACCGCGATCGCCAGAAGTGCCTGGCCGACAAGGCGCAGGCGCTCGCGGCCCTCGCCGCGATCGAGCGTGAGGACGAGCGAGAGGGAGACACTTGCCTCGCCGCACGCCGCGTCTTCGAAGACGCGGGAAAATGCGGCGGGACGTCACCCGCCGTCGACACGGTTTCGCTCGAGCATCGCGAGTAGCTCGCGATCGACCGCGGCCTCGAACGCCGGCTCGCCACGTCGCCACCGCTCGCCCGCGGATCGATCCGAGAGCGCGAGGTGAAGCGCCGCCACGAGCTCGACCATCCTGCCGTCGAGGCCCAGGGCGAAGAGCGCGCGCGAGAGGCCGGCGCCCGCCGCGTCCGCGGCGATCCGTTGCGCGGGATAGTGGGCGACGAGCACCTCTTCGTCGGGACGGCGAAACGCGTCCTCGCACATCGCCGGATCGAAAGAGTTGGCGCCCGCGCAGTGGAGGGGCCGCTTTTCGTACGCCGTGCAGCGTGCGTCGACGAGCAGCGGACACGGCTCCTGCCTGCGCGCGCGCTCGTCGGCCGTGGCGCTTTCGACCGCGGCGTTTGCCTTCGCGACCCGCGCGCGAAGATCGGCGAGCCCCTCGGGCGAGAGGGTTTGCTCGAAGTGATCGACGAGCGCGAGCACCTCGGGCACCGTCGCGATGACCTTCAGGTGACAGCAGAACGCACAGCCGGTCCGGCAGCCGATCGGCCTCACCGGAGGGAACGTTTGAATCGCGAGATCGATCGCCTCGTTCACCCAGCCGAGGCACTGCGCCGCGATCTCGAGCGGCCCGCTGCCCTCGCGCGCCATCTGCACCGCGCCGCGCTCGACCGCGGACACGATCGTGTCCGGGCCGAGCTTTCCGGCGAGGGGCAGGCGTCGCAATGACTGTTCCGTTATCTTATGATCAGCGGCTGGCGTGCGGACCGTGTGCGTGATCCGCGTCGGCGGCGGCCTTGGTGTTGACGGTGAACTCGCGGGTGGTGTCGTTCATGGCACCGGGGACGGGCTTGCCGTCCTTGTCGAGCAGCGTCATCTTGAGCGTGTATTTGCCGTCGCGCACGTTCTTGATGCGCCACGGGGTCCACGATTTGATGCTGACCTTCTTTCCGCTCTCGAGGCCCGGGCCGGTGAGCGTCGCGTCGATCGAGAATTTCTTGTCGCCGAGCTCGGCGTTGGCGAGATACCAGTCGACCAGGATCCCTTCGGGCGGCGGCGGGCCGTCGTTGGCGCCCTTGGGGCGGCTGTAGATCAGCGTCGGATCCGTCGGCTTCCACGTCGCGGTGCCCTTCTTTCCGACCCAGAACACGACGGTCGCCAGCGGGACCGCTTTGCCGATCGGCTTGACCGACTCGTGGGTGACGCGGCTCGGGAACGCGAAGAGCACGTGCTCGCCTTCGGCGAGCGTGTACGAAGGATCGAGATCCTTTAGCTTGATGGGCGCCTTTGCGTCGTCGATGCGCTTGTACGGACGGCCGTCGAGGATGACGTGCACGTGGTTGCCGTTGGCCGGCACGTCCCATCCCTTGAGATCGAGCTTCACCTCGAAGTCGTTTGCCTTGTCGGCCGGGATGACCTGGTTCGCGGTCGGCGCCTTGATCGCGATCGTCGGTGCCTTCTCCGGCGGGGCAGCGGGCGTGCCCTCCACGAACTCGACGGCGGGCATCGGAGGCGCCTCGGCGGTCGCGGTCGCGGTCGTCGTTGCGGTAGGCGCCGTATCGGCCGGCGGCGGCTCGCTGGTGCCGACCTCCGGCTGCGGCTTCGGTTCACTGCTGCAGGCGAGGAGCAGGGCGGCCGCGAGCGGCGCCACGAAATAGCGGAGCATGAATGTCCCTCCTTGGGAGGGGGACAGTCGACCGCATCGCGCGGACTGTCAACGACCAAACCTCATCGAGGCCGGTCGTCGACAGTGCGCGTATGCCTCAGCGTGCCAGTATGCCTCAGCCGCAGGCCGCGCCGCAGAGCATGACGGCGGCGTCGACGCAGAGCGAATCCCACGAGGTCGTGCAGCAGTAGTCGTCGTTCGCGCAGACGTCGCCCTCGCACGAGCCGCACTCGGCGCCCATCGGCGCGCCGGTGTCGCAGACGTCGTGGCAGGAGCCGGTGCCGCAGTTGTCCGCCGCCTCTTGCACGCAGGTCGAATCCCACGCGGTCTCGCAGCAGTACGGATCGAAGCCGCAGATCTCTTCGGTGCACGCGTCGCACGTCGCGTTGAGCGGTCCGCCGGTCTGGTCCGTCGGGTGATCGCAGCTGCCGCTCCCGCCGCCGCCACCGCCGCCCGGCGCGCAGTCGTTGAGGAGGCCGGGGCAGGGCAGGCACGCGCCGTAACCGGCGGCGACCTGCTCGCAGTACATGTAGATCTTGTGCTCCTCAGGCCCGAAGATCTGGTCGTAGAGGAACGCGAGGAGCGCGCCGCCGACGCCGGGGAAGAGCTGGCCCGAAAGCGAGTCGATGTCGATGTCGGTGCAGTCCGAGTCCTCGCGGCACGGCACGCAGAAGCCGCACGAGGTGTCGGCGAGGGTGACGGCACCGCAGACCGGCATCGGGTATTCGATGAATGCGTCGCCGATTTGCTGGCCGGCGATGGCGTCGGTGCCGAGCAGCTCGCGGAGCGCTTCGCCCACGTTGTATTGGACGCCTGCGCCGAACGACGTGCAGTCCATGTCGTTGGAGCAGGTCTGGGTGACCTGATTGAACGGCGGGGGCAACGCGAGCGCGCCCTGGCCGAGATCGGAGCAGCCGGCCGCGTTCGGACCGCAGGTGCCCGAGGTCGAGCCGAGCGGGACGTGACAGGTGTTTTGCATCCCGCCGCAGAGCGCGCAATCGGTGCTCATGTCGCAGGTCCCCGGAGCCTCGAGCTCGCCGCAGACCTTCTGGCAGGTGCCGGTCGTCAGATCACAATTTTCGCCCGCCGGGCAGGCGTACGTCGCGCTGCACTCGGAGCACTTGTGGCTGTTGCAAGCCTTTGCGCCCGGGCACTGGGCGCAGTCGTTGTCGACCATGCAGTCCGTGCCGCACGCCGAGCTGCATTGCCCGTTCTTGCAGATGTCCGTCGACTGGCACTCCGACGTGTCGTTCTGCGTGCACGCGACGCACTGTCCGGTCGCGGTGTCGCAGACCAAGTGCGCCGGATCGCACGCGGCGCAATCGGCGCTACTCGAGCAGGTGATCTGCGGCACGCCGTTGTCGGTCGGACACTCGAGCCCTTCGGGGACGCAGTTGCCCCACGACGAACAGACGTAGCCCGAGGGACAGCCGGTCGCGCCGTCGCCGCACGCTACGCAACGGCCGAACTCCTCGCCTGCTTCGATGCGACACGTGGTCTTGTTGTCCGCGCACCCTTCGCAGTGCGAGTCCTCGCGGCAGTTGTGGGCGATGCAGACGCCGTTGTTGCCGTCGTCTCCGCCCTGGCCATTGCCGGCGCCAGAGCCCGAGGTTCCCTCGGCGTCGTCACCACAGGCGACGAACGACGAGCCAATCACCCCGGAGAGCAACCCGAACGCAAGCAGGCGAGGAAGAGAGACCATCGAGCCAGAATGCCAGAGGTAGGGGGGTGTAGTCTAGCGACAAGCCGGCCTCGGGCCGGCTTGTCGCCGGGCACGGGCACGGGGCACGGGCATGGGCACGGGCGAGAACGAGACCGGGCACGGGCTCCGTGGTACGGGAATGCGCGGTTTCGGGAATGGCAGCATTCGATACGGACGAGGACGAGCTTCCGCGGCCCAAGCGTGTTTCGCGTCGGCGGGTTGTCGCTGGAGTGCTCGGGGTCGCCATTCTTGCGGGGACGGGTGGGGTGCTCGCCCATCGCTCGCACGCTTCGAGTCGTCGCGAGCAGGCGAGCACGCTCGCCAAAGAGGCGTACGCGAAGCTTCGGCTGGGTGCCGTCGCGTCGGCGGTGAAGCTCGCCACGGACGCCCGCACGCTCGATCCAGCGGGTCGCGATCCGGCGTTCGCCTGGATGCACGCCATGGGCGTGTCGCTCCTCGAGGACACGGGCGGCGCGAAGGAGGCTGTCGGCTTCGTCGACGAAGTGAGGCGCCTCGGCGCCGACGGGACGGATCTCGGCTTCTGTCTGCTCGCGTCGGCGGTCGCGCTCCGAAACGACAAGCTCGCCGCTCGCCTCGTCGCGCAGCACGAGGCACAGAGGGTTCCGGTGGATGCGTTCTATGCGCTCGCGCACGGCGCCGCGCTCGATCTCAGCTGCGATCGCGGCGCCGCGGATTCCTACGAGTCGTCGTGCAATCTCTGGGCGGACGCGATCCTCCCGAGGCTTCGGCTTTCGCGCGCGCACCTGATTCGGGGGCGCCTCGCCGACGCGCGGAAGGCCGTGGAGTCGGTCCCCGAAGATGCGATCGGCAGGCTCGTCATCGAAGCGGCAGCCCAGCGGCTCGAGGACAAGCGCGCGCGCGCCGGGCGATTCGGCTCCGCCGCCCTCGATGAAGCGCCGCGATCGCTGCGCCCGCTCGGGCTCGCGCTCCTCGTGCAAACGGATGATCCGAGCGCGGCGATCGACGCCGCGCTCGACGACGTGGATACGCCGCTCGCGGCGATCGCGTGCGGCAAGCTGGCGCTGATCGCCGGCGATGCCGTTTCCGCCGAAGCGGCAGCGAAGACTGCGTTTCGAATGCGGCCCGAGCTCTCCGATGCAGCCTCGTTCGCCGTTCGCGTGGCGCTCGTTCGCGGCGACCTCGACAAGGCCCGCGAGCTCGCCAAGAGCTCGAGCGACGCCGGCGTGACGACGTTGGTCGCGGCGATCAGCGCGTACGAGGACAAGGCGCCGGAGAAGATCCGAGCGTCGGTCGAAGAGGCGATGGAGATGGACGGCGCGGTGTGGCGTGTCGCGAGCGAGGCGCGTGGCGTTCTCGGCGACGGGCCGGCGCCGGTTCTCGCCGTGAGCCAGGGAGCGCCGTTGCCACCTCTCTGGGCGGCGCTCGAAGAAGGGGAGCCGTGGGCCGACGTCGTGATGTTCGACGCCGCGTTCTCCGCGGGCGATCTCAAGACCTGCCAGGCGGTGGTCGATCGGTGGCGCGAGCTCACCAAGCCGCGCGAGAAGCGGCGGGCCCTGCTCCTCGGAAAGCGCGCCGACATCCGCTGACGGGCGTATCCTTGGTCGCGCGGCCATGGATCGCGAAACCGCCCTCGTCGACGCGCTGGCGCCCGCATCGCTTCGTGTGCGGCGCACGACGTTCGAAGGGCCCCGCAGCTACCGGCTGCCGGCGCTGGAAGGCAAGAAGCTTGTCGTCGAGATCGGCGCGACCCGATCGCTCTGGCTCTTGATCCTGCTGGTGATCGCCGGGACGGCGCTCGCGAGCATCGCCCTCATCTACGGCGGCAACGTGGCCGCAGCCTGCTTGCTGACTGTCTTCGGCGGGATCTCCGCCGGCGTGCTCGGCCTCCTGCGCGGTCGAGGGAGGGTCCTGCTGGTGTTCACGGAGCACGCCGTGAGGATCACGACACGCACGTGGCTCGCGCCGCCCGGGTTCGTCGCGCTGGAGCTCGCGGGGGTGCGCGACGTCCACGTGACGCAGAACGACGTCGGCTACGCGGTGAGCGCCGAGCTCGAGTCCGGCCGGCGGCTCGGGATCGTCGACGAGCTCACCGACCAACGGACCGCCCGCTACCTCGCCGACTTGCTCATGGAGGAGAGCGAGCGCGCGAGGACGAGATCGGTCAAGGAGCGAGCACCAGCGCTTCCTGCGGACCGAGCGGAGGATCCAACACCAGCGAGCCGTCGCCCCCGACCGTGACCGACCTGCCGCTTCCGAGGACATCGGTCAGGGTGGTGCCCGGCGCCGCGCCGACCATCATCGGATCGCCCATGAAGCCGGGCGCGCTCTCCTTCGTCTTGTGCGCATTGAAGATGACGAGGACGTAATCGTCGCCCGCGTCGCCGCCGCTGCGCTCGTAGGCGAAGATCCCGGCGTCCTCTTCGTCGCCGATGCGCTCGGTCGACCAGGTGACCGTCACGCCGCCCTTGCGAATGGCTGCGTGCTCTTTGCGGATCTTGGCGAGCTTCTGGATGTGCTTGAAGGTGGAGCTCGACTTCTCGAACCCGGTCTCCCAGAGGTCCTCGCGGTTCGACGGATCGTTGCCCCCCGAGAATTCCTGCTCCGTGCCGTAGTAGATGCAGGGAATGCCCTGCGCGGTGAAGATGAACGTGAGCGCGTTGTGAAGGCCGGGTAGGTCGCCCTCGTAGAGGAAGCGCGGCACGTCGTGGTTGTCGATGAAGTTGATCGGCACGTCCGACGGAGGAATCCCGATGCCGAGCTCGGGCGCGACCGTGCCCCAGGTCGTCGTCCGATTTGCCCAGAGCGTCTCGATCGGCTTGGTCGCCTTGGCCTGCTGGAAGACGTCCCGGATCGCCTGAAAGTGCTGCGGGAAATAGAAGACGCTGTCGAGCTGATCGCCGGTGATGGCGAGGCCGTCGGTCACGCATTCATTTTCGCGCGCCAGCTGATCGATCATTTGCAGGGGCGATCGGAAGAGATCCTCGACCAGGACTTCGGGGTGTGATCGGGGGAATGTGATCCGCGATGGAATGGTGGCACACGGCGGTGCCCCACGGGAGCGACGAGTACGGCTGGATCGGCCGCTTTGCCGACGAGCATCAGCCTGACGCGATCGAGAATGACCGGCCTGCCCTCCACCTCCGTCCAGTCCGATACGGCGCTGCTTGCGCTCGAACGGGCGTTTCAGCGCTTTTCGGAGCCAGAGGCGATGATCCGCCTTGGCGGCGCGGTCTGCGAGATCGCGCCGACCCACTACCGGGTACGCGGCCTCTCCGGCTCGGCGCGGCTGGGCGATATCGTCGAGCGACGGGGCCGCGCCGGAACCGCGTTCGGCGAGGTCATCAAGATCGCGCCGCAGGAGCTCATTGTCGCTCCCTACGACCACGGTGCGGATACCGGCGTCGCCGATCCCGTG
>JBGTSH010000091.1:0-31128 GCA_041940405.1 Polyangiaceae bacterium
ACGGGATCACGCACCACGGGCACGGGTTGTAGTAGCAGTTCGCCGTGCTCACCGTGCACGACGGCGTGCAGTCGAGGCTGCCGTACCACTCGAAGCCCAGCCAGCAGTCGCACCAGTAGCAATCGTAAAGGTACGCGCCGTCGCACTCCTCACCTGGGTCGAGGACGCCGTTGCCGCACAGCGTGCAGTTCGAGGTGTCGAACCCGCAGCCACCGTTGCACGAGAGGCTGCCGCCGGCGTAGCCGAGCGAGCCGCAGGACTGTCCGCCGAGGTTGCCGCCGTCGCATTGCTCGCCCGGGTTGACGTTGCCGTCGCCGCACGAGTAGCAGCCGGAGGTGTCGAACCCGCAGCCGCCGTTGCACGAGAGTCCGCCGCCGCTGTAGCCGAGCGAGCCGCACGATTGTCCGCCGAGGTTACCGCCGTCGCATTGCTCGCCGCCGTCGATGTTGCCGTTGCCGCAGTAGCTGTTGGTGCAGCCCGAGGTGTTGAAGCTGCAGTTGCCGTTGCAGCCCAGGCTGCCGATGCCGAGCCCCAGGCTCTCGCAGCTCTGGCCGCCGAGATCGCCGTTGTCGCACTCTTCGCCGCCCTGGATGCTGCCGTTGCCGCAGTTCGTGCAGTTCGAAGTGTCGATCTGACACGAGCCGTTACACGACAGGTTGCCCGCGTAGTATCCGAGCGAGTTGCACGTGTTGCCGTTGAGGTTCGCGCCGTCGCACGTCTCGCCGATGTTGACCTGGCCGTTGCCACAGAACGAGCAGCCGGTCGGATCGAAGGTGCACTGTGCGGTGCACCCCAGCGTGCCGCCGGGCGCGTAGCCGAGCGTCGCGCAGCTCGAGCCGTTGAGATCCGTGCCGTCGCACTGCTCGCCGTTTTGCACCTGGTCGTTGCCGCACGTCGTGCAGGCGGTGGTGTTGAACGTGCAGTTCGGGTTGCACGTCAGGCTGCCCGTCGCGTAGCCGAGGCTCACGCAGGTCTGATCGTTGAGCAGCGTTCCGTCGCACTGCTCGCCCGCGTCGAACATGCCGTTGTTACAGGTCGCCGGCGCCTCGCATTGGCTCGCGTCGATCATCACGCACGTGGGCGAGCAGATCAGCGAGCCGCCCGGCGAGTTCGGTAGGATCGTTTGGCACGTGGCGCCGTTCGCGAAGACTTGCCCGTCGCAGATCTCGCCGGGGTCGAGCTCGCCGTTCCCGCAGGTCTGCGAGCACGTCGAAGCGTCGACCGCGCAGTTCGCGAGGCAGAGCAGCGAGCCGCCGACGTAGCCGTGGGCCTGGCACGTGTCGCTGCCGAAGTCGGTCCCGTCGCACGCTTCGCCGTCGTTCTTGACCCCGTCGCCGCACACGCCGGGCGTCCCGGTGGTCGTGGTCCCCGTCGTGGTGGCGCCCGTAGACGTGACGCTCGAGCCGCCGCCGCCAGTGTCCCCGCCGTCGCCGTAGTCACGCACCGTGACCTGGCACGCGGTCAAAAGAGCGACCAGAGAGCCGGGCAGGACGAGCCAAGCAAGGGCACGCATGGCAGAGATGCTACCAGATCGCGAACGGCCAGCGAAACGGACGGGAAAACGGCCGATCTCGGCGTCGGGCGAGGATGAGTTCTAGTTCAACGAGTACGGGAGCAAGAGGTCGAACGGCGCGATCGCGGCGTCGAACTCGGAGCCGTCGGCGCGACGCATCTGGTAGGTGCCACGCATCGAGCCCCGCGGCGTCTCGAGGACGCAGCCGCTCGTGTACTCGAAGTGCTCACCCGGCCTGAGCGTCGGTTGCTGTCCGACGACGCCCGGCCCGCGGACCTCTTCGACCTTGCCGTTGCCGTCGGTGATGATCCAGTGGCGCGTCCTCAGCTGTGCGACGCCGCTCCCCTCGTTGTGGATCCGAACGGTGTAGGCGAAGACATAGCGCTTTTCACGCGGGACCGACTGAGCCGATACGTACTCGGTCGTCACGGTGACGCGGATCCCCTCGGTGACGGCAGCGGACATCGCGACCGAATTCACCTGGCTTGCCAGGTGAATCAAGAACAATATTCGCTCGGCTTGCCTCTCGTGCTCGCGCGCTCGCCAGGTCGCGAAAATGGAACGGCAAAGGTGCGCGTGCGCTAGCCAAGTGAATCTTGCTCTTCGATTCGCTCGGGCAAGGGGAGCGAATTGCTACCGTCTTGGTTCGCTTTCTGCAACCGATCCGTTGACAGAGAAGGCCCCGGACACCAGCTTGGGCCGCGTCATGACAGAGGCCGCCTCGACCGACGCGCTCGCCCCAGCGGGGTACACGGCGATCGGCCCATTCGTCTCCGAGCGCGCGCTCAAAGAGGCGGCGCTGGTGCTCGCGTCTGTCGCGATCCCGCACGCGGTTGCTCCCGCCGTCGGCTTTCCCGGCGCGGGTGGCGTGCTCCTCGTTCGCAACGCCGACTACGATCGCGCGCGCACCAACCTGGATCGCTACGAGGAAGAGAACCGCGATTTTCCGCCCCGTCGCGTCGTCGAGCGGCCGAGGTACGGCGGCCTTCCGTGGATGGCGGTCGCGTTCGCGCTCCTCGTCGCGTTCGCGTTCGTCACCGGTCCGGTCGCCAAACCCTCGGGGCCGTTCTTCCGTGAAGGGTCGAGCGTCGCCGAGCTCGTGCTCTCCGCCGAGCCGTTTCGCGCGGTCACCGCGCTCACCCTCCACGCCGACACGAACCACGTCCTCAGCAATCTCCTTTCCGGCGCGCTCTTCGGCCGCGCGGTCGAGCGCCGTCTCGGCCCCGGCGCCGCGGCCGCGGCGATCGTCGCGAGCGGCACCCTCGGCAACGTCGCCAACGCAGCGTTCTACAGCTCACTGGGCGAGGCGCACGCCTCGATCGGCGCCTCCACGGCCGTCTTCGGCGCAGTCGGTCTCCTCGCCACCACGCAGCTCGTCCTCGGCGGCCGCCACATCCTCATGCCCACCGCCACCGGCGCGTCTCGAGCCCATTGGACCGAGTACGCAGCGCCCCTGGTCGGCGGCTTCGCGCTCCTCGGCACGCTCGGCTCCAGCCCGTCGAGCGACATCTTCGCTCACGCCTTCGGTCTCGCCGCCGGCATCTTCGTAGGCATTCCGTTCGCGCTCATCGCTCGACGCAGCCGCACCACCGGAAGGTGGGCACAGCTCGCCCTCGGTATCAGCGCCCTCGCCGCCATCGGCGGATCGTGGGCGCTCGCGCTCCACGCTTGAGTGATGCGCGCAAGCGGCGCTGCGAGCGCGGCGCTGCGGGCGCGGCGCTGCGGGCGCGGCGCTGCGGGCGTGGCGCTGCGGGCGCGGCGCTGCGGGCGCGGCGCTGCGCGTTTCATTAGACGGAGCGTTTCATCGAGGCGTGGATGGGCGCCCATCGGCGTTTCACTGAGACGCTTGGTTTGACTCAACCCAGGTTCGACGCTGGTGCCGGCGCTCACGACCAGATCAGCCAACGGCCCGTTCAGCGGCGACGACCGTGTCATCCGCGGTCAACGTCCTGCCTGGTCCCGTTCAGCGGCGACGACCGCCTCATCCACGGCCAACGTCCTGCCCTCACGCTGCCGGCAGGGCACTGCAAGCGCATCGCCGCTGAATGCACAAAAACGGGGCAAAGAACGGCGATCGCTGACTCATCGGACTCCACTGCTCCGTTCTCGTGCAGCCAGCCGAGATGCCGTCGCCCGTCGCGCGCAACGCGCGCCGCGCGCAACCCCCCGTCGCGCGCAACGCCCGTCGCGCGCAACGCGCGCCGCCCGCAAAACCCCGCCGCGCGCCGCCCGCAAACGCCGGCGCGCACCCGCCGCGCGCAGCGCGCAAAACCCCACCGCGCCCAAACCCCCGCGCTAGCTCCCCGCCCCGTCGAACAGCCCGATCGACCCGCCGACCCAGGTCAGGTTCTTGTTCTGATCGACGCCTAGCATCTTGCCGCGCGATAGCCGGACGAGGTTGAGCGTGAGGCGAGGCTTGGGATCGTCTTTGCCGCGGAGGAACATCATGCGGACCTCGGCCTTTACGCGGTTGCCGTCGGGCATGGGGATCCCGGGGTGGTAGGTGATCTTCTCTTGGAGGAGGAAGTTGTGTCGCTCGGCCTCGGGGATGTCGGCGACATCTTGGTGCGTGGGATCGACGAGGACGCCGCTGCCGGCGAAGGAGAAGAGCGGCTTGAGGACGTAGCCTGAGAGGTCTTCGGGCACGTCGCTCCCGATCTGGGCGAGCGTACGCGCACGCGGCACGGCGGGATGGTCGAGGCGCGGCAGGGTGTCCTTGGAGATGATCCAGTACCAGTTGGGGTGCGAGCACCAGGTGACGTCGAGATCCTCCGTATAGGAAAACGGCAGCGACGTGCCGGCGCGTGCGAGCTCGTCGAAGACGACGCGGTTGTAGATGCGCTCGATGGGGATCCGCTTTCCGTCCTTGCGACGGAAGAGCTTCTTCCCTTCTTTCTCGAGCGTTGTGGGGCACACCGGATCGACCTCGAGGAGCTTCTGGGTGGCGGCGAAGTCGGGATACGTCTTCTGCTTCTCGGGCGTGAGATCGAGCAAGACGACGTTCTCGGGATCGTGATCGCCGACGACCGCGCTGCGAAGGCGCTCGGTGAAGCTCTGGTCGTCGAGGCCGTCGTAGTAAATCGACCAAGGTCGATCGAGGCCGACGATCCGCTCGGCCATGATCCGGGCGATGACCTCGCGCTTGAGCGCCATCAGCGCGTAGAGCGACGGGAACGCCTGCAGCTCGACGACCTTGCCGTCGAGCTCGCCGTCGGGTCCTTCGACGATGGCGAAGTCGATCTGCACGCAGTCGGGGACATCCGGGGTGCCGGGCGCCAAGAGCTCGGCGGGAATCGCCTGCTTTCCTGCGCTGACGGCGGCCGGCGCGAGCGCCTGATCCAGGATCTCGCGGGCGTGCTTGGCCAGCCGATCGCGCAAGGCATCGGGAATGAAGAACGGCGTCTCGGCGACGCGATACGGGATCGTGCAGCCGACCCTCTCCTCGAACGCGGCGATGAAGTCGCGATAGAAGGCGTCGGAGAAGGCGTCGTTGTAGAGCTTTCGGAAGCGCGTTTCCATGCGGGTGCCGGGTCCCTTTCGTATCACGGCGCCCCGCCCGGCGGCGCGAAAGGCGCGCCTATCCTCGCGACGCACCGCCATCGCCGTGCTAGGAGCGAAGGCCATGCGCAGCTTGACCTTCGCGGTGCTTCTTCCGCTGGTTCTGATCGGCGCCACCGGTTGCGACAGGCTGACCGAGCCGAACGCGATCACGGTGCAGAAGGAGCCCCCGCCCAGGCCGAAACCGCCGGCGCCTCCGCCGGCTGCCGCCCCCGCCGCACCCGGCGCCGCCGCCGCAATGCCCGGGATGCCGGGCGGCGCGATGCCCGCCGGCATGCCCCCCGCCCCCAAAGCGGGCGGCGGCTGAGGCGGCTGACGGACCCCGGTCGGGGTCCCAAAAACAGAGTAAGGTGAGCGCGTGTTCTACGAGACCGAGGAGCACAAGGCGCTCCGCGAGCAGGCGCGCCGCTTCGCGCGCAAGCACATCCAGCCCTTCGCCCACGCCTGGGATGAGGCCGAGGAGTTCCCGCGCGAGCTCTACCGCCACGCGGCCGAGGCCGGGGTCCTAGGGGTCAGCTACCCGGAAGACCTCGGCGGCTACGGCGGCGACATTTCCCACGTCCTCGCGGTCAGCGAAGAGATGGTCCTCGAGGGGCACAACGTCGGCGTGGTGGTGGGGCTGGGAAGCCACGGGATCGCCCTTCCGCCGATTATGCGCGTCGGCACCGACGAGCAAAAGGACAGATTCGTCAGGCCGGTCCTTCGCGGCGAGAAGATAAGCGCCCTCGCGATCACCGAGCCGGGCGGGGGCAGCGACGTAGCCGGCCTTTCGACGCGCGCGGTCAAGGACGGCGACCACTACGTCGTGACGGGCAGCAAGATGTTCATCACGTCGGGCTGTCGCGCAGACTTCGTGACGACGGCGGTCCGCACCGGCGAGGGCGGTCACGGAGGCGTGAGCCTCCTCGTCATCGAGCGGGACACGCCGGGGTTCTCGGTGAGCAAGAAGCTCAAGAAGACGGGCTGGTGGGCGTCCGACACCGCCGAGCTCTCCTTCGACAACTGCCGCGTCCCGGCGAGGAACCTCGTCGGCGAAGAGAACCAGGGCTTCGTGCCGATCATGATGAACTTCGCCACCGAGCGAATCTTCCTCGCCGGGCAGTGCGTCGCGATCGCCGAGCTCTGCCATCGCGAATCGATCAAGTACGCCAAAGAGCGTACGGCGTTCGGAAAGTCGCTCTCGGGCTTCCAGGTGACGCGGCACAAGCTCGCGGACATGGCGACGCGCATCGCCGCCGCGCGGGCGCTCCTCGGCGAGTGCGTGGTTCGGCTGCTCCGCGGCGAGGCGATCATGCCGCTCGCGGCGATGGCCAAGAACACCGCGACGGACATGCTCGCGTACGTCGCCGACGAGGCGGTGCAGATCCACGGTGGGTACGGGTACATGCGCGAGACCGTCGTCGAGCGGCTCTACCGCGACGCTCGCCTCTACCCGATCGGCGGCGGCACGCGCGAGATCATGAACGAGATCATCACGAAAGCTCAAGGCTACTAGGGCTCAAAGACAGTGGGACTCAGGGAGACCAACATGATGACGCGATTGTCATGGCTATTCGGGGCGCTCTTCGTCCTCGGCTGCGACTCGAACCCGGACGTGCCGCCGCCCAAGACGTCGCCGGGGACCGGAGCGACGGCGTCCACCGCGGCTCCCGGGGGCGCCACCGGCGGCGCCGGGACCGCCAAGCAGAGCAGCATCGTCTGGAAGGCGCCCGATGCCTGGCCCGTCGTGAACCACCCGAGCCCGATGCGGCTGGCCACCTACAAGATCCCGAAGGCCGACGGCGACGCCGAGGACGGCGAGCTCACGGTCACCCAGGTCGGGGGTGACGTCCAATCCAACATTCAGAGGTGGTCCAAGCAGTTCGACGGGGCGCCCGCGCCGAAGACTTCGGAGCGGACCGCCGGTGACATGAAGGTCACCATCGTCGAGCTCGAAGGGACCTTCAGCGGGATGGCGATGCCGGGACAGGCAGGCGCGTCACCGAAGCCGGACTACGCGATGCTCGCTGCGATCGTCGAAGGCCCCGGCGACCCGCACTTCTTCAAGCTGACGGGACCGAAGAAGACGGTCGAGGCTGCTCGCGGCGGCTTCGACGAGCTCGTGGGCAGCGTCGGCAAGCGCTGAAGGGCATGACACCAGCGCTCAGACGCTGAAAAAGAGCACGTTTCCGCGATCAGAGGTGCGCCGGATGGGCTATCATGCGAGGGTGGCGCCTCCTTCCGAGCCCCCTCGTCCCCCGGGGGCGCGGCGCCTTCCTTCGTGCTACGGACAGCCGCTCGATCGCTGACTTCTTTGGAGGTTCTCTCATGTTGATCTCTCGTGCTCGGCTCGCCCTGCTCGTGTGCGTGGGCGCCGGCTTGGCGGCGGCTCCCTTTGGCTGCTCCGCCGGGAACACCGATGACACGGGGGGCGAAGACCCGTCGGGGACGACGGGCACGAACGCAGGCGGCAACGGGGGATCCACGAACAACGTCGGCGGCGGGACGACCACCGGAATGGGCGGCGGCTTCGTCACCTCCGGCGGCGGCGACGGCGGCGGCGGCGGTCCGCCGGTGAACCCGTGCGGTACCGAGTGCGGTCCGATGGAGCTCTGCGACGGCGTCCATCAGGGCATCGACAACGACTGCGACGGCACCACGGACGAGAATTGCGAGTGCTCTCCCGGCGAGTCCGATAGCTGCTTCAAGGGCGATCCGTCGTTCCTCAACAACCCGCTCTACCCGACCTGCCAACCCGGCACGATGGCTTGTACCGAGAACGGGACCTGGGGTCCGTGCATCGGCGGCAACCACGCGGACAGCGCCGACAACTGCTCGGCCGACGCGACCGAGGCGTGCCATCCGATCAACGCGGTTCCTTTCCAGACCGTCGACCTGCTGACCGGCACCGGCACGTTCAGCAGCGACGCGGTGACCGAGACCTTCACGGTCGAGTGCCCCGTCGGCGTGAACCCGTGCCCGATGGTCAGCGGCACCGACTTCCAAGCGCTCCAGTCGGGCGAATACACGGTCACGTACACGAAGACGAAGAGCGACAGCACGATGGAGTCGTGCGAGTTCCCGCTCTACGTAGGCGCCAAGGGCCTTCGCGTGGAGCTCTCCTGGAACTGGGGCGGCTTCGGCAAGGACATCGACTTCCACATGCACCGCCCGATGGCGACGACGCCCTGGAGCGTCGGCGGCAACGGCGAAGACTGCGCCTACGGCAACTGCAAGTCGTACGCGTTCGTCCCGACGATGCAGGCGAACGCACCGAACTGGTTCGATCCGGCCAACATGATCCCCGATCCGGTCAACTGGTACGAGTCGCCGGTCTTCGAAGAGAACCTCTGCTACTTCGCGCCGCACGGCCACGGTGACGACTGGGCGAGCGCGATGCTCGGCTGCCACAGCCCGCGCCTCGACGTCGACAACATCTCCTGCGATCTCGCCGTCACCGACCCGACGAGCTCGAACTTCTGCGCGCCCGAGAACATCAACGTCGACTACCCGCCGAAGAACGAGTGGATCCGCATCTCGGCGTTCATGTTCTCCAGCTCGCCGGCGAACGGCCTGACCCCGAACGTGAAGATCTACTGCGACGGCGCCCTCCGCGCCGAGCTCGGTCAGTTCGGCTTCCACAATCCGGAGTCGCCGATCGTCTGGGATACGACCCAAGGTCGCAAGTGGTGGATGATCGCCGACGTCGCCTTCAAAGAAGACGAGTGCTCGAGCGAGTGCGTCGTGCGGCCGCTCTACCAAAACGACGACACGATGGCGAAGGAGCCGCTCTATTACACCGAGACGCAAGGCACGTCGCAGTTCGGCATGCCCTACGCTCCGCTGCCTTGATCCGAACCTTGACCTGACAACGCCGTTAGCTTCAACATCCGCCCGAGGAGACCGTGATGCGAGGACGAGCCCTGCCTTCCCCCTCTCACCAAAAGAGGATCGCGCTCGCGTTCCTCGGGCTCCTTGCGGCGGCTGCGGCCTGCCAGGCCGGCGAAACGGCCGAGCCGGATGGCGAGGGCGGCTCGACCGGCACGAAGACCACGACGAGCACGGACGGCGGTGGCCCTTCGACGGGCGGCAGCGGTCAGGGCGGCAACAACTTCACCACCGCGATGGGCGGCAACGGCGGTGAGGGCGGCACGATCATGAATCCCTGCGGCACCGGGTGCGGGGACGAAGAGATCTGCGGCGACGGCCTCGACAACAACTGCAACAACGTCGCGGACGAGCTCTGCCCCTGCAAGGTGGGCCAGTCATTGAGCTGCTTCCTCGGCGATTCCAGCTACGCCGATTCCGAGGGGTGCTTCCCCGGCACGATGCAGTGCACCGAGAACGCGGTCTGGGGTCCCTGTGTGGGCGGCGCGCACGCCAACGAGATGTGCTTCTCGGCGAACCCTGCCGGTTGCCACGCGATCAGCGCCGTGCCGTTCCAGACCGCCGACCTTCGCAACGGCACGGGCACCTTCGACGACAACGCGGACACCGAGATGTTCGCGGTCGACTGCCCGCCCGGCGTCACGCCTTGCCCTGCGGTGATGGGCGTCTCGGACTTCCAAGCGCTCCAGTCGGGCGAGTACACGGTTACGTACACGAAGACCGTGAGCGGCAACATGGACGAGTGCACGTTCCCGCTGTTCGTCGGCGCGCGCGGCCTGCGTGTCGAGCTCACCTGGAACTACCCGTCGGGCTTCGACACGACCGATCTCGACCTGCACATGCTCCAACCGATGTCGATGGGCTCGCTCACTTCGGCGGGCGGGCCGCAAGACTGCGGCTTCATCAACTGCAAGGCGTTCAACTTCATCGACTTCCCGTCCGGCCAAGAGCCGCAGTGGTTCCCGCCCGGCAACATGCCGCCGGATCCGGTCAACTGGTACGACGCTCCGAACGACCAAGAGGACCTCTGCTACTTCGCGCCGCAAGGCGCCGGCGCCGAGTGGGCGGCCGCGGGGATGGGCTGCCACAGCCCGCGCCTCGATCTCGACAACATCAGCTGCGATCCTTCGGTCTCGGACCCGAACGACTTCAGCTACTGCGCGCCCGAGAACATCAACGTCGACTTCCCGCCCAAGAACGAGTGGATCCGAATCGGAGTCCACTACTACCCGGGCACGAGCAGCTTCACCGGGACGACGTTCCCGAACGTGAAGATCTTCTGCGACGGCAAGCAAGCGGCCGAGCTCGGCGCGTTCGGCTTCAACAACCCCGAGTCGCCGGTCACGTGGAGCCTCGCGACCGCCGAGGACCAGATGTGGATCGTCGCCGATGTCTTGTTCCGCGAGGACGAGTGCACCAAGGAGTGCATCGTGCAGCCGATCTACGCCAACGACGCCAGCAAGACGCCGCTCATCGTGTCCGACGGCGCCCCCTTCGCACCGGCCTACCCGCCGATTCCGATGCCCTGACGTCCCCCCTGCCCCCCTCACTTCGTGAGGGGCGAGCGGCCTGTCGAGGACAGCGTGTTCCAGAGCAGGATCGTGTCCTTGGGGTGCTCGACGAGGGCACGTTCGAGGGCGGCGATCGCCTTGCCCGAGTAGGTGATCTCGCCCGGTGCGCCGAACGCCGACGAGAAGCGCTCGGCGCCGGCTTCCGCGTCGGGCGTGGAGTATCCGTAGCCGGGGCCGACGAACCGGTGATCCATTCGGATCGCGAGCGGAGAAGCCTTGCCGCGAAACCCTTCTCGCCGGAGGAGCCGGCGCGTTCCTGCGGCGAGCGCAGCGAGCGTGGCTCGATTCGACGCGACGAGATCGGTGATCCGGACGGCGACGATCTCGGTGGGCCAGCCGAGGATCGCCGCGCCGATCGCCAGCCCGACCGTGGTGCCCCCGCTGCCGCACGCGACGACGATCCGATCCGGACGCGGCGCCTCACCGAGCTCGACTTGAAGTCCGAGCTCGAGCATCGCGTCGACGTACGCCACGTTCGCCAGCGGCCCCGAGGCACCGGGAGCGATCACCAGCGTGTGCTTTCGGCGCTTGAGGATCTCGCGCGCGGCCGCCCACGCGGTCTTCGCGTACCCGCCGCCGAGGATGATCTCGGCGCCGGCCGCGCGATCCAGCGCGAGCGCCTCGTCCACGAAAGGCGTGTGCGGCTGATCGAAGAGCACCGCGGTGACGGCGAGGCCGGCGCGAGCGCCGTGAACGGCGAGGCTCGTGACTTGGGTCGAGCCGAGCCCGCCGACGGTCAACACCTCGGTCTTGCCGCGGGCCTTGGCTTCGCCGAGGAGCCACTCCCACCGGCGAACTTTGTTCCCGCCGTAGTACGGCGAGGCGAGGTCGTCGCGCTTCACCCAGGCTCGATCCCCGAACGTGGCCAGACGCTCGACCGGCGTCGGGCGCGCGACGATGGGGAGGAACGGGCGCTCTCGTAGGCCAGGCGCCACGTCGAGGATTGGCAGAGACTGTACCGGCCGCAAATTCGTTGAATCTGAGACTACATGCCGGGCGCTCTCCTGGTACCGTCCAGCCATGGCTCGCGCCGTGAATTTCAATGCCGGTCCCGCGTCCCTCCCCCTTCCCGCCCTCGAGCGCGCGCAACGAGAGCTGCTGGATTTCGAGGGCACGGGCATGTCGATCATCGAGCACTCGCACCGTGGCAAGGCGTACGAGGCCGTCCACGACGAGGCGATAAAGCACCTGCGAACGCTGCTCTCGGTGCCCGACTCGTACGACGTCCTCTTCCTCCAGGGCGGAGCGAGCCACCAGTTCGCGATGGTGCCGCTCAACCTGCTCTCGCAAGGCCAGAGCGCCGACTACATCCTCACCGGCGGCTGGAGCGAGAAGGCCTACGAAGAGGCGAAGCGCATCGGCGAAGCGCGCGTCGCCGCCTCGACCGAGGACAACAAGCGCTACACCCGCATTCCTTCGCAGTCGGAGCTGAAGCTCGACGACGGCGCCGCCTACGTCCACATGACGAGCAACAACACGCTCTTCGGCACCCAGTGGCAGACCTGGCCCGAGGTGAAGGCGCCGCTCGTCTGCGACATGTCGAGCGACATCCTCGGCCGCCGGATCGACGTGTCCAAGTTCTCGCTCATCTATGCGGGCGCGCAGAAGAACATCGGACCGTCGGGCGTGACCTTGGTGATCGCCAAGAAGGAGCTCATCGCCGGCGCGCGAAAAGACATTCCCGTCATCTTTCGGTACGAGACGTTCGCGAAGAACAACAGCCTCTACAACACGCCGCCGACGTTCGCGATCTACCTCATGCGGAACGTGCTCTCGTACCTCGCCGACATCGGGATCGACGCCGTCGAGAAGCGCAACGAGGAGAAGGCCGCCGCGCTCTACGGCGCGCTCGACGAGATGAACGACTACTACAAGGCGCCGGTCGAGAAGGCGTCACGCAGCCGGATGAACGTCGTCTTTCGTCTCCCGTCCGAGGAGCTGGAGAAGAAGTTCGTCGCCGACGCAGCCAAGCAAGGCATGGTCGGGCTCGCCGGTCACCGATCGACAGGCGGCATCCGCGCGAGCCTCTACAACGCCGTTCCGATGGAGTGGGTCGAGCAATTGGTGAAGTTCATGAAGACCTTCCGCGCTCAATAACCAGCTCCCCCCTCACGCAGTGAGGGGGGCCGGGGGGGTGAATCCACAGGGACGGACCCCTCAGGTCATTGAGGGACGGGATTCGTGCCCACCATGACGCCCGGCTTCAGGATCCATTTGAAGTTGTCGACGAGCGTGGTCGAGGACAGGACGCCGTCGCCGGAGTCGTAGGTGGCGAAGCGAATCTTGATCTCTCCGCCCGGAGGGATCGGGGCCTGCGTGCGGAGCCAGCTCGTCGCGCCGTGATGGTTGTGCTGCCCTTCGGTGTCGAAGCCGAAGCCCGTGCCGACGAGCTCGATGTTGCCGAGGTCGCACTCGAAGATCTTCCCGCCGGCCTCGCACGTCGCGAAAGGATCCATGTCTTGCTCGTAGCAGCCGCACACCCGTAGGAGCGCGTTGTTGACGCTGACCGGGTTGCCTTGGGAGTCGAACGAGATGTTGCCGTCCATCTGCCCCATCGGGATCGGATCGAGGATCGCTACGAAGAAGTCGTTGTACTGGTTGCAGACGAAGTCGGGCCACTCGTACGTGTAGAAGTTGAAGTCGAACGAGATGCCCGACGCGTTCGACGGAGCGTGAAGCGTGAGCTCGACGCCGGTGGCGTCGTGCGGCTCGCCGGTGACGACGCCCGGGCAAGCCGGCGACTCCTTCGGGAAGCCTTGCGGGTGCGCGCACTCGTACAGCTTGTCGGACTGGTTCGGTGACTCGTAGCCGGGGTCGATCGGCTGGCGTGCCCTGCCGCTCGAGACGACCAGCATGCGCTCGCCTTTGCGGACGTCGATGTTCGGTCCCCACCGGTCGAGGAAGCCGTGGCCGAGATGGAAGGCCTGGAGCTGCGACGATGACAGGGTGGTCGGCTCGCTGCCGTCGGCGAGCACCCACTTGGCGTCGGCGACGCCCCAATCGAGCGGCCCCGTCGACGTCTTGCAGATGTCGACCGCAGCCGCCGCCATGAGCGGGTCCATCTCGTCGATCGCGATCCCGTCGTCGCAGAGGACCTCGGGGACCTCCTCGTCGATCTCGTCGTTGCAGTTCTCGTCGTAGGGTGTCTGCCCTTCCTCGGTCGGAGCCTCGATGGCGTTCGGGTTGCGGTTGGGATCGCAGTCCTCGCAGTCGCCCTGGTTCGGTGTGAAGCCGTCCTGATCGACGTCGTCATCGGGCCCGAGCGGCGTGCAGTTGATCCCGCCGCCTTGGCCCATGCCGCCGACGTTGAAGCCGCTCGCCTGGGTCGTCGCGGTGACGGCGGTCGTGGCACCGCCGCCGCCTTGGTCGCCGGCCCCTTGGGCGGTGCTCGCCCCCGTGCCGTCGTCGTCGGACCCCGCGCTGCAAGCGAGCGCCAGCGTCGGAGCCGCCAAGATGAAATACAGTCGTTTGGCGCGCATTTTCAGACCTCCTTCGGACGCTCAGAAGACGCAGATGTCATGGTTGCCGTCGTTCAGGCAGATGAAGCCCGGGTGGCAATCGGTGTCGGACTGGCACTCCTGCATGCAGGTGCCGTTGCCGCTCGAGAAGCCCATCCAGCCCGAGCAGACAGAGCCAGGAGCGCAATCGTCGGCCGACATGTCGCAGAACTCGGAGCAGTAGCCGCCCGGCCACTGGATGCAGTGCGGATCGCCTTGGCCGGCGCTGCACTGGTTGTGGATCTGGCAGGGCCCGCCGGGCGCCGTCGGACCCGACGTGCAGTTCGGTGAGATGCCCTTGCACGCCGACGGATCCTCGCAGTCGATGAAGTCGTCGAAGTCGTCGTCGTCCCAGTCCTGGCAGCTGATCTCCGGCGGCTTGTCGCACACGGTTTGTCCGACGCCGATGTCGACGCACGAGGTCCCGAGCGGACAGTCGGCAGGCACCGAGCAGTTCTTCAAGCACACGCCGTGGACCGAGATGTTCAAGTCCACACACGTACCGTTCGTGCAATCGGCGTTCGACGCGCAGAACTCCGAGCAATACCCGTTATTGAAGCCTTGCTGCCAGCCGAGGCAGATCGGGTCGCCGTCGTTTGCGTTGCAGGCGTTGTTGTCGAAGCACGCGACGCCGTAGCCACCCGGGCCCGGCGTGCAGTCGGGGCTCTGGCCCTTGCAGTTCGTCGGGTCGTCGCAGTCCAGGAAGCCGTCGAAGTCGTCATCCCACTGGCCATCGCAGAACGACTCGGGTTGCGGCTGGTCGACGCTGAAATCGTATCCGCCGCTCGCCGCCGTCGTTGCCTCGGCGATGATGAAGTAGGTCGTGCCTTGCGTTGCCGGGATCGAGATGTTCTCGGTCTGCCCGGTCCCGTTGTTGTTGACGCACGCGATCTCGCTCGCGACGTCGTTGCAGACGGTGCGGATAGAGATCGTCCCGTCGAAGCCGAACGGCGAGAACTGCGCGGTGAGATCGCCGTCGGCGATCGCCGTGACCATGAACACCGCCTCCGGGCCGCTCGTCGCGGAGCACGACGAGCTGAGGACGGAAGGCTCACCGTTGATCTGAGCGAACGAGAATCCCGGGATGTTCAACACCGTCGGCGAAGAGCACGGGTCGGTGCAGGAGAGCTCGGTGGCACATTCGTCGTCTGCGCAGTCGACCTGGCCGTCGAAGTCGTTGTCCTGCCCGTCGACGCACAGCTCTTTCGGCGTGCACTGCGATACGACGACGTTGCAAAACGGATTGCAGATCAGATCGCCGCCCGAGAAGCCGAAGTCGAGGCAAGTCTTGCCGTTGAAGTCGGTCCCCTCGCACGTCTCGCCCGTCTCGATCTCGCCGTTGCCGCAGACGTTCATCGCGGTTGTCGTCGTCGCGGTCGCCGTGCTCGACGCGGTGCTGCCGGTCGTTCCCGTGGTGCTGGCGACCGTCGTGGACGACGTCGTCGAGCCGGCTGTCGTCTCCGCGGAAGACGTGGTCGTCCCTCCGCCCGCGGCGCCTTGGCCTCCGCTTCCCCCTTCACTGTCGACGTCTTCGCTCGCGCAGCCCCCTGCGGCGGTTGCGCCCGCGAGGCCCAGCGCCGCGAGCCCGAGCAAGAATGGGCGTGTGCGATACCGTCCGATTGTACTGCGGGAGATCATGGGGCCTCCGGAAACGGGAAGGGTGAAGAGTCCGTAGCTTCTAGCTGAGGTATGTCCGGATTCACCTGAATCCGACCTGAAACGATCTGGCAAAAGCGTCACTCATCGGTCGCAACAACCCACCTTCCCCCTCACGCAGTGAGGGGGGCCGGATCCGAAAGTGGCATTCCCGGTCTCCCGGGACACTGGGAGGGCCAGAAATCTTCGAGATGGGTATCGGCGGGGAGACGGCGGACGCGTCAGCTCATTCCGGCACGGGGTTCGTGCCCACCATGACCCCGCTCTTGGCGATCCACTTGAAGTTGTCGACGAGCGTGGTCGAGTTGAGAACGCCGTCGCCGGAGTCGTAGGTGGCGAAGCGGAGCTTGATTTCGCCGCCGCCGGTGGGGACGGGCGCCTGCGTGCGCAGCCAGCTCGTCGAGCCGTGGTCCGAGAACTCGGTATCGAAGCCGAAGCCGGTACCGATGAGCTCGATGTTGCCGAGCGAGCAGTTGAAGATCTTGCCGCCGGCCGAGCACGGGTTCGGGGGATTGCCCGCGCAGCCGCACACCTCGAGCAGGGCGTTGTTGACGCTGACGGGGTTACCGGCCGAGTCGAACGAGATGTTGCCGTCGGTCTGCCCCATCGGGATCGGATCGAGGATCGCGACGAAGAAGTCGTTGTAGGTGCTGCAGACGAAGCCCGGCCACTCGTAGGTGAAGAAGTCGAAGTCGAACGAGAAGCCTGTCGCGTTCGAGGGCGTGTTCACCGTCAGCTCGACGCCGGTAGAGTCGTGCGGCGTACCGGTGATCGAGCCGGGGCACGCGGGAGACTCCTTCGGAAAGCCCTGCGGGTGGTTCGAGATGTAGCCCTTGTCGTAGTTGCCCGCCGCCTGGTAGCCGACATCCGCGGGATCGCGCGCCGCGCCGCTGGAGACGACGAGCATGCGCTCGCCACGGCGGACCTGGATGTTCGCGCCGAAGGAGTCGAGGAAGCCGTGACCCAGGTGGAAGCCCTGGTGCTGGTTCACCGGCAGCGTCGTGTAGTCCGCCCCGTCTGCGAGCACCCACTTCGCGCTGACGACGCCCCAATCGTCCGGGCCCGTCGACGTCTTGCAGAGCTCGATCGCGGTCGCGGCGAAGAGCGGATCCATCTCGTCGATGGCGATGTCTGCGTCGCACGGCGGATCCTCGGCCTCGTCGATCTCGTCGTCGCAGTCCTCGTCGAACGGCGTCGCGCTGCCCTCGGTCGGCACCTCGATCGCGTTCGGGTTGCGGTTGGGATCGCAGTCCTCGCAGTCGCCCTGGTTCGGGGTGAAGCCGTCCTGATCGACGTCGTCATCGGGACCGAGAGGCGTGCAGTTGATCCCACCGCCCTGGCCCATGCCGCCGACGGCGAAGCCGGCGCCTTCGCCGCCCTCACCCGTCGTGACGGCCGTGGTCGCGCCGCCCTGCCCGCCCTGGTTGCCCGTGTCGCCGGCGCCGGTTCCACCGCCGCCCTCGTTCTGCGGGGCGGCGCTACAGGCGACCAAGAGCCAGGGAAGAACGAAGAGCTTGGGGTGGCGGATCATGATGCTGCTCACTCGGGGACGGGGTTGGTGCCGACCATGACGCCGGCCTTGGCGATCCACTTGAAGTTGTCGACGAGCGTCGTCGAATCGAGCACGCCGTCACCCGAGTCGTAGGTGGCGAAGCGGATCTTGATCTCGGCGCTGTGCGGAACCGGAGCTTGCGTTCGCAGCCAGCTCGTCGAGCCGTGATCCGATCCGGCGGTGTCGAAGCCGAAGCCGGTGCCGATGAGCTCGATGTTGCCGAGCGAGCAATTGAAGATCTTGCCGCCCGCCATGCACGGGTTCGGCGGGTTGCCCGCGCAGCCGCACACTTCGAGGAGCGCGTTGTTGACGCTCACCGGGTTGCCCGCCGAGTCGAACGACACGTTGCCGTCGGTCTGCCCCATCGGGATCGGATCGAGGATCGCGACGAAGAAGTCGTTGAACGTCGAGCACACGTAGCCCGGCCACTCGTAGGTGAAGAAGTCGAAGTCGAACGAGAAGCCTGTCGCGTTCGACGGCGTGCGGATCGTCAGCTCGACGCCCGTCGAGTCGTTCGGCTGGCCGGTGAGCGAGCCCGGGCACGCCGGCGACTCTTTCGGGAAGCCCTGGGGGTGCGGTGCGGTGTACCCCTTGGCGAAGCCGCTCACGTTCATGTAGCCGGGGTCGTCGGGGTTTCGCGCTGCGCCGCTGGAGACCGCGAGCATCTTGTCGCCGCGACGGACGTCGATGTTGGCGCCGAAGTGATCGAGGAACCCATGCCCGAGGTGGAAGTTCTGCTGCTGCGCGATCGGCAGGTTCTGCCAGGTCGATCCATCGGCGAGGACCCACTCGCCGCTCACGACGCCCCAGTCGTTCATGCCCTGCGACATCTTGCAGAGGTCGATCGCCGCCGCGGCGGCGAGCGGATCCATCTCGGCGATGCCGATGCCCGAGTCGCACGGCGGAGCCTCGGGCTCGTCGATCTCGTCGTTGCAGTTCTCGTCGAAGGGCGTCTGGCCGTCCTCGGTCGGGACCTCGATGGCGTTGGGATTGCGGTTGGGATCGCAGTCCTCGCAGTCACCTTGGTTCGGCGTGAAGCCGTCCTGATCGACGTCGTCGTCCGGGCCGAGAGGCGTGCAGTTGATCCCGCCGCCCTGGCCCATGCCGCCGACGCCGAAGCCGGCGCCTTCGCCGCCCTCGCCCGTCGTTACCGTCGTGGTGGTGCCGCCTTGGCCACCCTGGTTACCGGCGCCTTCGGCAGAGGAGCCGCCGCCGCCCTCTTGTCCGGGCGCCGCGCTGCAGGCGAGCAGAAACAGAGCACCGGCTGAGTACGCGAAGTGACGCGATCGCGTGCGAAGCATGGGACCTCCGAAGAAGCGGTCAGTAGACGCAGATGTTGCTGCCCGCCCACGGCTGGCAGAAGTACCCAGGCCTGCAGTCGGCGCTGGTGACGCACTCATCCATGCAGACACCGTTGCCGCTGCTGAAGAAGATCCAGTCGGCGCAGATCGAGCCGGACGGGCAGTCGTCGTTCGCGAGATCGCAGAACTCGGTGCAGTAACCGCCCGGCCACCAGTCCTGGCACCACGGATCGCCCGCGTTGGCGGAGCACTGGTTGTGGATTTGGCAGGGCGAGCCCGCCACGCCCGGACCCGACGTGCAGTTCGGCGACTGGCCCTTGCAGGCCGACGGATCCTCGCAGTCGATGAGATCGTCGAAGTCGTCGTCCTGCCAGTCCTGGCAGCTGATCTCCGGCGGCTTGTCGCAGACCGTCTGGCCTACGCCGATGTCGACGCACGACGTGCCGAGCGGGCAGTCCGCCGGGACCGTGCAGTTCTTGTAGCAAACGCCGTGGACCGAGATGTTGATGTCGACGCAGGTGCCGTTGTTGCAGTCGGCCGTCGTCTCGCAGAACTCCGAGCAGTAGCCGTTGTTGAAACCCTGGTTCCAGTTCAGGCAGATCGGATCACCGCCGGTCGCCTGGCACTCGGTGTTGTTGAAGCACGGCGTCGCGAGCGGGCCGGAGCCGGGCGTGCAGTCGAAGTTGATGCCCTTGCAGTTCGTCGGGTCGTCGCAGTCGAGGTACCCGTCGAAGTCGTCGTCGTACTGGTCGTAGCAGTACGACTCCGGGAAGGGCTGATCGACGCTGATGTTGTAGTAGCCGGTCGAGCTCGGCGTCGTGGACTCGGCGATGATGTAATAGGTCGTGCCCGCGGTCGCCGGGATCGAGAGGTTCTCGTTCTGGCTCGTCGGGTTGTTGTTGGCGCACGCGAGCTCGCTTGCGGCGTCGTTGCACGACGTGCGGATCGAGACCGAGCCGTCGAAGCCGCTCGGGAAGAACGAAACCGTCAGATCGCCGTCGATCTGCGCGGTGACCTGGAACACCGCCTCACGGCCGCTGCTCGGCGTGCACGAGGGCGCGAGCACCGCCGGCTCGCCGCCGATCTCGCCGTAGCCCCAGCCCGGGAGCGTGAGGAACTGCGGCGCGGCGCACGGGTCGGTGCACACGAGCTCGGCCACGCACTCGCTGTCGGCGCAGTCGATGTCGCCGTCGAAGTCGTTGTCCTGGTTGTCGTTGCAGCTCTCTTTCGGAGTGCACTGCGACACGACGATGTTGCAGAACGGGTTGCAGATCAGCGTGCCGCCCGAGAAGCCGAAGTCGACGCAGGTCTTGCCGCCGTAGTCGTCACCCTCACACGTCTCGCCGCTCTCGATGATGCCGTTGCCGCAATCGTTCATCGCGGTTCCGGTCGACGCGGTGGTGCCGGTCGACGTCGAGGACGTCGAAGCAACCGTCGTGGAGGCCGTGCTCCCCGTCGTGCTCGCGCTCGTCGTCGCCCCGGTGGTCGACGCAGTCGTCGACGCTTCGCCGCCCGATCCCCCTAACCCGCCGTTACCTCCGCTGCCGTCGATGTCTTCGGATGCGCAGGAAGCAAGACCAAGGCTGGTGAATCCGGCCACCGCTGCCAACACCGACAGGGTGGGAGAGAATCGTACTTTACGGCGAAAAGTCATACGCCTCCAAGGGGGAGCTGGAGAAGCGGCGGCAATGGTAACAGACGGGTCTGGTTCCGGACAGTCACGTTTAAGGGTCCGGTGCAGGCTGGTATCCCCGGATTCGGGGAAATGTGGCCTCAAAACGCGTCAAGGACTGTCAAATCTCTAAACACCCGCTCATGCCCGGTGGCCGCCTCCGCGCAGCCGACCGGCGAGGCAGTGCCACACGTTTCAACTTCGTGCCAACCAGCTTCGCTGGTTGGTGCACTCCGTCGGACCTTCCTGGACTCCGTCCAGCAAGCTGGACTCCGTCCACACGGTTCCTTTATGGGCAAAGCTGCGCTAAGAGGTCGCTGTCGACTTTTCGACAGGTACGCCGATGCTCAGGTACCGCGCCGATCTACGCACCCTCGCCTTCTGCGGCGTCTTCTTCGCTCTCGTCGCGCTTCAGTGGACGCTGCCCGAGTGGTCGCTGCTCGCCGGCGCCGGCGATGGCGTCGCGACGATGACGAGCTGGATCGCCGGCGCGGTCCTCTTCACGCTCACCTGCTTCTTCTCCTTCTTCTGCGCGGTCGCGACGCACAACACCGTCCACAGCCCGATCTTCGAGAAGCGGTCGCACAACAGGATCTTCCAGACGATCCTGACGACGACGTACGGCCACCCCGTGAGCGCGTACGTGCCCGGCCACAACCTGAGCCATCACAAGCACACGCAGACGCGGCGTGACGTGATGCGCACGTCGAAGGCGCGCTTCCGCTGGCACCTGCTGAACGGCCTCTTCTTCATGGTGATGGTCGGGCCGTCGATCATGCGCGGCGAATCGCAGTACTTCAAAGCGATCAAGGATCGCTTGCCGGGCTGGTACCGCCAGATGCGCATCGAGCAAGCTTTCCTGTTCGGTTGCTACATCGCGCTGCTGATCCTCGACTGGCAGAAGTTCTTGGTCTTCGTGTTCATCCCGCACAAGTACGCCGCGTGGGGGATCATCACGATGAACATGCTCCAGCACGACGGCGCGGACGAGAACCACGAGTGGAATCACTCGCGCAACTTCGTCGGCAAGCTCGTCAACTGGTTCACGTTCAACAACGGCTACCACACGATCCATCACATGCACCCGGGCCTGCACTGGTCGCTCTTGCCCGAGGCGCATGCGCGTGAGGTCGCGCCGAACATCCACCCCGCGCTCGATCAGAAGTCGCTCGCCGGGTACGTCTTTTCGACCTTCATCTGGCCGGGGAAGCGCCTCCGCTACGACGGCAAACCCGTGGTGCTCCCCGACGAGGGACCCGACGAGGACTGGATCCCGAAGCCCGAGGATACGAAGGACGATCTCGGCGCGATGGCTCCGGCGTGAGGGTGCTGGCGTGAGCACCGACTTCGATCCGTCGGGGCCCGCGGCGTACGACGGCATCTACGGTCTGCCCTACACGCCCGACGAGGCGCGCGTCGTGGTCATCCCTGTGCCCTGGGAGCCGACGACCTCGTATCGAAAAGGAACGCGAGGCGGTCCCTCCGCGATCCTCGAGGCGAGCCGGCAGGTCGACCTCTTCGATATAGAGCTCGGCAAGCCGTACGAGGCGGGCATCGCTATGCTCGACGTCGAGCCCGATATCCTCGCCTGGAACGCGGAGGCGTCGGCAGCCTCGCAGCCGGTCATCGACGCCGGCGGAGCGCAGGGCGACACGTCGCTCGAGAGCAAGCTCGCTCGGGCAAACGAGCTCTGCCGCGCGCTCGATGCTCGGGTCGAGGCGATCGCTACCAAGTGGCTCGATCGCGGCAAGCTCGTGGGCCTCGTCGGCGGCGATCACGCGAGCCCGTTCGGCTTGATGCGCGCGGTCGCGGCGCGACACCCCGGCATGGGCGTCCTCCACTTCGACGCGCACGCGGATCTCCGCGACGCGTACGAGGGCTTCGAGCGCTCGCACGCGTCGATCATGTTCAACGTCCACCAGGACATCCCGCAGATCGGGAAGATCGTGCAGGTCGGCGTCCGCGATCTGTCGGAGGACGAGCACGCGCTCGCGTCGTCGTCGCCGCGCATCGCCTCGTTCTACGACGCGGACATCGCCAGGCGGACCTTCGACGGCGAGCCATTCGGAACGATCGCCCGCGAGATCGCCGAGAGCCTCCCCAAGGAGGTGTACGTGTCGTTCGACATCGACGGGCTCGATCCCGCGTTCTGTCCGAACACCGGGACGCCGGTTCCCGGCGGGCTCGGTTTCCGCGAGGCGTGCGCGGTCCTCTCCGCCGTCGCTCGCTCCGGCCGAAAGATCGTCGGCTTCGATCTCAACGAGGTCGCCGGCGAGGGCGAGTGGGACGCGATCGTCGGCGCGAGGATGCTCTACAAGCTGATCGGCTTCACGCTCTTGAGCGAAAAGGGCCTCGGCAAGCGCGGCTGAACCTCACGCCACGACAGGGATCGTCTCGGCCGAGCTCGCTTTGAGCGGCGCGGCGCCTTCGGGCGGCGCCGCCAGCGCCGTCATGCTGGCTTGGTCCTTCCAAATCGTGATCGATACGGCGCGCTTCTTGGCGGCGTCGTACGCCAAGGTCGCCGAGATGACCCCGGGCTGCTTCTTCAGCCAGGCGAAGTACGCGCTCGCCTTCGCGACGGCGGCGTCGTCCGGCGCCTCGTGCTGCGCGATCCGGCAGAGCGCGAGGGCGGCGGCTGCGGGCTTTGCCTCACGCGCGGCGGCGTTCGCGTCGACCCAGAGCTTGCCGATCTGTTTGACCGGGTGGGCCAGCTCGACCCCGAAGTCCTCGGCATCGACGGCGCGAGCTCGAAAGGTGAACGAGCCGATGTTCTGGTTGTACTCGTCGAAGACCTTGATGCTCCCGTCCGGCTGGGGCTTCAGCTGGTAGGCGACGTCGTCGATGGTGACCTTGTTGCCTTCGACCTTGGTGGACACCGGGCGAGCCTACCAGAGAGTGCTAGCCTTGCCGGCGTGACGCCCGCCCAAGATCTCTGCTCGTACGTCGACGCTTCGCCGACGCCCTTCCATGCAGTCGTAGAGACGGTTCGCCGCCTCGAAGCCGCCGGCTTCACCGCGCTCGACGAGCGGTCGGCGTGGAAGCTCTCGCCCGGAGACCGGCGGTACGTCATCCGCGGGGCGTCGACGATCCTCGCGTTCGTCGTGGGCGGCGAGAGCCCTGCGCAGGCCGGCTTCCGTATGATCGGCGCGCACACCGACTCGCCCAACCTCCGCGTGAAGCCGAAGCCGGACCTACACAAGAACGGCTTCCGCCTCGTCGGCGTCGAAGTGTATGGCGCGCCGCTCTACTCGACGTGGTGCGATCGCGACCTCTCGATCGCCGGGCGCGTCTCCTTGTCGCGCGGCAACAAGACCGAGTCGAAGCTCCTTCGCCTCGACGGGCCTGTCGCGCGCGTCGCCAACGTCGCGATTCATCTGAACCGCGCGGTGAACAAGGACGGTCTCGTCCTGAACGAGCAGAAGCACCTCTCCCCGCTGCTCGGTGTAGGCGACAAGGCGGACTTCGCGAAGCTTGTCGCCGAGAAGCTCGGCGAGGACAAGAAGGACCTCCTCGGCTTCGATCTGATGCTCTTCGACACGCAGCCGTCGAGCGTCGGCGGGCTCGACGGCGAGCTGGTCTTCGCGCCTCGTCTCGACAACCTCGGGAGCTGTCACGCAGCGACGACGGCGCTGATCGGCGACGCCGGCAAGGCGACCGCGCACACTCGCCTCATCGTTCTCTACGACCACGAGGAGTGCGGATCGCGGAGCGCGGTCGGTGCGCAGGGCACGGTGCTCCGCGACGTTCTTCGCCGTATCGTCGAGGCGCGCGCCGTGAGCTCGGGTGGAGGCACCGAGCCGCAGGCGTTCGAGCGCGCGATGAGCGCCTCGTACCTGGTGAGCGCCGACATGGCGCACTCGGTCCATCCGAACTACGCGGACCAGCACGAGCCGGAGCACCAGCCGGCGCTCGGCAAGGGCCTGGTGATCAAGTCGAACTCCAACCAGTCGTACGCCACCAGCGGCGAGACGGCGGCGCGCTTCACCGCCGCGTGCCGTGAGGCAGGGTTTTCGCCGCAGCACTTCGTCACGCGGAGCGATCTTCCGTGCGGCGGTACGATCGGCTCGATAACGGCGGCGATCCTCGGCGTACAGACCGTCGACGTGGGCGCGCCCATGCTCAGCATGCACTCGTGCCGCGAGATGGCGGGTGCGCACGACGTGCCGCTGTCGATCGCCGCGCTCGCGGCGGCCCTCCGCGATCCCTATTGATGTCGAAGTCGCGCGCGGTCACGGTCCGAGCGTTCGAGTCGTTCGCGCAGATTGCGCCGTACTGGGCTCGCCTCGGACCCTTCGACGACATCCCGTTCCTTCGCGCCGAGTGGCTCTCGGCGCTCGAAGAGACCGGCTGCGCGGTCGCCGATCGCGGCTGGGTGCCGCACCACCTCGCGTTCTTCGAGGACGACGAGATCCTCTGCGCGGCGCCGGCGTACCTGAAGCTCCACAGCGAGGGCGAGTTCGTCTTCGACTACGCGTGGGCGAACGCGGCGCGAAAGTTCAAGGTCTCGTACTACCCGAAGCTCCTCGTCGCCTCGCCCTTCACGCCGGCCACGGGTCCGCGCGTTCTCGTCGCTGAGGGCAAGGATCGCGCGCTCGCCCTCTCGGCGTTCGCTGCAGGCATCGAGACGATCGCCGAGCAAGCGAAGCTCTCGAGCTCGCACGTGCTGTTTCTTCCAGAGGACGAGGCGGAGGCGCTCTCGTCGCTCGGCCTTGTCCATCGGAGCGGCGTGCAGTTCCATTGGACCAACGGCGGCTACCAGACCTTCGAGGATTTTCTCGGGTCGTTGCCGTCGAAGCGCCGCACGCAGATACGCCGCGAGCGCCGTGGACCCGCGGAACAGGGGCTGACACTCTCGTCACTCTCCGGCAAAGAGCTGACCCCCGAGCTCGCCGACACGATGTACGAGCTCTACCTGACGACGGTCGACAAGTTCATGTGGGGCCGCCGCTACCTCACGCGCTCGTTCTTCGAGGCGGTCTTCGCGTCGATGCCCGAGAGCCTCGAGGTCGTCCTGGCGCGCGACGAGGGCAAGAAGGCGATCGCCGGCGCGTTCAATTTGCTCGGCAAAACGGCTCGATTTGGGCGCTACTGGGGAGCGTACGAAGAGGTGCCGTTCCTCCACTTCAACGTGTGCTTCTACCACTCGATCGAGCGAAGCATCCTCGAGGGGCGCACCCGCTTCGAGCCCGGCGCCGGTGGCGAGCACAAGCTCGCGCGTGGCTTCGCCCCCACCCTGACACACAGCGTTCACACCGTGACCGAGCCGCGCTTCCGTGCGGCCATCGCGGATTTCTGCACCCGCGAGCGCGAGCTTCTCCGCGAAGAACTGGGTTCCTGATGCCGATCAGGTGAGGCCGCGACGGAGCCGATCGCACATGAGGGTTGACGGAAGGACTTTTCCTTCGCCATCCTCATCGGCATGAAGCGCTTCGTCCAAGGCTTTCCCTTCCTGATGGTGTTCGGTGTCTGCATGCACGTTGCCTGCGGTGAAGCAGAGACCGGAACGGACACCTCGGGCGTCGGACCGGTGGGCTCGCAGGGCTCCAACTATCACCCCGCGTGCAACCTCGACAGACGGGACGGCTACTGCAACGCGCGCGGCCAGAACGCCGAGACGTGCGAGTGCTTCGACTGCGTGAACGTCGCCATGTGCACGCAGAAGTGCTCGGACGACGGCAACTGCGACATGGGCGATGGTCGGCCCGAGGACTGTAGCTGTCTCGACTGTTATCAAGACGCGACCTGCGCCAACATCAACCCGGACGCGGGCCCAGGCCCGACGACGGACGCAACGACGGATGCGACGACCGACGCGTCGACGACGGCCGATACCGTTGCGTCGACGACGGACGCGTCGACGACCGATGCGTCGACCACCGGTAGCGGCATGGGTGGACAAGGCGGCATGTGACCTTCTTGCCGGACCACCAGGCCCGAGTGCTTGATGACGTCCGGTTGGCTACTTCATCAAGCCGAGCTTGCGCAAGAACGGCCGGATGTGGTGCCGCTCCATCCCGCTCTTGCGTGCCATCTCGCTGATGTTGCCGCCTGTCGCTCGGAAGAGATCGCCGAAGTACTTGGTCTCGAAGCCGGCGATCGCGAGACGCTTCGCCTCGCCGTAGGGCGTGGAGAAGTCGACCATGTCGGCGGACGACGCGCCGCCGCCGCGCTCGAGCGGCAAGAGCTCGGCGACGCTCTCGGCCCCGGCAGGCAGGCTCGCGGCGACGCTGGTCACGTTGACGAGCTCGCGCACGTTGCCGGGCCAGTCGTGCTGCGCGAGCGTTGTGGTCACGAGCTCGACCACGTCGTCGGCGCGCTCGGGCTTGCCGATGCGGACGCACACGGCGCGGACGAGCGGCGGGATGTCCTCTCTCCGCTCGCGCAGCGGCGGCATCTCGATGCGGACCTGCGCGATGCGGAAGAACAAGTCGCTGCGGAACCTGCCTGAGTTCATCGCCTGACCGAGATCGCGGCGCGTCGCGGCGATGACGCGCACGTCGACCGGCTCGTAGTGCTGCGAGCCGACGCGCTTGACCTGCTTCTCGCTGAGCGCACGAAGGAGCTTGGGCTGCAGCTCGACGGGCAATTCACCGAGCTCGTCGAGGAAGATGGTCCCCTTGTGCGCCTCGTGAAACGCGCCGGGCCGTCGCTCGTTCGCTCCGGTGAAGGCGCCCTTCTCGTGACCGAAGAGCAAGCTCTCTGCGAGGGGCCCGGGGATCGATCCGCAGTCGACCACGATGAAGGGGCCCTTGGCGCGCGCGCTCGCTTCGTGCACCGCATGCGCGACGAGCTCCTTGCCGCACCCCGTCTCGCCGTTCACGAGCATCGAGAGCTCGGTCGGCGCGATGTCGCTGAGCATGCGGAAGAGGTGCCGCATCCGGTTCGACGAGCCGACGAGCGGCCCGAAGCTCTCTTCGAAGCCGACGTCGACGCGCTCTTTCTTCTCGATCGGCTCGAACGCGATGCGCGTCGAGCCGACCTGGAGCGAGCACGCTGCGGTCAGCACGGCCTCACGGATGCGAACGTTGCCGACGAAGGTCCCGTTGCGGCTGCCGAGGTCCTTCACCAGGACGCCCTGCCCCTCGGCGCGGACCTCGCAGTGAATGCTGCTCACTTCGGGATCCTCGACGGAGAGACCACAGCTCGCGTCGCGGCCGATCAAGACCGGCTCGACGTTCACGCGAACCGGCTCGCGTCCGGGCAGGGTCAAGGTGCCGCCGCGGACGAACCATTGGAGGGTCGAGGCGCGGGTTGCGTCAGCCATGAGAGAGAAGACGGTCGTAACACAGGAGGGGGTGAGCGAGGACGAGGACGCGCACGAGGCTCGTGAACGAAAAGAGCGCGCACGGTTTTACGAGCAGGGCTTACGTGGACGAGCCCGAGCCCGAGGACGAGCCGGTGAACGGTGACGGCCACGCGGATCGTGAACGAGGGCGCTCGAACCAGCGCGTTGACGAGCGTTCTCGACACCACGCTCTCCTACCTGCCCTCCGTCCTCCTACGTCGGCATCCCTTCTCCGATGAACGTCTCTTCGTCCCCCCCTGGACGTGACGACGTCCCCTCTCCGCTATTCCCGATCAGGCTGATCTAGCCGTGGTTTGCATCCTGAACGATCGGCACGGGCCGTGCTTAGGGCAACCCCGTCCCCTTAGACCACGAGGCTACCCATGCGGAGAATCTCCCGAGCCAAGAACCAGCTGCTCCTGAGCAGCACGCTAGCAGCGACCGCAGCGCTCGCGCTCGGCTTTGCCGGGTGCCAGTCCGAGACGTCGTCCGAGACGTGCATCTCGACGGACGAGTTCTTCGCTCGGATTTACTTCGACGTCCTGAAAGACAAGTGCGCGAGCTGCCACCAGACGGGCAGCATCGGCGCCGAGAGCTCCGACTTCGACCTTCGCCCGTCGTCGGAAGCCGGCTACCTCGAGCAGAACATGGAGGCCGTCCGCGCGCTCGCGAAGACCGTGAGCGGCGAGAAGTCGATCCTGCTGCAGAAGCCGGTCGGCGGCCTCGGTCACGAGGGTGGCAAGGTCCTCACCGAGGGTGACAGCCACTACAAGATGCTCGAGGACCTCGTCGATCGCCTCTCGAAGGACGACGAAGGTTGCCCGAACACCGAGGCGCGGTTCCTCGCCGGTGTCGAGCTGATGAACCCGCTCGAGACCCTCCGCAAGGCGGCCTTGGTCCTCGCCTCGCGTCTCCCGACGCCCGAGGAAGAGGCCGCCGTGCAGAAGGGCGGCTTCGAGGCCCTCGACCCGATCCTCGACAAGCTGATGGAGGAGGAAGCGTACTACACGCGCCTCAAGGAGAAGTTCAACGATGTCATGCACACCGACTTCTACCTGGAAGACGTTGGCGTGCTCGGTGGCGACGACGACGAGGGCGGCGGGGTCTACGACCCGGAGTGGTACAACGCGATCCCGGAGACCGAGCAGAACCGCCTGAAGTACGGCGTGCCGGGAGACCAGGATTTCTACGAGTTCATGGGGGAGCGCACGCGGAAGGCCGTGGCGCAACAGGTGCTCGAGCTCACGGCCTACATCATCCGGAACAACCGGCCGTACACCGAGATCGCGAACGCCAACTACATCGTCGTGAACCCGTTCTCGGCGCCTGTCTACGGCCTCCCGGTGGCGTTCCAGAACGACGCGGACCCGTACGAGTTCGTCGCCGCCCGCATCTCGGACGGGTACGACTCGAGCGGCGGCTACCCGCACGCCGGCATCATGAGCGACCCGATCTGGATGGCGCGTCACCCCACGACGCCCACCAACGTCAACCGCCACCGCGCAAAGGAAGCGCTCTACCTCTTCCTCGGCAACGACATCCTCAAGGCGGCCGAGCGGCCGATCGACATCACCGCGGTGCAGCGCGCGCAGAACCCGACGGTCAACGACGGCAACTGCTCGCAGTGCCACCGCCTCCTCGACCCGGTCTCCGCCGGCTGGCGCAACTTCCAGTCGAACGACGCTGACGCTCCTGTCTTCGTCTTCAACCCGGACTTCGAGTGGTACGACGAGATGTGGCAGCCTGGCTTCAAGGAAGTCAACATGCCGCCGAACAACTACTCGAACGCGCTTCCCTGGACGATGAACATGATCGCCCAGGACCCCGGCATGGCGTTCGGCGGCGTCTACATGGCGTACCGCGCGTTCGTCGGCGGCGACCCGCTCGCGGCCCCGTCGGATCCGAAAGACCCGGATTACCAGGCGGACCTCTCGGCCTACCTCGGCCAGTACTACACGCTCTCGAACATCGCGAAGAACTTCCGCGAGAAGCACGGCTACAACTTCAAGAAGATGACGAAGGAGATCGTCATGAGCCCGTACTTCCGCGGGAAGAACACGGCGCCTGACATCTCCAAGGTGCAGCTCAGCCACCTCGGCGCTGTCGGCACGGCCCACCTGCTCACGCCCGAGCAGCTGAACCGCAAGATCGAGAACGTCCTCCACGTCTCCTGGGGTAGCTGGCAGAACCCGAACCTCCTCAGCCCGAATGGCGAGAACGGCTTCAAGATGCTCTTCGGCGGCATCGACTCGGTCGACACCACCGTCCGCATCCAGGATCCGAACGGCATCATGGCCAACGTCATCGAGCGCATGAGCCTCGAGGTCGGCTGCGAGGTCATCGGCAGCGAGTTCTCGCTCCCGCAAGGCGAGCGAAACCTCTTCGTCAACGTCGAGCCGACGACCGAGCCGCTCGATGCGAACGGCTACGAGATCCCCGAGGCCGCTGCGAACATCAAGGCGAACATCGTTCACCTGATGGCGAAGCTCTGGGGTGAGACCTACGCCGTCACGGATCCCGAGGTGCAGCGCGCCTTCGACCTCTACGTCCAGACCTGGCAAGAGGGTAAGGCGCTCGTGAACAAGGACCCGGAGATGGGCGGTGTCGACAGCCGCTTCGCCTGCGGCGGCGACTTCACCCGCTTCAACTACCTGACCGGCGTGCCCTTCACGCCTGCGGCTGATGGAGACAAGAGCCCGCACATCGCTTGGAGGGGTGGCGGCGGCGACGGCGACGGTGGTGGTAGCCCCAACGATCCGCTCTACACCGGGCGCGCCTGGATGGCCGTCATGGTCTACCTGCTGAGCGACGCCACCTTCGTCTACGACCTGTGAGAGGAGCCCGACCCATGCTTGATCGTCGAGATTTCATCAAGATGTGCAGCGTCGCGGGGCTTTCCGTAACGGTCGGCTCCATGACCGAGAAAGAGGCGAACGCGCAGGCGGCGCCTCACTCCTTCGCAATCCTCTATCACGCGGGCGGCGGCTGGACCGTCACCCACATGATGGATCCCAAGGCGGGCATCGGAACCGGTGCCGACGCGATGGGCAACTACCTGTCGAACGGCCAGGCCGGCAACCTGTTCTACGCGGCGCTCGAGACCTTGCCCGGCGCTGCGAACACGCAGGACCTCGGCCTGTCGCAGAAGACGTTCTTCGACACGCACTACAACGACCTCTTGGTCATCAACGGCATCGACATGGCGACCAACGCCCATGACGTCGGCACCCGAGCGATCTGGGCCGGCGACATGGCCGAAGGCAAGCCCACGGTCGCGGCCCTCATCGCAGCCGGCCTCGCTCCAGGAGCCCCCATGGGCTACGTCAGCGCCGGCGGCTACGACACCACCGCGGGCGTCGCTCCGGCGACGCGCCTCGGTAACATCGACGCCGTCAAGCGCCTCGCGTTCCCGTACCGGAGCGATCCGGATGAGGAGACCTCGAACTACCTGACCGACGCGACGCAGCAGCGAATCCAGCAGGCGCGCCAGACCCGCTTCGACGTGAAGTCGAAGCAGCAGCGCCTGCCGAAGCTCAACACGGCGCTCAACCGCCTCCACCTCTCGCGCCTGGGCCAGAACGAGCTCAAGCTCCTGATGGAGTACCTGCCCGACACCGACACGCTCGAGGGCGGCATGGTCGGCTCGGTGCAGCTCG
>JBGTSH010000092.1:0-31048 GCA_041940405.1 Polyangiaceae bacterium
GTCTTCATCCACCGGGGTGTGGTCGGACACAAGCGCATCGATGGTGCCATCGAGCAGCGCCGCGCTCAGGGCGTCGCGGTCGCGCTGGCGCACGACCAGGTCGAGGCGATGACGTGCGGTCACCGGATCGCGGTGATGCGCTCCGGACGCGTCCTGCAAGAAGGGGTCGCTCGCGCGATCTACGAGTCGCCCGACAGCCTCTTCGTCGCCGGCTTCCTCGGCACGCCGCCCGTCAATCTGTGGCGCGCGTCCGTCAAAGGCGGCGCGGCGCAGCTCGGCGACGGCGTCGAGGTCGCGCCGCCTCGTGGCGTGACCTTGCCCGCGGACGTCGTCCTCGCCGTCCGCCCGGAGCACGTCGTGGTGCGCGCCGAGGACGAGCCGGCGCCGACGGAGCGCGTCACATTTCTCGCCGACGTGACCGCCACCGAGCCCCTCGGCTCGGAGACCGTCGTCCACTGCGACGGACCCGAGAACGACAACGGTCGTGTCACGCTCCGCGCGAAGGTCTCCGGCTTCTTCGACCCCTCGCTCTGCGATCGCGTTCGGATCATCGTCGATCGCGACAAGATCGGTTGGTTCGACGCGAAGAGCGAGGCTCGGATCGGCGGCGAAGGATGATTGGCCGGCGCGCGCTGCTCGCGGCCGCCGGCGCAGGCATGGCCGCGGCTTGCAGCGGCGACGACGGAGGAGCGCCGCTCTGGTTCGCCTACGGAGGAAAGAACCGCGAGGCTCTGCTCTCGCTCGTCGCGGCGTTCAATGCCGAAGAGCCCGAGCACCGGATCAAGCCCGTCTACCAGGGCGACTACTTCGAGCTCCTCGCGAAGCTTCGAACGTCGCTGCACGCAGGCCGCGCGCCGGCGGTGACGCACGTCGTCGCGGAAGTGATCCCCTACCTCGTCGAGGCCGGCGTGCTCGCGCGCCTCGACACCCTGCCCGGCCTCGGCGGCGATCTCGGCCTCGTGGGTCCGCTCTCGCAAGAGGGCGCATTCTCCGGAGCGTCGGTCGAAGGCACCTATGGTCTGCCGTTCAATCGGTCGACGCCGATCGCGTACCTCGACGGCCGGGTGCTCGACGAGCTGAAGCGCCCGCCGCCGACCACCTGGGACGAGCTTCGTGAGTTTGCGTCGCTCGCGACGCGCGGCGACGACGAGAACAAGCGCTGGGGCTTCTCGGTGCCCATCGATTGGTGGTTCTGGGTGGCGCTCGTCGGCCAGGCGGGCGGAACGCTCACCGACGAGCGCGGCGCGTTCACGCTCGGGGGCGACGCCGGCGTCCGCGCGCTGTCGTTCATCCAAGAGCTGGTCAACGAGCGCAAGGTCATGCGACCGCCATCGGGTCGCGATTACAACGCGTGGCAGGTTCAGAACGCCGATTTTCTCTCCGGGCGCGTCGCGATGATCTGGAACTCGACGGCGTTCGTTCGCTACCTCGAGGACAACGCCAAGTTCCCCGTCGTGTGCGCCCGCCTTCCGCGCGAGGTCAGGCACGCCGTCCCCACCGGCGGGACGATGTTCGTCGTACCGAAGGGCGGCTCGCCCGCCTGGACCGAAGCCGCAGCGCGCTTCATGGCGTTCATGGCGCGGCCGGATCGCTCGAACGAGTTCGCGACCAAGACCGGCTACATCCCGGTGACCCGCGAAGGCATCCGCACCCTCGAAGAGGCCGGCTACTACAAGAAGAAGCCGAACGACCGCGTCGCCGTCGACCAGCTCGAGGACGTGGTCCCCTGGCCGTGGAACAAGGAGCTGTTCCGCGTCCAGCGTGAGGTGATGCAAGCTCGCCTCGAAGCAGCGGTGCTCTCGCGAGAAGACGCGCGGCGGACGCTCGACGCCGCGCGCCGCACCATCGCGGAGGCGAAGTGAGCTCGGGGATGCGGCCTCGCGCCGCCTCGCACCCCTACGTGATGCTCGCGCCGACGGTGCTCGTGCTCACGCTCTTCTTCATCTACCCGCTCGTCGTCGCCGGTTACGAGAGCCTGCACTCGTGGGACCTGCTCACGCCGCGTCGCTACGTGGGCCTCTCCAACTACGCCGAGCTCGCCTCGAGCGGCGTCCTCACGAGCGCGCTGTCTCGAACGCTCGGGTTCGGCGTCGTGGTCGTGGTGCTCAGCGTCGTGCTCGGGCTCGCGCTGGCGATCCTCCTCGATCGTCCGGGCAAGGCCTACGCCGCCCTTCGCGGAGCGATCTTCAGCGCGTACGTCGTGTCGTGGGTAGCGGTCGCCCTCTTGTGGATGTGGATCCTCGACGCCGACGCGGGGCTCCTCACGCGGACGTTCCGCGCGCTTCATCTGCCGACGACGAGCTGGCTCGGTAACCCCGACGCAGCGCTGTGGTCGGTCGCCGGCGTCACGGTCTGGAAGATCACCGGCTATGCAATGGTCGTCTTCCTCTCGGGATTGCAAGCGATCCCGCGCAGCCTGCACGAGGCCGCGGCGCTCGACGGCGCCGGCCCGTGGTCGCGATTCGTTCACATCACGTGGCCCTCGCTCCGCCCGACGACCGCGTTCGTCGCCACGACGAGCCTGATCATGAGCTTTCAGGCATTCGACGTGATCCGCGTGATGACGCAGGGCGGACCGGTGCGCTCGACGACCCTCTTCGTCTACGCCATCTACGAAGAGGTCTTCATGAACCTGCGCGTCGGGCGCGCCAGCGCGCTGGTCGTCGTCTTCTTCGGCGTGCTGGTCCTTCTCACGCTGCTCAACCTCTGGGCGTTTCGCGTTTCGCACGCGGGCGACAAGGAGGCGCGGGCGTGATCGACCTCGACCGGCCCACACCGATCCGAAGCGGCGTCCGCGCCGTCCTGCTCACCGTGGTCGCCGCCCTCTGGCTGGTGCCCTACGCCTGGATGACGATAACGTCATTCAAGTCGCTCGATGAGATCCTGCAGGCGCCCGCGTACCCCATTCCGTCGAGCTTTCGCACCGACGCCTACCGCGAGGTCTTCACGTCCATCCCCGTCGGGAGATTTTTGTTGAACACGCTGGTGATGGCGGTCGCCATTGCGGCGCTTCAAGTGCTCTTGGCCCTCCCCGCGGGGTATGCGCTCGCGAAGCTGCGTTTTCGAGGGCGGCGCGCGGCGTTCCTTTTGGTCCTGGCGTGCCTTCTCATTCCACCGCAGGTCACGTTCGTTCCGGTGTTTACGCTCCTCGGGCCGATTGGTCTGGTCAATACGATGGCCGCGCTCGTCGTGCCATTTGCCGTCAGCGCATTCGGAACGTTCCTCGTGCGCCAGGCCCTCGTCTCGGTGCCCGACGAGATCATCGAAGCCGCGCGGCTCGATGGAGCGAGCGAGCTGCGCATCATCTACTCCATCCTCGCACCCATGCTGCGGCCGACGCTCGCCGCCATGTTCCTTTTCAGCTTCGTCTACCACTACTCCGACTACTTCTGGCCGCTGGTCATGACGACCGACGACAGCGTTCGGACGCTGCCGGTCGCCGTCGCGCTTCTTCGGGAGCAGGGGACCGGCGTGCGCTGGCACGTGGTCATGGCGGGCAACGTGGTCTTGAGCGCGCCGGTGCTCGCCGTGTTTGCGTTTACGCAGCGTCAGATCGTGCGTGCGGTCGCGGCGCGTTGACCCCTCCTCGTCGCCTGAGAACCCGCTATAAGAGATCCACCGCCATTGTCTCGCGGGGCGGGTTTCGTCCCTGGCTTCATCGGCGAAAGAACAACATTGTTCCAGCGAAGCGATCTGGTTCGAGCTTTTCGCAACACGACCTTCTCGACGGTCGCGGAGGCACAGAACTTCGTCGCTCAGGCGCCCGAGTGCAGCGCGGCAGAGGTGGCGAAGCTGGTGCCGGTCGTCCTCGAGCTCGGGGCGAAGTCGACGCGCGAGCAACACAGGAACCGATGTGAAGCGTTCGCAAGTCTCGCAAAGAAGTGCGCCGGTCCCGAGCTCTTCGTCCCGTGCTTGCGTGCGCTGAAGGTCGGCGACAGCACGCTCACGTCGTTTCTCGTCGTGCTCCTGCCGGCCGTCAACGACGTCGGCGCGCACGGCGAGCTCTGCGATCTTCTCGGCTCGCCCGAGCCGAGCATTCGCGCGGCCGCCGCCGAAGTGCTGAAACAAGTCGGCGGTCGGACGGCGCTCGAGATCCTCACCAAGCGGGCGCTCGAGCCGTCGTTCCCCGGTCGTCTGGACGCGATGAACGCGCTGCTCGGTCGCGCCGGCCAGCACGGCTTGCCGCTCGTCGCGGCGGTGATCCGCGCGGGCCGCGCGATGGAGAAGATCCAGGCGCTCCGGATCCTCGCCGACCCTTCGAGGTTCCGCGACCGCGAGCCCGTGGTGCAAGTGGCGTCGCTGGCGGTCGACGACCGAGACGATCTCGTCCTCGCGCAAGCCATCACCACGCTCGGTCAGCTCGAGGCCGAGCAGTTCTGGGACCTTTTCGAGACGCGCATCGAAGGTCGCGGGGCGGAAGTCTTGCGCGCCTTTCTCCTCCAAGCGGTGCGGCGGCCGGGCGCCAGCGCGGCGGCGTACCTCCGCGATAGGTTCCGCGAGGGGCCGAAGGCAGCGCGCCTCCTCGTCATCGAGGCGATCGAGAGCGCCGGCGGCGATGCCTTCTTTCCTGTCCTGGTCGAGGCGCTCTCGCATCGCGACGTCGGCATTCGCACCCGCGCCGCCCACGCGCTGACGCAGCTCTCGCAGTCGGAGAAGATCGACGCGGCGCGCGCGATCGTCTGGCTCTTGCGGGGCCGCGACGTCAACGTGCGCCGGCTCGCGGCCGAGATCGCGACCCGGGTGCAGGATCGCGACGGCGCGTTGGCTCCGCGGCTCTTGAAATCACTTCGCGACGAAGACTGGTGGGTCCGCGAGCGCGTTCTCGACGCGCTCGTCGAGATGAACGCCCCGGTCATCACCAAGCACTTGGTAAAGGACTACCTCGCCGACAGCTCTCCGGTCGTCCGGCGCTTCGCCGTCTCGGCGCTGATGCGCATCGCCGATCCTCGCGCGCTCGGCGCCCTGGTGCGCGTCGCCCAACAGGATGAGGACTGGTTCGTGGCCGAGCTCGCCGTCGAAGCTGTAGGGAGGCTCGAGGACTCCCGCGCCACCGCCTATCTGGTCGACCTGCTGGGCAAGCGGCCCGAGCTCCGCCTTGCCACGATCGAGGCGCTCTCGCGCTTACGTGCGTCCGAGGCGACCCCCGACGTCGCCGAGCTCCTCCAGGATCCCGAGCCCGACGTCCGTGAGGCCGCGATTCGCTTCCTCGACCAGCTCGACGACGGCACGCACGCGCTATGGGTCAAGGGCTGCGAGAACGACACCTCGGCCTCGGTGCGAGGCGCGGCGGCGAAGCTCCTCAAGCGATACGACCTGCAGTCCGAGGCCGAGGCCGCCGCGCCGAACGATCCGCGGTCGCTCGAGCTCTTGCTCACGCAGACCATCGGCCGCAAGGCCGATGACCTCTTTCTCATGGCCGGCCGCCCGGCGTTCATCAAGCGGCTGGGTCGCGTCGAGCCGCTCGCCGGCGCGCCCTACAGCGCTCGTCAGATCCGCGCCCTCGTCGAAGCACACCTGACCGAGGCACAGCGTGCGGAGCTCGCGAAAGGCCGCGAGGTCGACTTCTCCTACGAGCTGCCGGGCAGCGGCGTTCGTTTCCGCGTCAACGTCTTCGACCAGGTGCGTGGTCTGTCGGCGGTCTTTCGGACGGTCAAGAACCGCACCGTCGCGCTGTCCGACCTCGGGCTGCCGGACATCATCGGCACGTTCGCCGAATATCCTAACGGTCTCGTCCTCGTCGGCGGTCCAACCGGCGCCGGCAAGTCGACGACGCTGGCCGCTCTGGTCGATCACATCAACAAGCGGAGCGCGAAGCACGTCGTCACGATCGAAGATCCGATCGAGGTCGTGCACCAGCACGCCAAATGCCTCATCAACCAGCGCGAGCTCGGCCCGCATACGCACTCGTTCTCCGCCGCGCTCCGCTCGGCGCTCCGCCAGGATCCGGACGTCATCCTGGTCGGCGAGCTTCGCGATTTGGACACGGTCGCCTTCGCGGTGAGCGCGGCCGAGACCGGCCACCTCGTCCTGGGCACCGTTCACACGACGTCGGCCGATGCCACGATCGATCGGCTCATCAACGCGTTCCCTCCTCGCCAACAGGGGCAGATCCGCGGCATGCTCGCCGAGTCGCTGCGTGCCGTGACCTGCCAGTACCTTCTGCGCACGCCCGACAACACGCGCCTCCCGGCCGTCGAGGTGATGATCGCGAACGAAGCGATCTCGACGCTGATCCGCAAGGGCAAGACCTTCCAGATTCCGACGATCATGGCGACGTCACGCGATCAGGGAATGCGCCTGATGGACGTCGATCTGATCCGTCTCGCCAAATCGGGCAAGGTCGACGTCGACGAGGCCTACGCGAAGGCCGTCGACAAGCGCGGCTTCGAAGCCGCGCTGGGCCTCGCGAACCCCGAGGCACCCCAGGCGACGATCCCTCCGGCGCAGAGCGGGCGGGTGCCGACCGCCGGCCCCGTCAGCCAGAAGCCCATCCCGCGGACCTCGGGGACCTGATCGGATGGCGCCGCGTATCGACTCCTTCCTTCGGCTCGTGATGGACCAGCGAGCCAGCGATCTGCATTTTCATGCAGGCTCGGTCCCGACGATCCGCCACGACGGCGACCTCATCCGGCTTCCGTTCCGAAGCCTGACCTTCGACGAGACCCGCCGGTTCCTCTTCGAGATCCTGAGCCCTACGCAGAGGCAGCAGCTCGAGTCGGACCTCGAGCTCGATTTTGCTTACGAGATCGAAGGCACCGGACGGTTCCGTGTAAACGCTTACAACCAGTCTCGCGGGCTCGGGGCCGTCTTCCGGCTGATCCCCGACAGGGTGCCGACGCTCTCGAGCCTCGGTCTACCGCGCGTGCTCAAGTCGCTCGCCGCGTTGCAGAACGGGCTGGTCCTGGTCAGCGGACCCACAGGCTCGGGCAAGAGCACGACGCTCGCGGCGGTCATCGACGAGATCAACCGCACGGCAGAGCGGCACATCATCACGATCGAGGATCCCATCGAGTACGTGCACGAGCCGATCAAGTCGATCGTCACCCAGCGCGAGGTCGGCCGGCACACCGAGTCGTTCGCCAGCGCCCTTCGAGCGGCCCTTCGCGAGGCCCCGGACGTCCTGGTGATCGGTGAGGTGCGCGATCTCGACACGGTCATGCTCGCGCTCTCGGCGGCGGAGACCGGCGTCCTCGTGTTCGGGACGCTTCACACGAACTCCGCGGCAAAATCGATCGATCGCGTCTTGGATCTGTGCCCCGAAGAGGTGCAGGGGCAGGTAAGGGTGACCCTGAGCACGCTGCTTCGCGGCGTCGTCGCTCAAGAATTGCTCAAGCGGTCGGGTGGCGAAGGAATGATCGCCGCCCTCGAGGTGCTCCTTCCGAGCTTTGCGCTGTCGCACATGATTCGCGAGAGCAAGACGCACCAAATCGACGGATACATACAGCAACACGAGATGGAGGGTTCGCCGATGCAGAGCCTCGATCGGGTACTTTGTCGATACGTGCTTCAAGGGCTCATCGACCTGGAAGAGGCGCTCGCGGTCGCTCGCGATCCGGACCTGGTCAGGCGAGCGTCATTGCAGGCCGCAGAGGAGTGAGCGATCGTCCGGCTCGATTCGATGGCGACGGTTCCCAACATCGAAGCTGCGCGTGCCGCCGAGAGCGCGGGCGATCACGTGCGCGCGGCGGAGATGTACGAGCGCCTCGGCGCGCTCGGCGCGAGCGTGCGCTGCTGGATCGCGGCCGGTAAGCGAGAGCGCGCGCTGGCCACGATCGTGAAGCTCCCGAGGGACGACCCTCAGTACGGGCGCGCGTGCGCGCTCGCCATCGAGCTCGCGTCGACCGTGGATGAGGTCGACTTCTCCTTCGATCAATTCACCAGCAGGTACCTCGCCGGCACGCCGGACTCGATCGAGGAGCTGACAGCGTTTTATCGCGCCGGCATTCTCTACGAGCGCCACGGCTACATCGAGCACGCCCGCGACGCGCTCTCCAAGGTCGTCCGCCGCGACGCCCGGTTTCAGGACGCCACCGCGCGCCTCGCCGGGATCGAGCACCGGCTCCGGGGCTCGGCCGAAGAGTTCGAGCGCGTGGTGAGTGAAGATGAAGCGTTCCGCAAGGCCGGCGCGAAGCCGCCGAAGCCTGCCCCCTCGGTCGAAGAAGCGCACGCGAGCGGAACGTTTCCATCGCTGCCCGAGCTTCCGGCTCCGCCGGTGCGGGGGCCGCGCACACCGCCGAACCGCCAAACCGTGAAAGGCGAAGCGTCCGGCGAGCGCGAGGCGACCCCGGAACCGCCGGGCGGAAGCCGCGTCGAGGCGCTCCTTCAGAACGTCTACGCGCTCCCGAGCGGGCTCGTCGTCGCGGGGCGGTATCGGATCGAAACCCTTCTCGGGCGAGGCGGCATGGCGGCGGTCTACCGCGCCAAGGATCTCGAGCTCGACGAGCTCCTGGCGATCAAGCTCTTTTCGCGCACCGACAGTGACGCCGTCTTGGTTTCACGCTTCAAACAAGAGCTCAGCCTCGCTCGACAGATCAGCCACCCGAACGTCATCCGGCTCTACGACATCGGCACGCACGGCCACTCGCGCTTCATCACGATGGAGCTCTTGTCGGGCTCGGACCTCTCCGACGTGATCGCCGACGGTCGCGATCTTTTGCGCGATCTCGGCTACCTGATTCAGGTCTGCAAGGGGCTTCAGTGCGTCCACGAACGCGGCGTGATTCACCGCGATCTCAAGCCCGAGAACCTGTTCGTGACGACCGAGGGCGTCGTCAAGCTGATGGACTTCGGCATCGCGAAGCGTCGCGCGCCGGAGTCGGGCGAGCGAAACCTGACCCAGCAAGGCTTCACGGCGGGCACCCCTGCGTACATGGCGCCCGAGCAGATCAGCGACTTCGCCTCGGTCACCCACCTCAGCGACCTCTATTCGATCGGCGTCATCGCCTACCAGATGTTCACTGGTGTCCTGCCGTTCGACAGCGACAACCAGATGGCCATGCTGATGAAGCACCTCCGCGAGACGCCGGTTCCCCCGAGCGAGCGCGAGCCGAACCTCCCCGACGAGCTCGAGTACTTCATCCTCCAGCTCCTGGAAAAGGAGCCCCAGCGCCGCATCCAGTCGTGCAGCGAGCTCGCCCGAGATCTCGAGGCCCTCTACCATCGCCTGCTCTCCAACAAGCGGCGCAAGTAGGCGGCTTTTCGACAAATTGGCAAACGTCCGCCAGCACGTAGCGCCGGGGCCGGACTCGTGGTTGATCTAGAGAGCCGAAGATGGGCGTCGACGCCGTCGCCAAACGCTACTGGTTTTTGATCTCGGGTGGGCTCGTCGCGACCGCTGCCTACCTGCAAGCCTCTGGAGTGGGGCAGCTGGTCGCCGCTCACCTCGCGACGGTGCCGCCCGCGCCGAGCGCCGGAGTCCGGGCAAAGGACGCGGCGCACCTGCCGGACAAGAGCGCAGGTCCGATCCTTTCGCGCAACCCGTTCGACTCGGTGACCGGTCCGCTCGACGGCAAGACGACGCTCGTCGCTGATGCGCCGGCTCCTCCGCCGCGTGCCGGCGCCGATCCGTACCAGGATCCTCCGTGCAACGGCTTCAAGGCGAGCCTGGTGACCGCCGCCGAAGATCCGGAGTGGTCCTTCGCTTCGGTCGCCGGATCCGACGGTAAGAGTCAGCTCCGGCGGCGCGGCGACAAAGTGAACGAAGCGACGGTGCTCCACATCGGTTGGTTCGAATCGCCGGACCCCGACTTCTCCCCCCGCGTGTGGATGTCCGAGGCCGGCTCGCGGTGCATCGTCGAGCCGGGCAGCGCCGAGAAGACGGCGAAGCCGGCGGCGACGCCGAAGCCCGAGGCGACCGGCAAGGCCGCGGCCAAGGCGAAGCTCACCAAGGACATCGAGAGCAAGATCAAGAACGTCGGCCAGAATCAGTGGGTGGTGGAGCGCGGCGCCGTCGAGCAGATCATCCAGAACTACGCGAAGCTCGCCGGATCGCTCCGCACGCGACCGACCAAAGAAGGCATGCGGCTCTCGGGGCTCAAGCCCGACAACGTCCTCAGCAAGCTCGGGATGAAGAACGGCGATCTGCTCCAGAGCATCAACGGCTTCGACATGTCCGATCCGGAGAAGGCGGTCGACGCCTACGCGAAGCTCCGTTCTGCCGGCAAGCTCGACATCACCGTCAACCGCGACGGCGCACCGTTCACCGTCGGGATCTCGATCCAATGAGGATGACGCACCGGTCACTTTCGATCGGTGGCGTTCTCTTGGCTGTCGCCTGCTCCGAGGGCAAAGACGACAAGACCGCCGACGACGTCGACCCCTGCGTGAAGAGCTCGGCGCGGACCGCGGGCACCGCCGCAAAGACCGGCGGCGCAACGGCCGTCGAAGGCGTGAAGACACTGGGCGACTCGATCGGCGGCCTCTTCGAAGGCGGCAAAGAAGAAGCGAAGCGCCGCTGGCAGCAGGGCAAGCAGCAGACGAAAGAGACCGCCAAGAGCGGCGGCGAAGAGACCAAGGCGACGGCACGAGAGGACGAGTGCAAGTGACGTTTCGCCAAGACTGAGACGTCGCGCCGACAGCAGGGTCGATCCCTGTGGGTTCACCCCCCCGGCCCCCCTCACTGCGTGAGGGGGGAGTCCCGCGCCTCGATGTGCTCGCGTAGCGCGGTCATCAGCGAGCCCCACCAGAGGCCGATCGATCGCGAAAACTCCGCGCCGGCCTTGCCGTGGCGCACCGGATGATCGTCGCGTAGCGCGGCGAAGCCGTGGTGTCGCACGGTTACCTTGGTGCCTTCGCCGAACGCCTGGAACGTCACGTCGACGAACGTCACCTCACCCGGCTTGAAGTTCACGCCGCGCCACTCGAGCGAGAGCCGCGCCGGCGGCTCCCAGACGGTGACCGTCCCCACCTGAAAGGTCTTCGGACCGCTCGCGAGCTCGACGGTCTCGAAGAGCCCGCCGCCGAGCCGCTCCTCGAACACGAGCTTTCCTACGCGGCGGCCGGCGATGCGATAGGCCGGCCCGGTCTTCCACCAGAGATCGATCTCGTGCGTGAAGACCTCGAACGCGTCCTCGGGCGCGACGCGGACGAACACGGTGGCGCTCGCACCGTCGCCGGCGGGCGCCGTCATCGGCCCGCCTTCTTCTTTCCGCGGGTCTTCTCTGCGTGAGCGGCGAAGGCTTCGAGCTCGGCCTCCCAGAAGACCTCGACCTCTTCGATCCACTTTCGCAGATCGCGAAACGGCGCCTGCACGAGCTTGTACACGCGCGCGCGCGCGTCGGCGCCGTCGTGCTCCTCTTCCACGAGGCCGCTCTGCCTGAGGACGCGGAGGTGACGGCTCATCGCCGGCGGGCTCATATCGAGCGCCTCCGCGAGCTCGCCCGCGCGCCGCGGGCCGACGCGCAGGAGGTCGACGACGCCGCGCCTGGTGGGATCGGCCAACGCCGAGAGCGTACGGTCCAGGGCGCTCATGCCTTGGGCTTCGGGCTGCGCAGCCGCTCGAAGAACCACCAGGCGTGACCGCCGATGTCGTTCGCCCCGTAGCCGCGATCGCTCCAGTAGTCCTCGCCGTAGTCGTGCGTCTCGAGCTCCGTCGTGATCGTGGCGCCCGCGGCCTTGGCGCGCTCGAAGTGCGCCTCGACGTCGTCGACGTAGACCATCAGGTTCTGGGTGTTGCCGCCGCCGATCTGGCTCGGCGTTCGGCGATACGCGAACTTCTCTTTGAGACCGCTGACCATGACGAGCCCGTCACCGAAGACGAGCTCGGAGTGTTCGACGGTCCCGCCGTCACCTTCCACGAGCAGCCGGACCTCGAAGCCGAACGCACGGCAGAGCCAGTCGATCGCTGCTCTGGGATCGTCGTAGTAGAGGGAGCTCGAGATGCGCGGCCAGCCGGGCGGTGCAGGTTTCATGGTTGTCCTCCTGGGACGAAAGTTGACCTGACCGGCAATATTTAACGCAACGGTTAACTAGTCAAGGCCCGACTCGCGGGCTCAGTTCTTCGTGCCCTTGGCGCCCGAGAGGCTGAGCTGCTGCATCGCGAGGGTCTCGGTCACCAGGCGAACGCGCGAAGCGACGCTGGTCGTCTCGAGCGCCTGCTGGCGGTCGCGGCCGTCGATCAAGAGGTGCTGCGCGCAATGATCGGCGATCCCGCCGGCGTCGGAGAGCTTGGGCATCCTGAAGTCGAAGGACTTGTCCCGATCGCGGAGCAGCGCAGCGAAGCCCGTCGCGACGGCGATCAGCGCAGCCGTAGCGGTCGACGACACGTTCTCGTCGGTCGACGAAAGGACGCGCGCGCGGGCGCGGCGGTACGGTGGGACGAACGGCAGCTCCTCGAGCTCCACCCGAGCGCGGCCGCGAAGCAGGATCTGGTACTTGCCGTTCGGCAGCTCCGTCGAGTCGATGATCGTTCCTACGCCTGCGATGCGCGCGATCGAGGGCTGGCCGCGATTGTCCTGCGTCGACGGCTCGGTCAGCTGCACGACGCCGATCGCCTGATGACCGTCGAGCGCGTCGCGGACCATCTTCCGATAACGCGGTTCGAAGACGTAAAGAGGCAGGAGCGCGTTCGGCATGAGGACCACGCCGGGTAGCGGGAACAACGGCAGCGCTTCCAGAGCGGGCCCGAGCAGTGCCGGATCCCGCGCCCTCTCGGATGACATAGGCGGTATTGGCAATGTAGCAAGCCTATGGGGCTCGCAAACCGCCGGTGCGGCGCGGCAGGTCGTCAGCGGCAGACGTTCTGGAGGACGAGCGTGGGGCAGTCCCCCGAGGCGCACGGATCTGGGAGCATCTTGCAGGTCGAGTCGACCGCACAATAAAGGCCGTCCGCGCACCCCTTCGGCCGCTGCGAGCAGTCTTCGCCGAGATCGATCTCTTTGAAGCATCGGAGGGCGTGCGCCGTGTCTTCGACGCAGACGTAGCCGTCCACGCAGGTGTCCTTGCCTTCGAGGCAGTACTGGTTCGGGCCGGGCACCTCGGCGCAAACGGGGGCTGTCATCGCGTCCGGCGGCGCACAGGTGAGACCTTCCGGGCAGACCGGAATCGTCCCGCCGGACGGTGTGCAGGGCTCTCCGACTGCGCGATCGACGAGCCACGCGCAGACCGACGCAGTTGCCGTTACCTGGACGCACGCGCGCTCGCCCGGCTCCGTCGGAGACGCACAGTCGAACGTGCCGGTGCAGGGGTCGCCCGGCTGTCCGGCGCCTTCGGGGATGGGAGTGAAGATCGTCGGACAGCGGCCTTCGAGCTCGAGGGGAGCGGGCAGGTGGTCGCAGCTCGCTGCGCCGTCGATCGCCGCTTGGAACGCGGCGATGCAGCTGTCATGTTCGCTCGGCACGAGCTCGCGGAGCTGATCTTCGGCGGTGATGATCGACGCCATCACGGCGTTGCGCATCGACGAACGGCAGGAGTCGCCGGGCTGATCGAAACCGAGATCCGTGCAGCAATTCGCCGCACCGTTGCAGATCGTCGCAGCGAGCTCGTCGGCGAGCAGGTCACGCGGGCCCGGCGGCAGTACCTCGTACTCCGACTCGGTGCTGCATCCGGCGGCGACGGCGAAGGTCGAGACGAGCCCGCCACAGACGAGCGCTCCCCACACGAGGCGACGTGCCTCCCACGCTCGGACTACCCGCGGCCGCCGCAAGCAGGTCATCTTCGTCATGGTCGCGCGCTCACCCGAAGCGTCAAGCGTTGCCGTTACGACTGTGCGATTCCAGAGCCAGGTCATGGACCTTCGGCCTAGGCAAACCGGGTGCCTGCGTCGTGTCGTCGGATTGAACCTTTCCCGTAGGGCTCCATTTCGCTCGCGATTCGCTCCGAGCCTCGGGAACAACGGTCACAGAAGGGCGTCTCTCCCGATTCACGACGAGGGACCCATGCAATTGCGACTCTCTCTGTTCGCGGCCTCGCTCACGATCGGCGTCATCTGTGCGGTCCCCGTTGGGGAGAGCGCCGCCTGCGGCAACGAGGTCGAGTATCGCGTCGACCCTCGCATCCAGCTTGTCGCCCAGGCCGACAAGAACACCGCCGAGGGCAAGCACCGCGAGGCCCTGGACTCGCTCAATCTCGTGCTCCCGAAGAGGGGGGACCTGCCGGCGGGCGAGCGCGTGGTGCAGCGCGCTTACGTGGTCGCCGCGCTGGCCGTCGCCCGGTCGGGCGGCGCCTACGACCTGCGCGGACTGGCGATGGAGGGCGAGGAGGGGACGGCGATGGCGATGAACCAGGCGATCGCGATCGCCAAGCACGTCTACGCGAATGGGAAAGATGACAATACCGTCAAGACGAACTACGCCGAGATCCTCTCGCACGCGCCCGAGCACGCCGCCGAAGCGAAGCGGATCCTCGCAGAGCTCGAGGGCGCCGACCTCGTGACGAGCGCCCACGGCTACGCGGCCTTGGCGCGACTCCGAAAGGACGCCGGGCTAGGCTCTCCCGCGTGGCTCTCGCACGCCCGCGCCGCAAGGGAACGCGCGCTCGTGAAGTTGGAGAAGGCGCGGTGCGAGCGCATGGCCAGCGCAAAAGGAGTCTGCACGTCTTGAGCGGGCGCTACCTCGCGGTCGCCCTCCTCGTTGCCGGCTTGATCGGCTCGTCGGCACCCGCTTGCACCGAGGGAGCGGCGCTCGCCGATCGCGACGGCGCGGCGAGCGCGCCGGACGCGGGGCGGGTCGAACCGTCGCCGCCGCCTCACGCGCATGTGCCCTCGGCCAAGGAAGGGCGCGACCTCCTCGACAAGCTCGAGTGCAACCGTTGCCACGCGGGCACGGGGCAGGCCGAGGTCGCACAGGCCAAGCACTGCTACTCGTGTCACGTCGACATCGCCGTCGGGAAGGCGCCGAAGTCGAGCCCCGACGCGCCGGCGCCGAGCAAAGCGGTCCTGGCCAAATGGAAGCCACGTGTCGAGCACCTGCGCTTCGTTCCCTCGCTCTCCGGCGCCGGAACGATCCTCAGGCCGCGGTGGATCGAGAGCTACCTCGTCAAGCCGTTCGACCTGCGCCCCGGCCTCCACGGCGACATGCCCCGGCTCCCGCTGGCGGAGCCGGAAGCTCGGTCGATCGCAGCCTACTTCGCGGAGCGCGCCGGCGGCGCCGAGGCCGAAGCGCCGTTCTTGGCCGGCGACATCGAGCGAGGCCGCGGCTACTTCTCGACCAAGGGTTGCAGCGGCTGCCACACGTTCACCGGCGCGCGCACCGCATCGCCCCCAGCCGTCACACCGCGCGACGGACCGGACCGCGCGCTCGCGCCGGACCTCCGGTACGCCCGCGACCGCGTGCGCACCGATCGTCTGGTGGATTGGATCCTCGATCCTCGTTCGATCAAGCCCGACGCCGCGATGCTGCCGCAGAAGCTGACGCGCGAAGAGGCGACCGACCTTGCCGCCTTCGTGGTCCGGGCTCCGCTCGACGATCCGCCGGCGCGCGCGAAGCTCGCGCGCCTGCCCGTCCTAGAGCGGCCGGTGACCTACGACGAGGTGGCGGAGAAGGTGCTCCACAAGATTTGTTGGCACTGCCACTCTCAGCCGGATTTCGCGCGCGGCGACGGCGGTCCGGGGAACACCGGCGGGTTCGGTTTCGAAGGACGGAAGCTGGATCTGTCGAGCTACGAATCGATCGCCGGCGGCTACCTCGATGCCGGCGGAAAGCGGCGGAGCGTCTTTGCGCCCGCGCCGAACGGCGAGCCGATGCTGCTTTCCGTGCTGCTCGAACGTGCGCGCGAGGTCGAGGGGACGATGAGCCCCGTCCGTGGCATGCCGCTCGGGCTGCCCCCGCTGTCGCCCGAAGACGTACAGATCGTCGAAACTTGGATCGCCCAAGGACACCCGCGCTGACGCCTCTTCTGGGTTATAAGACCCGCGTCGATGCAGCCTGTTTACGTCCTCTTCGGCACCGAGAGCGGCAACGCGCAAGGTCTCGCCAAACGCACCGGTGAGGCGCTCGAGAAGGCCGGCTTCACAGCCAAGGTCGTCGACATGCAGGACTTCGACGGCCCCGATCTGGGCAAGCTCCGTCTCCTCGTGGTCATCACGAGCACCTACGGCAACGGCGATCCGCCTTCGAACGCCGAGGTGCTGCACGGGTACCTGATGCGAAAGTGTCCGCCGCTGCCGGAGCTCTCGTTCTCGGTCCTCGCGCTCGGTGACACCACGTACGACCGCTTTGCGAACTGCGGCAAGGAGTTCGACGAGAAGCTCGGCGCCCTCGGCGCGACGCGGCTCGTGCCGCGGCAAGACTGCGACGTCGACTACGAGAAGCCCTTCGCCGACTGGCTCAAGAAGACCGTCGATGCGCTCGCCGCGCTGGGAGACGCGTCCCCACAGGCCGTCGAGCCGCCCCCCGTCGTCGTCCATCATCACGTCGATGCGCCCGGAACACGCAGAAACCCGGTGCTCGCGAAGGTCGTCGAGAACAGGAACCTGAACCTCGGCGGCTCGGACAAGGAGACGCGTCATCTCGCGCTCTCGATCGAGAACCTGCCCGTGCCGTACGAGCCCGGCGACTCGATCGGGATCTGGCCCGAGAACGACCCCGCGCTGGTCGAAGCCATCGCTCGCGCCGCGGGCGCTTCGCTCGACGCCGAGGTCCGGATCGAAGAGCGCACCCTGTCGCTGCGTGAGGCCCTCGAAAGGCGCCTCGAGCTCCTCACGCCCGACGCACGGCTCGTCACCTTGCTCCGCGGCGAGCTTTCTCCCGAAGAGCTGGCAAAGACGATTGCCGGCGCGCACGTCGTCGACCTCCTCGAGCAGGCGAACAAGAAGCTGACGCCCGCGGAGCTCTGCGATCACCTCCGCCCGCTCGCGCCGCGCCTGTACTCGGTGGCGTCGAGCCCGCGCGCGCATCCCGGCGAGCTCCATCTGCTCGTGGACATCCTTCGCTACGACCTGGCGGGGCGCCCGCGGATGGGCGTCACCTCGCATCACGTCGTGCATCGGGCGGCGCCGGGAGCCGAGCTCCCGGTGTACTTGCATCCGACGCCGAGCTTTCGGCTCACGCGTCGCGATGACGACATCATCATGATCGGTCCGGGGACGGGCGTCGCGCCGTTCCGTGCCTTCCTCGAGGATCGCTCGCTGGTGCGCGGCAAAGGCAGGAGCTGGCTCTTCTTCGGCTCGCGCCGCCGCGCGAACGACTACCTCTACGAGGCGGACTTCTCGCGCTTCGCCTCCGAGGGCGTGCTCGATCGCACGAGCCTCGCGTTCTCGCGCGACCAGACGGACAAGGTGTACGTCCAGCACCGGATGCACGAAGAGGCGGAGGAGCTCTTCCGCTGGATCGAGGGTGGAGCCACGATCTACGTGTGCGGTGACGCGAAGCGGATGGCGCCCGACGTGCACGCCGCTCTGATCGACATCCTGGCGGCTCGAGGCGGGACCGATCGCGAAGCGGCCAAGGCGAAGCTCGAGGACATCGAGAAGGCCGGCCGCTACCTGCGCGACGTGTACTGACGTCGCGCGTCTCGGTCGTGTGGATCGTGCGAGCGGATCGAGAAAGATCCGCCGCGTCGGCCCCGACACCATGAAGCGCGCTGTTTTCGGCGCAAATTCGCGTGGCACGACCGCTGCACAAGCTGGCCGCTCCTCGCGTCCATGCGCCCCATCGCACCGCTCGCGTGTCTCTTGGTCTCGCTCGCCGCCGGTTGCTCGGTCGAGCAGCTCCCCATCGCCGGCGAGGCCGGCGAGACGAACAGCGGCGCGCTCGGTGACGTCCGCCGCGTCCTCCTTTGTCAGCAGGGGCTCTCGGATCGGACCATGGAGTGGGACAAGGGCTTGTTCGATCTCTGCGAGGCCGCCGAGGCCGAGGGGTTCGAGCTCGTTTGGGACGGCGACTATCCGGCCTTCGGGGCGCTCGACGAGAACGGCGCGTACGAGGCGCTCTTCGACGCGCTCGACGAAAATGACGATGGTGTCGTGGCCAGCAAAGACTCGCCCGCAGAGGTGCACCTCGTCGGCTTCTCGTGGGGTGGCATCAACGTTACCGACCTCGCCCGGCGCCTCGGCAAGGACGCGCGCATCGCGTCCGGCCGGCGGGGCGTTTTCGGCATGGTGCTCCTCGACGCGTTCCAACCCCAGATCTCGCGGGCGACGATCCCGTCCAACGTGGCCCGCGCGTGGGTGTACAGGCAGACCGACACGACGTCGGGCGATTGCTCGAGCACCGTCTCGCTCGGATTCGGCTTCAACGGACACCGCGCGCTCGCCAAGAGCGCGAAGACCGCCTGCCGCGAGTACGATCTCGACTCGTTCCTCGATGGTATCGGCCACTGCGACGTCCCCAAGGCCGCCGCCGAAGCCGCGCTCGTGAACCTGCTCGAGCATGAGCCCTACGAGCCGTGGGCCGACCACGCCTCGGCCTGTGCGCTCGACTGAGCGACGCGCGCTCTAGGCTTGGAAGAACTTGCCGAGGATCTGCTCGCCGCGCTCGCCGTCGAGCATCCTCGCGAGCCCTTCGAACGCGGGCGCCTGCACGCCCTTGCTCTTCGCAAAGTGCACGATGCGCGGAATGAGGGCGACCGCTTCGACGCGGAGCTTCGCCTCCTCGACGGCTTGGCCCAGCGTCTTGCCGGCTGCGAGCGCGCGGCCGAGGACGACCTCGGGCCGGTTGCCCTGGCGGATCGAAGAGAGAAGATCGCCGTAGCCGCCGAGGCCGTAGATGGTCGCCTCTTCGGCGCCGGCGAGCACCGCGATGCGGCCGCCGTCGTGGACGGCGCGCGAGATCAGCGCCGCGAGGAGGCCCGGGCCGGCGCCGGCCGCTTCGGCGAAGCCGACCCCGACGGCCATGCAGCCGACGAGCGCGCTCGACCACTCGAGGCCGCGCAGATCGCTGGTCGAGTAGACGCGGAGCCACGGACCGCTGAACGCCTTGGTGACGGTGGTGCAGACTTCGGGGTAGTACGAGCCGACGACGAGCGCCGACGCCGTCCCGGTGTGGAGCTCGTCCGCCTGCACCGGTCCGCCGAGCGCGCCGAGCTTTCTAACCGGCGTCTCTTCGCGGAACACGTCGGAGATCGTCTCGAGCGTCTCGCGGCCGAGGCCGCGGATCCCGTGCACCACGACGTGGGCGCCGTCGACGTGATCGCCGAGCGCCCGCGCGACCTCACGCACGACGTCCGACGGCACGGCGACGACGAGGAAGCGGTTCTTGGCGACCTCTTCGTAGCTGTCGGTCACGTGAATGAGCCGCCCGTCCTTCTCGGCGCGACGCGAGAACAGCGTGACGCTCGATCCGGCGCGTGCCGCAGCGCGCGAGAGCGCGACGCCCCACGGACCACCGCCGATGACCCCGACCTTCAGGCTCATCGAGCACCTGCGACGCCGGGAGCCGGCGCGTTCACGGGCGGAAGCGGTCGACCGGCACCACCGGGCGACCCGCCGAGGACGTCCCAAGCCACGCCGTGGGAGGCGAGGCGGTTCTGGTAGTAGAAGAGGAGCGACGGATCCTGCATCGCGATCCCCTCGCGGCGCGAGATCAAGACCGGCGTCGTGTGGTAGCCGGCGAACGCTCGCAGTGCTCGCTCGACGAGGTCGCCGCCGGAAGCGGCGCGGACGAAGTCGTTCAGACGTACCTCGCCGCGGCTCTCCATCTCGACGAGCTGCTCTTTGATGTGGCGAACGTCGGCAGCGAGCTCGTCACGCGGGACGACCACCGCGTCGCGCTGCCGGAGCACGCTGAAGAGGTCGGGCCGAGGGGAGCTCTTGCGGAGCCTGGCGAAGCAGGCGGCGGCGACGACGTGCGTCGGCATGATCACCGTTTCTCTGACGTATGCCTTGACGATCTCTTCGCCGAGCTCGCGTGTGTACTGCGCGTCGCGCGCGGGATCGAGGACGACCTTGCCGTCCGCGTCGCGCACGTAGCTCGCCGGATCGACCTTGCGCCCGCGGCGGTCGAAGGAATCGCCGTTTTCGTCCACCGCATTGCCGAACGGGTCCATCGGCTCACCGAAGCGAATAATGACGGAGCTGTCCATGTCGAGGAGCTTGCGGATGAACGTCGCCACCCGCCCGAGCCGACTCGACTCGTCGTCCTCGATGATGAAGCGGCTCTTCCCGACTTCGGACAGGTAGTCGCGGATCAGCGTCTCTGCCTCGAGGGTGAGGAGGTAGTTGATGGTCGCCGGGACGAAGTAGACGCGCCGCTCGCGGCCGGCGCGCACCGTGCGCGCATAGGCCTCGATTGCGCTCCCGACCAGGCCGAGCTTCAGCTTTCGCTCGAGGCCGCCCGATCGCGACCGCGTACCACCCGGAAAGAAGAGCGAGTGGTATCCGCGCTCGACGAGCACGCACGAGTAGGTCTTGAGGACGTCCTTGTAGAGGTTGTGCCTCAGCCGCCGATCGACGCGGTACGCGCCGAGGTTGTGCATGAAGAACGAGAGGATCGGATTGGTGAACAGGTTCTTGCCGGCGCCGTACGTCGCCGGCGGCAGCCCCGCGCGCTCGAGCGCGTAACCGAACACGATCGAGTCCATGTTCGAGAGGTGTGTCGGCACGTAGACCATGACACCCTGCTTGCAGAGGCGCTGGAGCTTCTCGGTCGAGCCTTCGACAAGAACCTTGTCGGCGAGCCCCTCGAGGTGGAGCACCGCCGCGGGGTTCTTGACCAACGTCGCCAGCTTGCGCGGGGCGAGGAGCGCCGTGACGAGCGGCGGGAGGATGCGCGTCGACGCTTGGTAGACCCGCGGATCGAAGTTGCCGGCCACGTCCCAGCCGTAGTCCGTGGCGAGATCGCGCACCTGCTCGATGCGCTCCGACGAGGTCATGCGCCCGATCGTCCGCGCGAGCTTCTGCCACTCGGAGAGGCGCTCCTGATCCTTCTTCTTCTTGGAAGGCTCGAGGCGCTTGATCTCGCAGTACGCCGCGTCGTTGAGGTAGTGGAGCGGGTCCTTCGCGGACTCGACGATGCGCTCGACCACCTCTCGAACGATGGTCTCGCGCGCCGCATTGAACCCGAAGATGGGGGCGGAGCTCTTGTCCAAGGGACCTAGATGAGTACCAGAAAGGTCCCGCTCGCTGGGGGGGCAAAAAGAACGAGAACGAGAACGAAGCACGAGGACGCGCACGACTACGGGAACGGGCACGTGAACGCACCCACGAGCAAGATCCACGAGGACGAGCCCGAGCCCGAGGACGAGCCCGAGCCCGAGGACGAGCCCGAGCACGACGACGGCCCCGTGTACGGCGACGCAAGCGACGACCCATCCGGCGCCGACTGGCGCGGTCATTCAGGCTCGATCAGCACCCTCCGTGGCCCGACCGCCTCCCGTGCGCGATCCTACGTGAACCTTCACGTCCTCGGGCTCGTCCTCGGGCTCGGGCTCGTCCTCGTCAGCCTTTGACGTAAATGCGTTCACGTGGCGCGTGCGCGTTCACGTTCACGTGGCGCGTTCACGTACACGTGGCGCGTTCACGTTCACGCCTCTAGAACGAGTCCTTCGCGCTCCTCATCGCCGCGAGCACGCTGACCGGATCCGACTTGCCGTAATGAGCAGCCACCCTCGGCACCGACACGCGAAGGAAAGGATTGTGGAGGATCTCGTCCTCGATCGATGACGGTACTGTCGGCACTCCTCTCTCCTTCGCGATCCTTGCGCGCTCGGCGAGCTTCTTGAGCGCCTCGTTGTTCGGCTCGATGGTGAGCGCAAACTTGGTGTTCGACAGCGTGTATTCGTGGCCGCAGTAGACGCGGGTATCGGGCGGCAGCCGTCCGAGCTTCTGCGAGAGCGACTCGTGCATCATCGCCGGGGTCCCTTCGAAGAGGCGGCCGCAGCCGGCGATGAACATGGTGTCGCCGGTGAAGACCGCGTCGTCGATCAGATAGGCGATCGCACCCAAAGTGTGCCCCGGCACCGAAATGGCCCGCACCCTGAGGCCGACGACCTCGGCCTCTGCGCCGTCGTCCATCGTCCGGGTGACGCAGGGGATCCTGCTCTTGTCGTGGGTGCTCGAGATGACCTCGAGGCCGGGCAGCTTCTCGCAGAGGCCCTCGTTGCCGCCGACGTGGTCCAGGTGGTGATGCGTGGCCAGAATCGCCCGCAGAATGAGGCCCTCTCTCTCGAGCGCGGCGAGGACCGGCGGCGCCTCGGAAGGATCGACGACCGCGGCGTCGCGCGATCCCGGGGCATGAACCAGATAGGCGTAGTTGTCGCGCAGGCAGGGGACCGGGACGACGCGCGGGGCCATGGGGCGAGGGTATCAGGGCAGCCTGACCAAACGGCCTATGGTGTACGGCGGCCGACAAAGCGATACGCTTTTTCCGACTTTCTTCGAAGTGGAGCCCCCCCATGCATCGCCCGTTCTCAGCCTCACTCCTCCTGGTCTTGGCCTTCGGTTGCGCAGAAGGGAGCGATCTCGACGGCAGCGTAGGAGGGAGCTCGTCGGATGACGGCAACGAAGGCGCCGGCCGTGGCGAGGGCGGCGGCGGAACGACGTCCACCAAGTCCAGCTCGAGCGTCACGTCGACGGTGGCCTCGACCTCGACGTCGACGGGAAACATGGGCGGTGGTGGCGGCAGCGGTGAGACCTGCCCGAACGGGATGATCGACGCGGGCGAGGAGTGCGACGGCTCGAACCTCGGCGGCGCCACCTGCACCTCGATCAACCAAGGTTTCACCGGCGGAGCGCTCTCGTGCGCCGACGATTGCACCTACGACGTCACCGAGTGCATCGCGCCTCCCGACTGCGGCAACGGCATGATCGACGCCGGCGAGGCTTGCGACGGTGCGCTGCTCAACGGCGGCACGTGCCAGAACCAGGGCTTCGCGTCCGGGACGATCTCGTGCACCACCGGGTGCCAGTACAACACGGGGCAGTGCTACACCTGCGGGAACGGCTTGATCGAGAACGCCGAGGAGTGCGACGGCACGAACTTCGGCGGCATGACATGCTTGTCATTGGGCCACGACGGCGGCCTCCTCTCGTGCGCCGCCAATTGCCTCTCGATCAACCAGAACGCTTGCAGCGACTGCGGCGACGGCATCATCGAGTCGCCCGAGGTGTGCGACGGCGCCGCGCTCGGGGGGCAGACCTGCCAGTCGCAAGGCTTCTCGGGCGGGTCGCTCGGCTGCAATGCGGCGTGCAGCGGCTTCAACACCGCGGGCTGCACGACCTGCACGATCACCAACATCCTCACGGTGAATCCGGGGTTCGATAATGGGCCGTTCGGTGGCGGTTGGACCGAGTCGTCGACGAACTTCGGGACGCCGGTCTGCAACGTCGCGGGCTGCGGTACGGGAGGCGGCACCGGCCCGCATGCGGGGACGTACTGGGCTTGGTTCGGCGGGACGACCACCGCGTTCGAGGTCGGAACGGTGTCGCGCGCCGTCACCATCCCGCCCGGGATGGCGACGCTGCGCTTCCAGCTCGACATTCCCTCGTGCGAGAGCACGGGGATCGCGATCGACACTTTTACGGTGACGATCGACGGTACCGCGATCTACCAGACCACGAACGCAGACGCGGGTTGCGCCCAGATCGGCTACCAGCAGCTTTCGCTCGACGTCACGCCCTGGGCCAACGGCGCGAGCCACATCATCCAGCTGCAAGCCGTCACCGATGACTTCGTCACGGCGACCAACTTCATGGTCGACACCGTCGAGCTGATGGCTTGTCAGTAGTACGCAAGCTCAAGGTCCTGCATCGAGAGCTCGACGAGTGCCAGGCCTGCTCGGACATGATCGGGCCGGTCGTGCACGGCCCGGCGATCGAGAGCAAGGTGCTGCTCGTCGGTCAGGCGCCCGGCCCGCGTGAGGGGAGCTTCGGTCGTCCGTTCGCGTGGACGGCCGGCCGCACGCTCTTTCGCTGGCTCGAAGAGGCTACCGGCGCGCCCGAAGAGCGCGCTCGTGAGCGGATCTACTTCGCGGCGGTCGCGCGCTGCTTCCCCGGAAAGGCCAAGGGCGGGGGCGACCGCAGGCCGAACCCGGAAGAGATCGTGCGCTGCCGCACCTTCCTCGAGCGCGAGGTTGCGATCCTCCAGCCGGACCTGGTGATCGCCGTCGGGACGCTCGCGATCGCCGAGGTGCTCGGGCACACCGGGCCGCTCGTCGACGTCGTCGGGACGGTGAAGAAGGCGACCTATCACGGCCGCAAGGTCGACGTGATCGCGCTCCCTCATCCGAGCGGAGCCTCGACCTGGCATCGCACCGAGCCGGGTAAGACGCTCCTCGCGAAGGCTCTTCGCGAGCTTGCGCGTCACCGCGCCGTGCGCGAAGCGCTCGCCGATTGAGCGCGCCATGCGCGGAGGTCAGGCCTTGTGCCGGTTCTCGCAGGCCGACTCGATGGCGGCGAACAGGTCGACGAGCTGGAAAGGCTTCTGGAGGAAGCCGGCGATTCGGCGGCCGACGAGATCCTGGAGCGCGTCTTGCTCGTTGTATCCGCTCGTCAGAACGATCGGGACGCTGTCGTCCAGATCGCGCAGCGCGCGCAGCGTATCGATGCCGCCCTTGCCCGGCATGGTGATGTCGAGGAGGACGCACACGAAGCTGCTCGGCCGCGTCGAGAAGATGAGCACGGCTTCATCGCCGTCGTTGGCGGTGGTGACCTCATAGCCGGCGTCCTCGAGCGCGCGTCGAACCGTTCGCCTGACGAACTCCTGATCGTCGACGACGAGCACCGAGCCTCGCGGTTGGGCGTTGCGCTCTTCGGGGGCCGGCGTGTGCGGAAACGCCTCGAGCGAAGGAAAGAAGGCCTTGAAGCTCGTACCGCGCCCGGGCTCGGAGTAGAGGCGCATCGTGCCGCGGTGCCCGCGGACGATCCCGAGCACCGCCGCCAAGCCGAGGCCTCGACCGGTGCCTTTGGTCGAGTAGAACGGCTCGAAGATCCGCTGCTGCGTGTCGGGCGACATTCCGAGACCGGTGTCCGAGACCTCGACCCACGCGTACGGGCCCGGGGTCGCATCGGGGATGAGGCTCTGCGCGATGGCCAGGTCGTCGAGGTGCGTGAGCCCCGTTGCGACCGTGACGATGCCGCGCTTGCCGCCGAGCGACTCGGCGGCGTTGCTGACGAGGTTCATGATCACCTGCCGGATCTGCGCGATGTCGCCTTCGATCGTCGTCGGGCGAGGGCTGAAGTCGGTGCGGAGGAGCGTCCCTTTTCCGACGGACACTTCGAGGATCTGAAGGATCTCTCGCACCGATTGCGACAGATCCAGGCGTCCGACGACGAAGCGGCCTTTTCCCGAGTAGGCGAGGAGCTGGCGGCAGAGGTCGGCAGCGTGCCGTGATGCCGTAGAGATATCGTGGAGCATCTCGGTCGCGGGCGAGCTCGGTGAGAGCGCAGCGAGCGCAAGGTCGGCGTTTCCGATGATCGCGACGAGCAGGTTGTTGAAGTCGTGCGCGACGCCGCCGGCGAGCAGGCCGAGCGACTCCATCTTTTGCGCCTGCAACATGTCCTTTTCCAGCTTGCGTGCGCGCTCTGCCTCTTGCGAGAGCCGAAGCTCCTCGGTCACGTCGGTGAGGACGGCGCAGGAGCGCACGATGGCGCCTTCGGCGTCGCGTTCGACCGTGGCGGAGAGGCGGACGTTCACGATCTCGCCCGACTTGCAGACGACCTCGTAGGGGACGTCGTCGCACCGGCCCTCGCGGAAGAACTTCGGCAAGACCTCTTCGATCGCGCGCCGGGCGCTCTCCTCGGTCAAGAACTCGGTCGACCTCTTGCCGAGCACCTCTTCACGGCGGTAGCCCACGCGCTCGAGCCACCGCTCGCTGACGCGCTGAATGCGACCATCGGGGCCGATCGCGTGCAGCATCGCCGGCGCGCGCTCGAACAGTCCGACCGACGTCTCCATCGTGTCGTGAGAGACGTCGTTCACGAGCAAGAGGACCGTGTCGGCGTCGACGCGTTTTGCGTTCGCGCGAAAGGGAAGGCGCTTCCCTTGCGGACCGATCTTCAGCTCGACCGCGTGCGTCCTCTCTTGGTCGAGGCCGCTCGTTGCATCGAGGAGCGCCTGCTCGTCGAGGACCATGGCCAGATCGGCGATGTTGCCACGCGGCTCGCGGCCGCCTGCGAGCGATCGGAAGGACGCGTTGCAGAGATACTGGCGCGATCCGAAGAAGAGCGCGAGGGCAGGCGCCGGTAAGCCTTCTATTGGAAACGCGCCCGTTTGCATCGGCCCCTCGAGAAAGGAAGTAGACATCATTGAACCAAGGCCCTTTCTCGGTCAACGGGCCGGGGCCCTTGTCCCCGGCCGGCCAAGCCCGTATCCCATCTCTTCGTGACAGCACCTCCCCGACCGCCGCCGACGCGAAGGCCCGTTTCGGTCGCGACAGGTGCCACGGTGTCCACGCACGTCAAACGGAAGCCCGTTTCGTTCGAGGAGCTGCTCGAGGCGGCGGTGATGAACGGGCTGCTCGCAGCGTCGCGAGTTCCGGAGCTGGTCGCCCGAAAAGAGCAGCAGCTCTCCGGGCTCGTGAGCGCACGCATCAGCGAGCTGCGAGCGCAGGGCACCATGGCGGGCCAGCTGTCTCGCCCGCCCACGATCTCACCCGTCGAGCTCTTGCTCTCGTTCAAGGAGCGCGGCGACGACGATCGGCCGCTCCGGGAGGACGCCGTCACCGAGCTGTGGGCGAACCTCGTCGGGCTCCCTTACCTCAAGCTCGATCCGCTCAAGCTCGAGCCCGACTTCATCGTTCGGGTCGTCTCCAAACCTTTCGCGCGCAAGCACGGCTTCCTGGCGCTGGATGAGGTCGGCGGCGCGCTCCGGATCGCCACCTTCGATCCCTTCGACGACCTCGCGGTCGAGTCGGTCGAGCGTGCGACGGGCAAGCGCATCGAGCTGGTCATCGCGTCGAAGAGCGACATCGAGCGGCTCATCACCGAGTTTTACGGCTTTCGGCAGTCCGTGCAGCGAGCCGAGAAACAGATCTCGGTAGGGATCGAGCTCGGAAACTTCGAGCAGCTCGTGAAGATGAAGTCGGAGCAGGAGATCGAGTCCTCCGACGAGCACGTGGTCCATGCGGTCGACTACATGTTCCGCTACGCCTTCGGGCAGCGCGCGAGCGACATTCACATCGAGCCGAAGCGTGACGAGAGCGTCGTGCGCTTTCGCATCGATGGCTCTCTCCACGCGGTGAGCCAGTTGCCGCGGGCCGTGCACAAGGCCGTGGTCAACCGGATCAAGACGCTGTCGCGCCTGGACATCGCAGAGAAGCGCAAGCCGCAGGACGGCCGCATCCGCACCGAGTACGAAGGCAAGGCGACCGAGATCCGCGTCTCGACGCTGCCGGTCGCCTTCGGCGAGAAGGTCGTCCTCCGCATCTTCGACCCCGGGCTCGTGCACGACGACCTGTCCAAGCTCGGCTTCTACGAGCGCGACCACGCGGTCTTCCGCGAGCTGATCGCACGCCCGCATGGGATCATCTTGGTCACCGGGCCGACCGGCTCGGGCAAGACGACGACGCTCTACACGGCGCTCCGCGGCCTCGCGACCGAAGACGTCAACGTCACCACGATCGAGGACCCGATCGAGAACGTCTTCGAGGGTCTCAACCAAACGGCGATCCAGCCGGCGATCGGGCTCGGGTTCGCCGAGATCCTCCGGACGCTCCTCCGGCAAGACCCGGACATCATCATGGTCGGCGAGATTCGAGATCTCGAGACGGCGAAGCACGCCATCCAAGCCGCGCTCACCGGGCACCTCGTCTTCTCGACGCTCCACACGAACGACGCCGCCAGCGCGATCACGCGCCTCCTCGATCTCGGCGTGCAGGACTTCCTCTTGGCGTCGACCCTCATCGGCGTCATGGCGCAGCGCTTGGTGAAGAAGATATGCGAGGGGTGCGCGGCGGAGCGCACGCTCAGCGCCGAAGAGGTCGAGGCCCTCGGCCTCGACGCCAAGGAAGGCGCCATCCTGGTCCGCTACGGGACCGGATGCGCCGAGTGCCGCAAGACCGGCTACAAGGGTCGGAGCGCGATCGTCGAGCTGTTTCGAGTGACGCCGGTCTTGCGAAAGCTCATCCACGATCACGCTGACGAGTCAGTCATCAAGGCAGAGGCTGCCAAGGACGGCATGTCGACCCTGCGCGAAGCGGCGATCCGTAAGATGCTTCAAGGCGAGACGACCTACGAGCAGGTCGTCGAGGTGACGAGCGAGGTATGACGGCGCCGTTTGCATACCGGATCGGCGTCGATGAGAACGGCATGGGCCCACGCCTGGGTCCGATGCTGGTGACCGCGGTCCTGGCCGCGACCGACGAGCGCGGGCACAAGGCGGTCGAGCGGCGCGCGCGCGGCGCCATGAGGGCGCGCGTCGGCGACAGCAAGGAGCTGGTCTCGCACGGCGACGTCGCGCTCGGCGAAGCCTGGGCGAGGGTGCTCGCAGAGATCTCGGGCGTCCGGCCGACCACGGTCGACGACGTGGTCGCCGCGATCTCCTTGGACGCACCCGACGAGCTTCGCCGGCCGTGCCCCGATCATGTGCGGCCCCAGTGTTGGGGAGAAGGCGGCGAGTCGCTCTCGGCCCCCGACGATCTCGTGGCGGAGGTGCGCCGCGACCTCAAGAAGCTCGAGAAGAGCGGCGTGCGCATCGCCGGCGTTCGGTCGGTCGTGGTCTGCACCAAGCGGCTGAACGAAGCGGTCGATCGTGGCCTCAGCCGGTTCATCGTGGATCTTCATTCGATGGAGCGGCTCGTCCTCGATTTTCGCGAACGTGTGGGTGAGGCAGTGCTCGCTGTGTGCGGCAAGGTCGGCGGCCTCCGCCAGTACGAGCCGGCGTTCGGCCCGCTCTCGGGTCGCCTCTGCACGGTGCTCGAGGAGCGCAAAGAGCGGAGCGCCTATCACTTCCCCGGCGTGGGCGAGATGCGGTTCTTGATGGACGCCGACGGCTCCGACAAGCTCGTCTCGATCGCGTCTCTGGTCGGGAAATACCTGAGAGAAGTGCTCATGGCCCGCATCGTCCGGCACTACGGCAGCAAGGTCTCCGGGCTGCCCGACGCGAGCGGGTACCACGACCGGATCACGAACGAGTTCGTCGAGGCCACCGCGCTGGTTCGGCGCCGGGCGAAGGTCCCGGCGGACTGCTTCGAGCGGCGGGCCATCGGCTAGCAGGCCACGGTTGACGGGCGGTAGGCTTGGCCGCATCTGCTAGCATGGGGGACGAATGCAGGTGGTCAGCAGTGCCGGCCATTTGAAGCTGCCGGCGACGCTGGGGCGGTACCAACTCACCTCGGACATCGCGGCTGGGGGCGCAGCCGTCGTGTACCTCGGCCGGATGTCCGGCCGTGCGGGGTTCGAGCGGGCCGTGGCGGTAAAGGTGCTCCATCGTCACCTCGCCGCCGACCCGACCTTCGTCTCGAGCTTCCTCGACGAGGCGCGCCTCGCTGCTCAGATCCGTCATCCGAACGTGGTGGACGTCTTCGACGTCGACGTCATCGAGGATGAGCTCGTCCTCGTCATGGAGTACGTCGAAGGGGCTTCGCTCAACTTTCTGCTGGAGCAGGCCGAGGCGGGAAAGACGCGCATCCCGGTCGGGATCGCGCTTCGCGTCGTCTACGAGGCGTTGCTCGGTCTCCACGCGGCGCACGAGCTCGCTGACGACGTAGGGCAATCGCGAGGTCTGGTTCACCGCGACGTCTCGCCGCACAACGTGCTGATTGGCTCGGACGGCATCGCGCGGGTCACCGACTTCGGGATCGCGAAGGCGCGCGGGCGGATCACGACGACGCAGGGCGCGGGCGTGGTCAAGGGCAAGATGCGCTACCTCGCTCCCGAGCAGGCGAAGGGCGAGCCGCTCGATCGCCGCGCCGACATCTTCGCGGCGGGCATCGTCCTCTGGGAGTGCCTGACGATGAAGCCGCTCTTCGAGGCCGAGACCGATATGGAGGCGCTCTACAAGCTCATCCAGCTCGAAGTGCGCCGACCGAGCGAGATCGCGCCGGGCGTTCCTCCGGCGATCGACGATGTTTGTCTCCGAGCGCTCGCGCGCGACGCAGTCGATCGCTTCTCGACCGCCGAAGAGTTCGCGGATGCGATCGAGGCAGCTGCCGGTGGAGCGATGGCCAAGCCCCGCGAGGTCGGAGCCTATGTTGCTGCAGCCGCTCGCGCCTCGATCGACAAGGGCCGCGACGCGCTTCGCATACGGAGCGAAAACACGCCCGCCGCGAGCACGCTCTCGGTCGGCGCAGGCCAACGACTTTCGCCCGTCTCCACCCGCGAGCCCGAAAAGCCGTCGCGAGGATCCGCGCGCGTCGCGACGATCCTGGCGGTCGGCGTGGCGCTCGGGGCGGTCGTCACCGGTGCCGTGTTGCTTGCCGGGCCTTCCTCGAAGGGGACGGCCGAGCAAGTGTCGAGCGCGCGGCCGGCGGAGAGCGCGCCGGCCGCCGTGCCATCCGTCACCGCATCCGCGGCTCCGACGGTGACCGAGACGACCGCGCCTCCGCCCTCTGCATCGGCCTCCGCCTCGAGCTCGGCGGCACCTTCGGCGCGCCCGCTCTGGGGCCCGAAGCCGACCGCGCGGCCGTACTTCCCCGGCGATCTCTAGGGCGTCGACGACAAGAGGAAGTACGACGCGGCGGCGGTCAGGATCGCGATGGCCGCGGCGGCGAGCACGAGGAGCCAGGAGAACGGCGCGACCGGCCGCGGGCGCACCTCGGTGACCATGCCGACGTTGAAGTTGGGCTGGCTCGCTCGCGCTGCGGGGATCGAGTGGCTCATCTTCTCGGTGTTGCCATCGCTGACGAAGAACGGTCTCTCTTGTCGCAGGTCCATCCTGATCGTCTGCAAAATCCGCGGGTCCTCTGCAGGCTCCGGCGGACCCTGGGGCTGCGCAGCCTGCGCGGGCAGACGGACGATGTGGTGTGCCACCGTCGGCGCGTCGTTCGAGTCGTCGGTGTCCTCGTCCGGCTCGAGGACTCCGTCGTACGTCTCGGCTTTGAGGAGCTCGTCGCGCTTCTGCCGGAGCGTGGGTGCGTCGAGCTGCTCTTCGGCTCGCTTCCCGCCTTCGGGACGCGGCGCGGTCTGTGCGAGCACACGCTTCGCGCCACCCGTGTCGCCGGGGAGCGTGCGCTCGATCGCGGCGAGCACCTGCTCGCGCTCGCGCAGCCGATCGCCGGCGAGCTTCTGCACGAGGCTTCC
>JBGTSH010000093.1:0-31020 GCA_041940405.1 Polyangiaceae bacterium
CACGCAGGCGAAACGGCGCGTCGATGGCAAGAAGGCGAGATCGCGCACCTGCAGGACCGAATCCTGAAGCGCGGCGGAGATCACTTCGAGGTCGGCGGCATCCTCTGCGGCGACGAGCGCAAGGACGGCGGCGCTCATCGCGATTCGGTGGTCTCCGAAGGCGTCGACGCGCGCGGCGCGGAGGGGTGCGTCCGGGCGGCCCTCGACGACGATGCCGTCGGGCCGCTCCTCGGTCGCGACGCCGAACGCCGCGAGCACGCTTGCCATCGCTGCGAGGCGATCGCTCTCTTTCACGCGCAGCTCGGCAGCGTCGGCGATCGTGGTCGTGCCGCTGGCGCGGGCGGCGAGCGCGCACAGAACCGGGATCTCGTCGATCGCACGCACCACCGTCTCGCCCCCGGCGGTGATGCCGCGAAGCGATCCGAAGTCGGCTCGGATCTCGCCAAACGGCTCTCCCAGGTCGTCGCCTTGCGGTGTGGCCGCTATCTGACCGCCCATCATGCGCGCGAGATCGATCAGCCCGGTTCGGGTTGGATTGAGCCCGACGCGCCGGACGCCGACGGTGCTGCCCTCGACGACGAGCGCCGCTGCGACGAGGAACGCCGCCGCCGATACGTCGCCGGGAACGTCCGCTTCGAACGCGGGGAGCTTTCCGCTGAACGACGATGCGGAGAGCTCGAGGGCAGGACCGACGCGCAGGATCGGGACGCCGAGGCTCGAGAGCATGCGCTCTGTGTGATCGCGTGAGACCGTGGGCTCGCTCACCGCGGTCGAGCCCGCGGCCCACAGCCCCGAAAGAAGGAGCGCGCCCTTCACCTGCGCGCTCGGGATCGGAAGGTCGTACGCGAGCTCCGACAGGACGTGCGGGGCGGGGAGCGGTCCGATCTCGAGCGGCGGCGTGAGATCGCCGGGACGCTTGGGATGAAGCACGCCCTCGATGCGCGCGCCGCGGAGGCGGAGCGGCATCACGACGCGAGCCATCGGCCTCTTGGTGAGCGACTCGTCTCCGATCAAAACCGACCGGAATCGCTGCGGCGCGAGGACGCCGGCCAAGAGGCGCATCGTCGTGCCCGAGTTGCCGCAGTCGAGCGGTCCCGCCGGCTCGGTCAGGCCGGCGAGGCCCTGACCGGTGAGGACGACGCCTCGGTCGTCCTCACGTGCGGCCACGCCGAGCGCGCGAAGCGCTGCGAGCGTGGACTTGTTGTCGTCTCCGTGCGCGTCCGCCTGGATGCGGCACTCGCCCTCGGCGAGGCCGCCGAAGAGGAGCGCTCGATGGGTGATGCTCTTGTCCGCCGGGACGGGCACGACGCCGCGAAGCGGCGCGCGCTGCGGGCGGACAACGAGATCAGGCAATCTTGCGTGCAGCCTTCTCGAACGTTCCCGACACTTCGCGAACGCGCGAGGGAGCGTCGACGCTCTTGACCAGCTCGCGGCGGCGCGGCGCGTAGAGGCGCGCACCTTCGAGGATCGCCTCGCAGAGGGCGCCGAACTCGTAGCCGGCGGACGCGGCGATCTTCGGAAGGAGGCTCGTCTCGGTCATGCCGGGCAGCGTGTTGACTTCGAGGACGTACTCGTTCTCGCCGCGCGTCACGAGCAGGTCGACGCGGCACGGACCGGTGACGCCGAGGGCGCGAGCGGCGCGGTCGGCCAGGTTGAGGACGCCGCGGTACCGCGTCGGCGAGAGGCGCGCGGGCATGAAGTACTCGGTCATGCCGGGCGTGTACTTCGCCTGGTAGTCGTAGAGGCCGTTCTTCGGAACGATCTCGATCGCGCCGAGGGCTCGGCCGTCGAGGATGCCGACGTTGACCTCGATCCCCGAGATGAAGCGCTCGACGAGCACGACCTCATCCAGCTCGAGCGCCGCGTGGAGCGCCTTGACGAGCTCGTCGATCGTGTCGGCCTTCTTCACGCCGAGGCTCGATCCCTCGCCGCGCGGCTTCACGATGACCGGGAAGCCGAACGAGCCGTGCATCGTCTCGATCTCTTCGAGGTCGTCCTCCTGCGTGACGGCGTAGTAGGGCGGCGTCGGAACGTTGTGCAGGCGGAAGAGCTCTTTCGCCTTCTGCTTGTCCATGGCGAGCGCGCTCGCGAGGACGCTCGAGCCGGTGTACGGGATTCCGAGCAGCTCGAGCAGCCCCTGAACGCAGCCGTCCTCACCGTGCCGGCCATGGAGGGCCAAAAAGGCGACGTCGATGCCGGCGGACTGGATGTCCTGCGACGCGGTGGCGGGATCATCGGAGAGCTCGAGCCGGACGACCGTGTGACCGAGGCCCTCGAGGGCAGTGGCTACGGCATTCCCCGAGCGGAGCGACACCTCGCGCTCGCCCGACGAACCGCCCATCACGACCCCTACGCGCCTCGGCCTCGACTGGCTCATCCGACTTTCTCCTTCATCGTGACAACGCTCGGGAGCACGAACGACGTTCCGCGCCCGACGCATCTCACGCTGACGCATGGCGCTATCAAGGCAGGGAGGAGAGGTCAACTTTTGGGAGCAGTTATCAGGGCAGCGCTGTGTTCATAGGGAACACGAGAGAGCGATCCGCCTAGGCGACCTCTACGAGCAGACAGGTAATATTGTCTTTGCCGCCTCGGTTGTTCGCGAGCTGGATGAACTGCTCGACCGCGGACTCGCCGCCGATCGAGGAGACCGCGGGGATCTCGTCGAGCTGCAGGTAGCCGTGGAGGCCGTCGCTGCAGAGGATGTATTTGTCGCCCGACGCGAGGGGATAGATGTGGGTGTCGACCTCGACGTACTCGCGATTGCCTACGGCGCGCGTGATGACGTTCCGGTGAGGGCTGTTCTTGGCCTCGTGCTCCGAGATGAGGCCTTGCTTCATCTGCCAGGCGATGAGGGTGTGGTCCTCTGTCAGCTGGACCGCTTGGTTCTGACGCACGCGGTAGATGCGACTGTCACCGACCTGCCCGGTGACCAGCGAGTCGCCGATGACGAGCGCGGCGCTGATGGTCGTGCCCATGCCGCTCTTGTCTTTTTCGTACTGCGCGAGCCCGAAGACCATGTAGGTCGCGGCCTGAATCGCGCCCTCGAGCAGGCGGCAGACGGCGCGCCCGCGGTGCTCGTCGAGGGGCTGGTAGAGATCGCCCAAGCCGGCGGCGCCGCGCTTGATCATCCCGTAGACCGTGTCCACCGCCTCACCGCTCGCGATCTCACCGGCGGCGTGCCCGCCCATGCCGTCCGCGACGATGAAGAGACGCAGCGTGTCGTCCCGGAAGAAAGCGTCCTCGTTCGCCTTGCGATGACGACCGACGTCGGTCTTCGCGAAGGAGCGCACGGTGGGGCGCCAGAGCGGGTAGTTCACCATGGCCAGGGAGTCGGGGGGCTAACCCACCCTCGACCATACAGGGCAGGGGCCGAGATTGTCGAGCGCGAGTCCGCGGATTGGCTACCCTTGCTGGAGCCTCTCCCTCTAAGCCTTTCCCTGTAGCGGGCGTCCATGCCCGAATCGTGAGCGCCACTTTTTTCCCATGGTCCTTGCCGGCCCCCACTCGAGCTCCTTCGCGAAGACCTTCGCAGTGACGCTTCGTGCCCTCGGCCGCCGCGTCCCGACCGGCGGCGGCGCCGAGTCGCGACCTGCGACCTCGGCCACCCCGTCCGCGAGCGACCCCGCGCTCGATCCCTTCCGCAAGACGCTCCTCGCCACGCTACGTCAGGTATCGCGGCCGACTCGGGCGATCGTGTTCGTCTCCGGTACTCCGACGCCCGCCGGAGCGGTCGCCGAGGCGCTCTCCGAGACGTCGCGCAACCTCGACGCCATCGTCGTGCCGTCCGCGGGCATCCTCACCGAGGGGGGTGAGCTCGAGGGGGTCCCGGCCGTGGCCGGTATCGTCTTCGGCGGTCGCGGGGGACCGATGATCTCCGGGCCGACGGCCGAAGAGGTCGCAGAGAAGCTCGGAGGCACCCGCAACGTGCTGACGTTCCTCGCCGCCGAAGGTTTCGACAGCGCCGAGGTCGACGTGCTCAGCAGGGGTCGATCATGCGTCTTCGGTGCGGGCGCGCCGGGCGGATCTGTATGGGTCGTTCGCGGGGGGCGCGTCGACTCCGCGCGCATCGCAGCCGTGGGGCTCGACGGTGGCGCGCCGATCGTCGAGTCCACGCCCGCCTGCAAGCTGGTCTCGGAGCCGCTCGTCGTGACCGAGATGGACAGGAGCTTCATCCTCAAGCTCGGGGGCGAGCCAGCGCTCGACGTGCTGTCGAGCAAGGCCGGTGGCGGTCGATACGGGGGCCTCGTGCTCCTCGCCGTCCACGACGAGGCTGAGCCGTCGCGGTTCTTGGTGCGACCGCTCCGCGGCATCGATCCCGGGCGCAAGGCGATCGCCGCGGCAGGGGAGGTCGCCGTCGGCGACAAGATCAGCTTCGCCGTTCGCGATGCGACCGCGGCCCGTGATGGGCTCGCCGAGGCGGCGCGCCTCGCAGAGCGGCAGGCGCTCGGATCCACGCCGACCTTCGCGCTGTATCTCAGCTGCGCCGGCCGAGGCCGCGCCCTCTACGGCGAGCCTGACGGCGATGTCCGCGTCCTGCGCAAGCGGTTCCCTCGAATCCCGATGGCTGGCATGCACTCCGCGTTCGAGATCGTTCCCTGGAACGACGGGCGCGCGCGCATGCAGCTCATGAGCGGCGTGCTCGCGCTGTTCCGCGCGGCCAGCTGATCAGGACGTGCGACGGCGACCGCGGAGCGATCCGAGCGCGATCATGCCGAGGAGCGACAGCGCCCAAGCGGAAGATGACGTGCTCGTCCCGGCGTTCGTGACGGCGCAGCTCGAGGAGTCTCCGTCCTCGTCCTTGCCGTCTTGCTTGCCCGGATACCACTCGTAGTCGTCGTCGGGGCCGAGCGCCGTGGGCTCGCCCGCGCCTTCGCCGGTGCCGCCTTCGCCGGAGAACCCGCCGCCGGACGGATTGCCGCTGCCGGTCGTCGCGCCGGTCGTCGCCGACGTCGTCATCGGCGGCATCGTCGGGCCGGTAAAGGGCTCGATCCAATCCGCGTAGACGGCACGGACGCGGCCGCTGACGCCGTAGTCCATGCACGAGTCATCCGTGACGAACGAAGAGACGCCGACGACCGCGCCGTTGTAGACGGCGGGGCCGCCGCTGTCGCCGAAGCACACGGTCGAGACGTGAGCGAAGAGAAGGCCTGCGATGTCGACGACCGACGTGTTTTTGTGCTTCCGAAGCGAGTTGTTGCCGCTCTCTGTCTGGCCGTAGCCGATGATGTCGACGGTGACGCCTTGTGAAAGGCCATCCGCGGCCTGGGCGGCGGGGATCCAGTATGGCCAGCCTTGCGTGCCGGAGAGTCGAATGAGGCTGAAGTCGTAACCCTGACCCGGATCGTTGGAGTTGTAGTTCGGGTGGTAGATCTGCTGCGTGACCTGGAACACGGCTTCGCAGCCCGGGTTGCCTTGCGAGAAGCAGTCCTCGTAGTCGTTCGCGACGATCGCGTAGTCCATGTTGTTGCAGTGCGCGGCCGTCAGGACGTAGCCGGTGTTGCCATCGACCTTGATGATCGTCCCGGTGCACGACGCGCCGCTGCCCTCGTCGAAGAGCCAGACGACCGCCTTGGACGTCGTGTCCGGCGTGCCGTTGATGATCTCTTCTTCGGTGTAGCCGACGGCGTCGTCGTCGAGGCCGCTCGGCGACTCTGCCTGACAGCTCAGGAGCGCCGAAGAAAGCGCAAGCCCACACACTGCAGCATGGCGAAACATGTGGACCGTCAGGATACGGCATCGCGACGCGGCCGGCCAGGGCGGCAGCGTCGCGAGATTTTGCGTCGCTCAGAAGAAGTTTCTAGCGACGGCGGCGGCGAGCAAGCACTCCGGCCAACGCTCCGAGACCGGCGAGACCGAGCAGACCGCTCGTGCTGCCCGACGCCGGCGAGCCGGGCGTCGCGCAAGCGCAGGTGTCGATCGTCTGCGTCTCGTCATCGTCGTCGTCGTCGTCGTCCTTCTTCTTCTTCTTGCTGCCGCTACCGGTGCTGTCGGCCGCGCCCTCGCCCGAGCCGCCTTCTCCGAAGCCGCCCATGCCTGCGGACGAGCTCGCGATCTGGCTGGTCGACGTCTGCGGGCCCGGGCCAGAGGTCGTCGTGCTCGAGCTGCCGCGGCACTCGTCGGCGCACTCGGTTGCGCACGCGTTGCAGCCGCAGTCGATGAGCGCGCTGTAGAGGCTCCAGCCGGTCGGGTGCGCGTCCACGCAGTTCTGAAGACAGGTTTGGTTGCCGTTGCAGCCCCCGAAGCACTGGTTGAGATCGACGCAGTCCTGGTTGTTGAAGCACGCGTCGCTCGCCCCGGAGCAAGCGTTGTTCTGCGCATCGAGGAAGCAGTCGTCGCACGTCGGTTGAACGACCTGACCGATGACGCCGGCGATCCACGTCGCGTAGACCGCTTGGACTCGGCCGTACGCGCCGTAGTCGGCGCAGTTCTGGTCGCCGAACGAAGTGACGCCGACGACATGGCCGTTGTGGAAGACCGGTCCGCCGGAGTCGCCGCTGCACGAGCCGGTGCCGTCGTTCTGATCGGCGATGATGAGGAGCGCGTCGTAGTCCTGGATCGTCTCGGTCACATGACGGCGGACGTGGTTGTTGTTGTTGTTCTCGGTGACCCCGTAGCCCGAGACCTCGACAGCGAGCCCGTTGGAGATGCCGTCGGGGTTCTGCGCCGCCGGGACGACAGGGGCGTTGGTGGCGCCGTTGACACGCAAGATGCGAAAGTCGTAGCCGTCGCCCGCGTCGCCGTTCCAGTTCGGATGCGGCGTGTCTTGTTGGACGAAATAGACCCCTTCACAGCCGGGGTTGTTGTTGTCGAAGCAGTCTTGGTAGTCGTCCGCCTGGATGACGACGGTCATGCCCTCGCAGTGTCCCGCCGTGAGGACGTACCCCGTCGAGCCGTTCTTCGCGATCATCGTGCCGGTGCACGAGGCGCCTTGGTTCTCGTTGTAGACCCACATGACGGCTTTGTTCGTCGTGTCGAGGGTTCCGCCGATGATCGCATCGTCGTCCTTCGCGACGTTCTCCTTCGGCAGCTCGGGCTGCTCGACGTTGCATGCAAGCGGGAGCAGCGCAGTCGACGAGAGGACGGCGGCGGTGAAGACGATGCGGCGCATGGAGACCTCCGAAGCGAACGAACGGGGACGCGAGCCGGCGAAAAACGGTGCGAACTTTACCGAAAACGAGTGCGGCAGGAAGCTACGGGCGCACCTTCTACGTGTCGATTTTACCCAGTCTTCCCCGCGGCGTGCCGATCGGTCGGACCGCAAGTGGGCCGGCGTGCATTCTCGCGGTATCTTTCTTTCAACGATGCTCTCGAGGTCGGAGCGGCGTCACCGCGTTGCAGCATTCTGGATGGTGGGCGAAGGACTCTTCGCCGCCGTCGGGTGCACCGAGAAGCCGAGCTCCGACACCTCACCGACGATGGTCTCTGATGCCCCGCCTCCCGTGACGTTCAAGGCTCCCGATTCCCCCGAGGCGGTGCGACTCCGCGCGCGGCTCGTCGATGGCATCGAGCGACGCGGCGGTCCATGGGACGGCGCGACGTGGGATGAGCGCGTGCTTCGAGAAATGCGCGAGGTGCCGCGCCACGTCTTCGTTCCGAACGCGAACCTCGTCGACGCCTACCGCGATGCGCCTCACCCCATCGGGCTCGGACAGACGATCTCGCAGCCGACCGTCGTCGCGATGATGACGCAGGCGCTCGAGCTCCGAGGAGACGAGAAGGTGCTCGAGATTGGAACCGGCTCCGGCTACCAGGCGGCGATCCTCGGCAAGCTCGCGAAGAAGGTCTTCACGATCGAGATCCACGAGCAGCTGGCCAACGAAGCAAAAGACAAGCTCGCCGGTTTCCCGAACGTCGTCGTTCGCGCAGGCGACGGCTATGCAGGCTGGCCCCAAGAGGCGCCGTTCGATCGCATCCTCCTCACCGCCGCGCCGCCCGAGCTGCCGCAGGCGCTCGTCGATCAGCTCGCCGAAGGCGGCATCCTGGTTGCCCCCGTCGGACCGGACGGCTGGCCACAGCGCCTCTTTCGTTACCGCAAGCGCGGAGGCAAGCTCGTCGAAGAGGATCTCGGCGGCGTGATGTTCGTGCCGATGGTGAAAGGCGACGGAGGCCCGTAACCTCCGTCACCGATGCGCATCCACCACATCAACTGCGCGACCATGTGCCCTGTCGCTTTTGGCCTGATGGGCCTGCGGGACATGATCTGCCACTGTCTCTTGATCGAGACGGACTCGAGCGGCCTCGTGCTCGTCGACACCGGCTTCGGTACCGCCGACATCGCGGATCCGTCGCACCTCGGACGCGCGTTCGCAGGCCTCGTGCGGCCGAAGCTGGATCCCGCCGAGACCGCGCTCCATCAGATCGAAGCGCTCGGCTTCTCCGCCTCCGACGTGCGGCACATCGTGCCTACGCACCTCGATCTCGATCACGCCGGCGGGCTCCCCGACTTTCCGAAGGCGAAGGTCCACATCTACGAGAAGGAGCACGCCGCTGCGATGGCGCGCGGGAGCTGGAAGGAAAAGGAGCGCTACAAGCCGCGCCACTTCGCCCACGGCCCCGACTTTCGCACCTACGATCTCGCGGGCGAGACCTGGAACGGCTTCGAGTGCGTTCGCGATCTCGAAGGGCTCCCGCCCGACGTCCTCCTCGTCCCGACGACGGGCCACACGCGCGGCCACGTCGCCGTCGCCGTCAAAGGCGACGCCGGCTGGCTCCTCCACTGTGGCGATGCGTACTTCCACCACCGCGAGATGGACCCGGACAGGCCCAGCTGCCCGACGCCGCTCGCGATCTTCCAGAGCACGATGGCGATCGACGACGTGTCGCGCCGGCGCAACTCGGAGCGCCTCAGGCTCCTCGCCCGCGACACCAAGGTGACCGTCTTCTGTGCGCACGACCCGAGCGAGCTCGATCTCGCCAAGGCGTCGCGACCGGCGTCACGAACCGAGACCTCATCCGTACGAAGGGCATGACGATCGCGAAAGCGCCTGAAAATATCGTTGGTTCAACGCCTGACGGCGTCGAGACAAAAGGCGTGTTCGGCGTGTAAGGCCGGCGTGATCGAAGCGTTCTCCCAAGGAGGTTTGTCATGTTCCGGCTCGCATCTCGAAGGCTCTCGTTTGGTCTCCCTCTCCTCGCGCTCGTCGCAGCAGCATGCTCGTCGACGACGTCCTCGATCCCTCCGACCAACGGGGGCACCGGCGGCGCCGGGGCTGTCGACGCGAACGGCAAGCCGATCGCGATCGCCGAAGATCCCGACGGTCCGGGTTGGGGCATCCGTGAAGACAAGGTCTCGTACGCCGAGGTCGTCCGTCGGGTGACCGGGATGGTCACCGACCAGGAAAAGAGCGAGGCGGTCTCGCGACGCGGTCTCGATCTCATCAACCTCACCTGGGAGGACACCGGTCGGTTCCAAGGCTCGAGCGTCGGCCCCAACATCTCCGACCTGACGCTGCAGGTCCGTTTCACCGAGGACGGGCAGAAGAAGGCCGCGCTCCTTCCGGTCATCCGCTTTCCGAATTTCACCGACCGCACCGGCGACATCAACGCAGACAAGTTCTTCGTCCGCGTCGGCAACCAGAAGAAGGGCGGCAAGATCGAGACGGTGCCGCTCTCGGACGTGCTCAAGAACGTCAAGAGCTACGTCAGCGATCCGAAGAGCATCCTCGGGAGCGGAAACCTCCTGGCGTCGTCGCGCGACTCGCATTTCCTCGTGAGCGCCCAGGCGGTCTTCTTGCCGATCCCGAAGGAAGGACGCGCCGAGTTCACGCCGGTCCTCTTCAACTACCAGTCCTTCGAGGGGTCGCCGGCGGTGCTCACGATGCTCGTCACCCGCCAGGGCACCAGCATCACGGTCATCGAGAACAAAGGCGACGAGGCGTCGCCCGTCGCCAGCTGGGGTCAGGAGCTCTACTTCAACAAGGCCGGTGAGCGCGCTCCGTTCACCGCCGAGCGCAAGAGCGACGTCGAGAACCGCATCCAGGGACAAGGCGGACCGAAGACCGACGACGACAAGAGCGCGATCGCCAAGGGGGCCGACACCCTCTTCATCATCCAGGTCCCGCTCAAGCAGAAGACGCCGCCCCGCCGCGCGATGGGCATGATGGAGGGCGAGGCAGCGCCCGCTCCTCCGATGGCATCTACCGCCCCCGGCGACGCAGCAGGCGGCGGGAAGGGCCGGAGCGACGTCGAGCAGGCCGTCCTCGGCCACGGCAAGGTCGAGGGGCCGTTCCTCGAGGGCCGCAACTTCAAGCTCGAGCGCGACGAGCGCTTCCCGATCCGCATCACGGTCCAGTTCTACAAGGCGACCTCGAACGGCGTCGTGGACGACAAGGACCTCGACAAGATCGCCGCGACGATCGGCTCGGTCTACGAACACGCCGACTTCGTCGGCTCGCTCGTCGTCCCCGAGGGCGATCCGCGCCGTCCGACCGCGTGGCAGACGATCCCGGCGAATTGGTTCCCTTGGTGAGCCCCGTAATGGGCTCAGCGGAGAGCAGGGTGAAGTAGACTCACGGTCGCGTGGGCGTCACGAGCTGCATCTTCTGTCAGATCCTCCAGGGCAAGCTCGAGGCGTCCATCGTGGCCAGAGGTGACGGGTTCGTCGCCTTCCTCGACAAGACGCCGCTCTTTCGCGGCCACGTCCTCGTCGTACCTCCCGTTCATCGCGAAACATTGGCCGACCTCGATCCTGACGAGGTCGGCCCTTTGTTCTCTGCGGTCCGCAGGATCTCCGCCGCCGTCCCCAAGGCGCTCGGCGCCGCCGGATCGTTCGTGGCGATGAACAACAAGATCAGCCAGAGCGTCCCGCACCTTCACGTCCACGTCGTTCCGCGCAATCGGGGCGACGGCCTGCGGGGCTTTTTCTGGCCGCGCCAGAAGTACGAAGGCGCCGCGGAGATGGAGGCGTTTCGCGCGAAGCTCGCCGACGCGCTGGACGAAAGCTGAAGGCTCTGTCAGCGTCGCAGGGCCAGGCGCGTCGGGTCGGAGACGAGGTCGGACATGCAGGTCGTGACTCATGAGCTCGCCGAGACGTTCCTCGAGCGTGCCTCGCCGCTGCTTCTCCGAAACGAATCCGAGCAGAACCTCCCGCTCGGCGTCGCCCTGCAAGAGGTCGGCGCTCCCGCCCGCGACGGCCGCCTGTTCGGGACGCTCGAGACGGGGACCACGGTCACCGGCGTCGTCGTATGGACGGCCCCCTACAGCACGATCCTCGGCACGAAGTCGGTATCAGACGCCGCCGCCGTCGGCGCGTGGGCAGCCGAGCAACGCCTGGCCCTCTCCGGCGTGCACGGTAGCCCCGACGCTGCCGAAGCATTCGCCGATGCGTTCGGACCTCGCGTCCACAAGACCTGGCGGCTCCACCACGGCGAGAACGTCTACGAGGTAACCGGCGTGATCGTTCCGCCTGCGCCTCGGGGCACCTTCCGTCAGGCGGAGCCTCGTGACATCGAACGGGTCGCCGCGTGGATCGGCGAGTTCACGCGCGAGCTGAGCCTCGGATCCATCGGAGAGGAGGGCGCACGACGCGCTGCGAACGACCGCATCCAACGAGGCAACCTCTTCGTCTGGGATGACGGCGAGCTCCGCACGATGGCCGCGCTCGCGCGACCCACGCCGAGCGGCGTGGCAATCAACTACGTGTTCACTCCGGCCGAGGAGCGCGGGAAGGGATACGCCAAGGCGTGTGTCGCGGCGCTGTCGCTTCGTGAGCTCGAGCGCGGGCGGCGTGCGGTCTGTCTCCATGCCGACAGCGCCAATCCGATATCGAATCAGGTCTATCGGAGCATCGGCTTCGTGAAGATCGCCGATAGGGTGACGCTGGACTTCGTTTGAGGGCGATGCCGCCGTGCTGCCCTACTTCTTCATCGCGTCGAGGATCTCCCGCGCATCTTCACGCCGGTAGTCGCCCTCTTCGCCCTCGGCGAACGACCGGAGCGCTTCCTTCGCCTCGTCGCGGTTACCGGCGCGGGCGAGCGCGACCGCGCGCGCGTACTTCGCCTCCGGGACGAAGCGGCCCTTCGGGTGCTTCGAGAGATACGAGTCCCACGCGGCGACGGCGGCCTTGGCCGCGGCGGGATCGTTCGGCTTCGCGCTCCCGTGCACACGGTAGGCAGCTTCGTAGTCGGCCTTGTCCTCGGCCAGGACGCTCCGGGCGGACGTCGCCGGAGATGCAGTCGCCGGCGACGCAGGCCTCGGTTGGGGAGCAGGAGGCGCCTCGGCGACCGTCTTCGGAGACTCGGCAATGGGCCTCGGCTTCGCGGCGAGCGTGCTCGGCTCTTCGGCGATGGGCGGCGGCTCGTCCTCTTGCGCTTCTTGCGACGAAGACGGGACCGTCATCGTTGACGTGGCGGGCAGCGCCGGCCCTTTCGGGGCGCTCGTCGCCGCTGCCACAGCCGTCGGAGCCGGCGGCGGAGGTGCGTCGTCGCCGCGCGACCAGAGCGGAAGCTTGCCGCTCGCGGCGGCGTACGCCGAGGAGCCGACGAGGGCCGCGGCGAGGGGAACCCAGAGCTTGAGGAGGCGAAGGCGCCTTCGCTTGGTCTTCACCGAGGAGGCGAGGACGCGCTCGAGGGTGTCGGCCGCCTCGGGCGATTCGCCGCTCGTGGTTTCGCGCAGCGCGCGGAACGCGTCTCGAAGGTCGTGATCGGTCATATCGATCCCTCCGATAGGCGTGCCCTCAATTTCTTCTTGGCGTGGTGGAGGCGTGTGCGGACGGTTCCCTCGGGGATACCGAGGATCTGCGCGGCCTCGATCGAGCTGAGCTCCTGGATCTCGCAGAGAACGACGACGCTGCGATGGTCGAAGGTGAGCTCTGCGAGCGCCGCTTGGAGGCGGCCGCCGAGTTCGCGTCGCTCGCTCTCGGTATCGGGAGGCGGCGCAGGCTCGGGCGTTCGCGACAGGTGCAGGCGCTCGAGCCAGCTGCGGCGTCGGGTCGCCGAGCGAACGTGGCGGCGAGCGTGGTGCACCGCGATGGTGAAGAGGTACGAGCGAACCGATCCTTCGCCGCGGTAGCCCTTGAACGCGCCCGGCGCCGCGACGAAGACGTCGTGCACGACGTCCTCGACGTCGGCGGCTTGCCCGAGGAGCCGGCGGACGAGCGCGCGCACGGGCACGTGGTGCTCGTGATAAAGCCGCGTCAGCGCCGAAGTCTCGCCGCGCCGGAGTGCGTCCAGCCACCAGGTATCCACGTCGGAGGGCTCGGCGTCCGGGACGAGAGGCGGAGGGATCGAAGATGCCGGCGAGACCGGAGGGACCAGCCGCAAGTGGGTGGGGCGAGCGCCGAGGGGCTCGGTTCGTTCGACGCCGGGCATGCGCGTGGTCATTCGGCGAACCCCTGTAGGCCCACGGTGGCGCCGGGCCACATCGCGGGCGACGCGGTCGCGTCGAGGTTCTTGAATGCATAGCCCGGTGCGAAGTCCTCTCCTTGCGCCCGCCGGAGGAGCGTGTTGAAGCAGGGCCCCGCGTAAATGGCGAGCTGCTCGATCACATTGAACCCGAGGACCGAGCGGGCCTGAAGCAGAGCCGTCGTCTCGTCCCAATCCTTGAAGGTCGGTAGGGCGTGGCCAATGGCGTCGATGTCGAGGTAGAGCCAATCGAGGAAGCGAACGTGGCCGCCAATCCCCACGATCCCTACGAAGCCCGGATCGGTCAGGCGCGTCCCAATCCCATAGATACCGTGCCAATGGTCGCCGCCGTGCTTGACCGCCGTGGCGAGGAGGCCGACTTCGACCGAAGAGAATACGTCGAGGTGTGTGCGCCCTTTGGTGTTCACGCTGACGAGGCCGAGCGAGAAGTCGCTCTTCTCGGCGACGTTGACGAGGCCGATCTGCGTGCCGCGCACCGGACCGGTCGCGACGTTCACCAGGCCGACCTGAGCGCCGGCCACATCGCCCGCAGCGACGTTCAGGATTTGCGAGTGCTGAAGGCCTTCGACCGGGCCCGAGATGCCGACGAGCCCTGCTGCTTGAAGGCCCCGCATCGGGCCGGCGACGACGCCCACCAGCCCTGCGAGCTGCAAGCCGCAGAGGCCATTCGATTGGGCGCTGAAGAGGCCGGCCGCTTGAATGCCGACGAGGTCCGAGCCCAGGCTCCCCAACACGCCGACGTCCAGGTGCCGAGGTGTCTCGCGGACGTCGGAGATGCTGCTCATGCCGACGTACGGGACGAAGTCGACGGAGAAGGGGAAGGTCGCCACTCGCTCGCAGGGATTCGCTTTGGGCGGCTCCTTGGGCTCGCGCTTCGCTACCGTTGACGGCTCCTCCGGCGCACGACGGGGAGGCGAGGGTGATGCCACCGGAGCCGGCAGCGGTGCCGCTTCCTCGCCCGCCTCTTCGGTGGAGAGAAACGTATCGACGCGCATCAGGCTCGCCGCGAGCAGGGCGATCTCGTCGGCGCGCTCGCGCGGATCGTCCTGCACTTCGATGGACCTCTCGATCCGATCGTTCTCTTCGGAGACGAACGTGACGCGGACCTCGCTCGGTCCGGTCCAGCGCACGGTCAGCCGTCCCGAAGGCGCAGGGCTCAGCTCCTCGATCTCGCGCGCGATCGATGCGGTCGTCAGCGCGGCGTCCGGACCCTCGACGTCGACGGCAAGCGGCCCCTCGGCGCGGGCCGTGGCCGGCGCCAGCACCACGAGCGCCGCAGCGATCGCCGTCCAGGCGAGCGTTCGTTCCGCTCGGACCGAAGGCCTCGTCATCGACATGGTGGTTCCCCGAGGGGCGCGGAACGTTCATGCCCTCGGAAAGAAATCCGCATCGCGCGAAGTCGCTGGGTACCAAAAGAGCCAAGGGAAATCCGGCCTTAGGCACAAAATCCATCGACGCAGAGCTCCCCGCTCGGGCAATCGCAGTCGGTCGAGCACGAAACCGGCGCGGGCTCACGAGGCGTGCAGTACCCGTCGGTGCAGACCTGGCCCAGGGGGCACTCGCACGACTTCACGCACTCGATGCCCCCGCCTTCGCCGCCTTGTCCGTCGCCGCCGGTGCCGCCTCCACCCGCGCCGTTTCCTCCCGCGCCCGTGGTGACCCCTCCGGTGGTGACGCCGCCGGTGGTGACGCCGGTCGAAAGGCCGCCCGTGGTGACCGCGACGGTGGAGCCGCCGTCGTCGTCGCTCGACGAGCCGGCGCCGCAGCCGTCGTCGTGATCGTCGAAGTCGTCATCGGGGTCGCCACAGCCCTCGTCCGACGAGCAGTCGTAGATCGTGCACCCGACGCCGGAGGTCGAGTACACGAGCGCGCTCGCGAGGAGCAGAGGGATGAGGATGGAAGTAGGCTTCATGGTTCTCTCCTTTCGTCGCGGTCTTCACAGCGAGGCGCTGGCAACGCGACGTTTGGTGGCTGGTTCCCGGTCGTCGCGAAAGCGTTCATCGAAAGTCGACAGACAGCGAATCCCTGCTCTCGATTGAACGGCGCGCGCGCGGTCGGCGACAGGGCTCGCATGAACGGCAAGTCAGCGAGCTCGATCCTCCATCGCGCGCTTTGGGCTTCGGCGTGCGTCTTCGCGCTTTCGCGCTGCGCGTACCCCGATGAAGAAGAAGAGCCGTCGGCTCTACCGGAGCCCGCGGCACAAGGCGCGAGCCCGCTCGCGACGTATGGTCTACCCGAAGCCGATCGCATTCGGTTCGGAGCACGTGTCGTCGAGCGCCTCGTCGCGGGCTCCTACACCTACCTGGAGGTCGAGCGCGCCCACGGCGACCGCGCCTGGGTCGTCACGCTGAGCGACTCCGCCGGAGCGGCGGCCGGCATCGATGACGTCGATGTCATTGCCGTCGGTCATGCGCGCGACTTCGCATCCAAACGCCTGAAGCGACGCTTCGACGACCTCTACTTCGCCGTCGTGCGTCCGCGGTGATTTCGAGTGTTTTCCAACGAGAACGAGGACCGAACATGAAGATCGGAACGAACGCTTGCGTGATGGGGTGCGCGCTGGCCCTCTTGAGCAGGCCCGTGATGGCGATGCTCATCGGCTGCGCGATGGTGAGCTGCAGCGACGACGACCAGAGCGGCAGCGGTGGAGAAGGGGGCGCCGAGTCGTCGACCACCGCCGAGCAAAGCAGCTCGTCGACCGGTCCCGACCCGTACGCCCATTGCGACAAGGGCGTCATCGAGGACGACTTCGTGCAGGACCTCCAGTGGTCCGGCCCCGGCGTCGATCAGATGACGGGCGAGATCACGCCGGGCACCTATCGAATCGCCGCCACGTACCTGCCCGTGAAGCCGGGCAAGCTCGACCGCGTCTTCGAGCTCTCGGGTCCGGTCTTCAACACCCTGTTCGGCACCCAAGGGTTCGTCGCCGTCGCGACGGCACAATCAGAGAGCTGCTCCTCGCTGCGGACGTTTACCGTCTGGCAGAGCGAGGAGGACATGTATGCGCTGGTCGGGAGCGAAGCTCACACCGCCGCGATGAGCGAGACGGCCGACCTCAGCCGCGGAGGCACCGGCGCGATCTCTTGGGACGGCGACCAGACGACGATCACCTGGGAAGAAGCTGCGTCGCGCCTGGGCGCGGGGCCGTGATCGGCGGAAGGGCGAGCCGGAAGATCTTCTTCACCACGCTCCAGAGCTGCCGGCCGAGCGATCCGGTGTTGTAGGCGACGCCATACTTCTCGCAGATCGCTCGGACCTCGACCGAGAGCTCGGGGTACCGGTGCGCCGGGATGTCCGGGAACATGTGGTGCTCGATCTGGTGGCTCAGGTGCCCGCTCATGAAGTGAAGGAGGCGTGAGCCTTCGAAGTTCGCCGATCCCGCGATCTGGCGAAGATAGAAGGCTCCGCGCGTCTCGCCTTCGAGCGTCTGGGCGGGGAACGTCTCGGTCCCCTCCGGAAAGTGACCGCAGAAGATGACCGAGAACGCCCAGACGTTGCGGACCAGGTTTGCGACTGCGTTGGCGGCGAGCACCAGGAAGAAGGACGGGCCCGAGAGCAGGGGAAAGAGGAGGTAGTCCTTGAGCACCTGCTTGAGCGCCTTGTTTCGGATGCCTCTCGCCTTGGCGCGCGTCTCGTCCGTGCGCGACGCAGGATCGAGCAGGTACTTTCGAAAGTCGACGTCGTGCACCGCCACGCCCCATTGAAAGAGGACGGCGAGGGCGGCCGCGTAGAAGGGCTGAAAGAGCGTCGTCCACCGCCAGGGCTGGCTCTCTTCGATCCTCAGCATGCGATAGCCGAGATCGGCGTCCACTTCGCGGACGTTCGTGTACGTATGGTGCATGTAGTTGTGCGAATGGCGCCATTGATCGGCGGGGCTCACGCTGTCCCATTCGTAGGTTTTCGATTGGAGCGCCGGATCCGCCGAAAAATCGTATTGGCCGTGGAGGATGTTATGGCCGATCTCCATGTTCTCCATGATCTTCGAGAGCGACAGCGCGGCCGTGCCGAGGATCCACGCCGGCGGGAAGAAGCTCGCGAAGAGGAGCCCGCGGCCGGCGACCTCGAGCGACAGCTGAAGGCGTCGAACACGGCGGATGTAGCGGACGTCGCGCTCGCCGAGATCGGCCTTCGTGCGACGAAGCAGGTCGTCGAGCTCGGCGCCGAAGGCTTCGACCTCGGCGGGTGACAGATGCTTGGTGTTCATGGCGTTCCTTCTTTCAGAGGTCGAGCGCCACCGGACCTACCGGAGCGCTCACGCAGAGCTGAATGTCGACGTCGGACTCGGTGGAGAGCTGGCCGGTGCGAAGATCGCGTGTCGTGCCCGACACCTTGCGGCACGTGCAGGTGCGGCAGACGCCGACGCGGCAGCCGTGCTCCGGGGCGAGCCCGGCCCGTTCGGCCATGACGAGCAGCGAGCCACGCTCGGTCGTCCGCTTGCCGGAGCGCGTGAAGACGACCTCGCCGGCGCCGGCTTCGGCCTCGGGCAGGGAGAAGCGTTCGATCCGGAGCCGCTCTGCCGAGCCGCGCGCAGCGAACGCTCGCTGCACGGCCGCGAGCATCGGCTCGGGCCCGCAGGCCCAGGTGTCGAAGGCCTCGAAGCTCGGCACGGCGCCGGCTAGCGTTTGCGCGTCGAACGGGCCAATGTGCACGCTCACCCGAAGCCCGGGACGCCCATTGCGAGCGAGCCGCACGAGCTCGTCCCGAAAGATGATGTCCGCGTCGCTCTTGGCGAAGTGGAGGAAGCGGATCTCGCCCTCGTGCTTGCGGGCGAGGAGCGTGCGGAGCATCGACATCACCGGCGTGATGCCGCTTCCGCCGCTCACGAAGAGCAAGCGGGGGGGGAGGCGGTCCGGGAGGACGAAGTCGCCCCGTGCCTCCGAGATGGTGACGATATCTCCGCGCCGCACGCCGAACACGATCCGCGGGGTCACGAGACCGCCGGCCCGAGCCTTGATGGTGATCTCGATGGGCTCGCGTCCGTTCGTCTCGGCGCTGGCGATCGAGAAGACGCGTGTCCTACGGACGCCGTCGACCTCGAGCGTGACGGCCGCGTGCTGTCCTGCACGATGTCCGCGCCACCGACGGGTCGGCGCGAGCCGCAACGTGACCACGTCGTTCGTCTCGCGTCGGACATCCAGTACCTCGGCCCGGATTTCGGTCGCCCTGGAGAGCGGGAGCGCGAAGTCGGTGAAATCTTCGACGGAGCGCGGATACACGAGTGCGGCGAGCAGCCGCGATGCGATCGCCTGCATGACAAATTCCTCCTGATGGCGACGCCGATCCCGGCGCGCCCGTTCAAAAGCGGTGCGTGCCTTCGCTATTTCTTCTTCTCGCGCTTTCGCCGCGTCAGGACGGCGGCCGCGCCACTCTCGTTCGCTTTGCGAACTGCCCGCTCCATCTCGCGCGCGAAGACGACGCGAACGGCGTCGAGGCTCGCGGGACGTAGCTCGTCGTACGCCTCGGTCACGTTGTCGCCGAGCGCCGATGCGTTCTTGATGAAGTAGCTGGAGAGGTCGTCTGCCAAGCGGCCGAGGTGCTTGCTCAAGAGCTTGAACGCGCCCTCGATCGCCTCGAGCGGAATGCCGACGCGCTCCAGCCGCAACGTCAGCCCGAACAGCGCCGGGCTCTCGATCAGGTATGCGTCGCCGCGTCGCTCGACGGCGCCGATACGGACGAGATCGCCGAGGAGGCCGGGCGTGCGCCCTTCGAGCTCGGCGGCCAGCTCGGCCTCGGTCATGACCTTGGGGCGATCGCCGGCCCACGGCGACGAGAGCTGATCGTGGGAGCCCAGCCACTCCGAGAGCGAGTACTCGCCCTTTTGCGCCTGCTCGAGGACGTCACGGATCGCTTTGATCTGGAGGCCCCGATCCTGAAGCGTCGTGATCTGCGAGAGCCGCTCGACGTGCGCTTCGCCGTAGTAGGCGACGCGCCCCTTGATGAGCGGCTTCGGCAGCGCGCCCTCCGATTGGTAGAAGCGGATGGTCCGGCTGGGGACACGCGTCAGCGTGGCCAGCTCGTCGATCGTGTACTCCTTGTCGGACGCCATGGTCGGGGCCGGGAGCATACCCTCGAGGATGGCCACGTCTGAGACAGTCATAACGGTGACGGTTGTAACCGTAACAGTGACGACTGTCAAGAACTGTCCCGGTCCTTTTTCGAGGACCGCCGGCTGGCGCTACTCCGGCTTCTTGCCGCTGAGCTGGCCTTTCCAGCCCTTGTCGGTGTTCTCGAGCGTGATGAAGATCTCGTGCAGCTTCGCGCCGGTCATCCGCGCCTGCGACTTCTCACCGCTTGCCGGCAGCGCCGCGACCCAGCGCATCGAGACGCCCTTCTCCGGCGTCTCGAGCACCGCGCTCTTGGCGTCGAAGCCGGAGAGCACCTCGACCTTGGTCGCGCGCACGAGGCCGTCGGCAGGACCGCACGAGAGCTCGAACCAGCCCTTCAGTACCTTGGTCGAGCACTTCTGCTCGCCCGAGGCTCTCACGTTGATCTCCTTGTCGAGCTTCTGAAACTCCTCTTCGCTCGGCGGTGCGGAAGCGGGCGTCTCGGACGGAACGAGCGGCCCGGCGGAAGCGCTCGTCGCTGCTGACGCCGACGATGCGGGAGCGGGCGCGGATGCCGTCGCGGTCGCGGTGGCGGTCGGCTTCTCGGCGACCGGCTTGGCCGATGCAGACGCAGTCGTCTTTGCGGGCGTGGCGCTCGCCTTGTCGGCGGTCGGAGTAGGCTGCTCCCCGCAGCCGAGCCAAAGAACGGAGAGAGAGGCAACGAGGAAGAGCGGAGCTCGCGTCATGGCCGCCTGGAATACATGGCCGGCGCGGGGGCCGGCAAGGGGCGCTATCGGCCCAGCAGCTTGGGCCCGCCGCCGCTCGGACCGCTGCCGACGGGGCGATGAAGGACGAGGCGCTTTCCTGCCTCGCGGCCGTGCGCATGCGCATCGTTTCGAGCCGAGCCGCCGTAACGAACGGTTACGACGTGTGGGTGACGACGCCGGTAGTACGCGTGAAGCTCCGCGTCGCCAACCCAGACGAGGCCCTCTTTCGCCTGCGCCTTGCGCTCGGCTTGCAGCTTCGCGTGAAAGCCCGACATCACGCCGGCGAGGAACGTGCGACGATCGCGGTTGCCCCTGAGTCTGTGCTCGCGCTTGTGCGTGATCCAGAGCTGCTCGGCAGCGTGCGTGAGGAACGAGTGCACGTAGACGGCCATCTCGAGGTTGGCTGTCGTCCCCGAGATCTCGAGCACGCTGCCGCGCTTTTGCTCGAGCGGGCGGTATGCAGGCACCCAGATCACCTCGACGAAGAAGTGGTCCCCGAGGATCGCCGCGAGCGTGCGCTCCGACTCGGTGACGCGGCCGGAGGGCTTGCCGAGCGTGCGGAACGCGTAGGCGCGCTCGGTTCCTTTCGCGCGTGCCGCGGTCTGATCGAGGTTGTACTTGAGCATCAGCCGCTGCGCGGCGTTCATCGCGGCCTCTGCCTCGTGCTTGCTCGGGCTCTCGGCGAGCGCGAGGAGCTTGGCGATGCGGCTCAAGATGCGCTCTTCGTCGTCGGAGCGCGCGCTCGCCGCCTGTGGCATGCCTGCGGCCGACGCGTCGATGCCGAGGCGCCTGCAAACGTCGCGAAACGTCGGGCCGTGCGCGGGCTCGGTGTCGGCGCCGAGGTGCTCGAGCACGTACTGGTGGGCCATCTCGTGCTTCAACACTTCGACGAGCGCCGGCCACGGCTGCGTGAGCGCGAGGCTCCTGGAGAGCTCGAGCGTGCGGCTCCCCAGATCGAAGCGACCGAGCCGGGTCGCGGCGTCGGAGAGCAGGAACACCGGCGGCCGCAGGACGCGCTTGAAATATGCGGCGTTCAGCCTGTGGAACTCGGTTTGGATCTCGCGGACGAGCGCTGCTTCGAGCTCGGCGGTGAGGGACCCGACATCCATGGATCAGGGCCTCTATAGCAGTCCAGATTGCCGCGAGCTGGAAATCCCCGGCGCGTTGTCCGGGTCCAAGGTGCGCTTCGCGCGCGTTCTTATCCAAGGCGCCGGGGATTTTTTTTCTGTTTCATCCCCTCACGGGGATGAAATGGCGCTCTGGACGGTCTAGGAGCATGCTTTCGGTTCTTCGTTCGACCCGATGGCCTCGTCCGTCCGTGATCCGTCACTTCAACGCCGTCAGGCGTTGAACAAAGAGCACAATTCCCCGGCCCCTCCGGGGAACAGCGCGCGGAGCGCACCGTCACCGGCCCAACCGGGCCGGGGAATTTCGACACCCGCGCCGGTGACCAGCTCGGCGCGCGCGGCTGTGTCGCCGACCCTCCGGCGGTGGGCGCTCGTGCGCCGGCGCTGGGCGTGGACCCTCGCCTTGGTGCCGGTGCTGTCGGTCGTGATCGCGGACTTCACGATGCGCGCCTCGCTGCTCGGCGAGTTTCCGCTCAAGTATGTCGGGAGCTACCTCCTTGCGGTCGTCGAGAGCGCCGCGCTCTGGGCTGGCCTCTTGTGGGCGAGCGCGGCACGCCGCGGCCTCACGCGTTGGATCGCGTCGGCGATCTTCGTCGCGTTCTTCACCTTCGCGGTGGGCGGGCAGCTCTACTTCTTCAGCTCGTACTCCTGTTATCTGAACCTCGACGCGACGCTCTTCGGTACGTCGTTCACCGGGAGCCTGCTCGGCCAGCTCGGGGCAGACGGCCCGAACTTCGCGAAGAGCATCGGACCGCCTTTTGCGTTCGCGATCTTTCTCGTGTTCCTCGCGCGCCGCTTCGTTCGGCCCAGGTCGCAGAGCCTCCTCGTCGCGCGGCTCGCCGCGCCGATCTGCGTCGTCGCCGTCTTCTTGATTCCTTGCTCGTACCGCAAGGTCCAGGCCTCGACGCCCGACGTGATCTACTTTCACGCGATCGGCGGCCTCGTCAAGGAGCTCACCGGCGTCCGGACGACCGCGCAGATACGGCCCGGTCGGCGCACGCCGCCCAAGCTGCCTGCGCTGACCCCGACGCCGGCGGCACCGCGCAACGTCGTGTTGCTCCTCTCGGAGAGCCTGCGCTTCGACGCGCACTGCACCCTGCCGACCGACGAGTGCGCGATCTCGCCGCAAACCAACGCCGCGGCGCCGAACCGCCTGCCGCTCCTCCAGCTTCGATCGAACTCGTCGACCACGGCCATCCAGCTCGCGGTCCTCTGGTCGGGGCTCGAGCCGACGCGCACGCGCGAAGAGCTCCACACCGCGCCTGTCCTCTTCGACTACGCGCACGCCGCGGGGATGGAGACGGCGTACTGGTCGAGCCACCACATGATGTTCGCGAACTCGCGCCTGTGGGTGCAGGACCTTCCGACGAAGTTCCAGTGCGGCGCGACCGACATCGAGCCCGCGGCGGACATCGACGTCGGTGGCGACGATGGCTTGCTCGTCGATCGCGCGCTCGCCGAGCTGCCGAGCCTCGAGGAGCCGTTCTTCGCCGTCGTGCACGTCGGCAACACGCACCTGCCGTACAAGGTCGACCCCAACGACTCGCCGTTTCAGCCCGCGTCGAGCTCGAAGGACGCCTCGGACAACGACGCGTACCACAACCACTACAAGAACGCGGTCGTGCTCCAGGACAAGGCGGTCGGGCGGTTCCTTCGCGAGCTGAGGAGCCGCGAGGTGGGCAAGCGCACCGTCGTCATCTTCACCTCGGATCACGGCGAGCAATTCCGCGAGCACGATCAGCTCGGCCACACCGCGTCGCTCTTCGAGGAAGAGATCCACGTGCCCGGCTGGGTCGACGCACCAGAGGGGACCCTCACCGCCGAAGAGCGAAAGAACATCTCCGCCAGGCGCGAGCACCCGACGTTCCACACCGACATGACGCCGACGATCCTCGATCTGCTCGGTCTCTGGGACGTGCCCGAGATCGCCGGCTACAGAAAAGAAATGCCCGGCGAGAGCTGGCTCCGACCGCCCGGAGAGCTGAAGACGCTCCTCCTCACCAACTGCAGCGGCGTCTGGGGGTGCGCGTTCCAGAACTGGGGCGTCATCCGCGGCACCAAGAAGCTCATCGCACGCGAGTGGGATCAGACGTGGCGCTGCTACGACGTCGCCGACGATCCGTTCGAGAAGAAGGACCTCGGGCCGGATGCGTGCGGGGACCTGCGCTCGATCGCGGAGAAGGCCCACGGCGGTATGCCGGGCGGCAAGTGAGCCCAAGGCGATGAGCGGCGACGTGAACGTAGGGCAGAAGGAGCGTTTCGAGATCCTCCGGCGGCGAATCAAGCGGCGCCGCCGCGCGTGGGCGCTCTTTCTGATCACCTTGCCCACGCTCTGGATGCTGTACGGCGAAGCGATCCGGCGCGGGCCGTCGATCCTTCAGTTCCCGACCAAGTACCTCGGCTCGTACGGCGGCGGCATCGCACAGAGCCTCGTCTTCTGGGGCGTGCTCGTCTACGCGGCGTCGCGCGCGCGCGGCTTCGTCGCGTCGATCATGGGCGGGCTCTTTTTGGTGACGTTCGTCGTCATCATGGGGTCCGAGGCAGCGTTTCACGCATTCTGGAACACGTACCTCAGCATCGACGGGCAGCTCCATTCGAAGAACTTGGTCCAATCGATCGTGGGGACGCTCCCGCTCTCGCGACCAATCGTCATCTTCCATTTCGCGATCGCGCTCGCGCTCGGCACCTGGATCCTTTACCAGGCGAAGCGGCGCATCCGCGCGCGCCGCTGGCCGTGGCGCTTCTCCTTGCTCCTCGTGCCGGGGGTCGTCTACGCGTCGACGCTGATACCGACGAGCTATCGCGGCATCCAGGCTTCGCCGCCCGACGCGCTGTACGTGCACGGCATGACAGCGCTCGCGAAGGAGATGCTCGACATCACCAACGACTCACCCGACCTCCGCGTGCAGCGACGCAAGCCGATGGATGTGCCGAAGCTCACGCGCAAGCCGGCGCGGCCGCGCAACGTGATCCTCGTCCTTCAAGAGAGCCAGCGCGGCGACGTCTCGTGCATCGAGTACGATGCGCGATGCGACCAGGCGACGCCGTGGTCGAACGCAGTCGTGCCGGACCGCTTTCCGCTCCGCCAGCTTCGCGCGAATGCGTCGACGACGGCGATCTCGATCTCGAACATCTGGTCCGGCGTCGCTCCGTTCGAGTCCCGCGAGCTCCTCCACTCGGTGCCGCTGCTCTGGGACTACGCGGCGGCAGCCGGCTACGACACCGCCTATTGGACGAGCCAGAACCTCATGTTCGGCAATGCGCGCCAGTACGTGCAGGACCTACCCATTTCGCATGGATGCGTCGCCACGCACCTGGACTCGGCGGCGGACCTCGACGCCGGCGCGAACGACGAGCTTCTCACCGAATGGATCAAGAAGGACTGGCCCCAGATGAAGGAGCCGTTCTTCGCGGTCGTGCACTACTCCAACGTGCACTACCCCTACGTGTACGAAGAAGGACTCGCGCCGTTCCGCCCGAGCGAAATGGCGAAGGCGCCCGATAAGAACCAGCACTTTTTCAACTACTACATGAACGTCGTCTATCGCTCGGACTTCGCGGTGGCCGAGCTCCTGCGGTTCATTCGCTCGACCGAGAGCGGCAAGCGCACGGTGGTCGTCTACACCTCCGACCACGGCGAGTCGTTCCGCGAGCACTGGCAGATGGGCCACACGAGCGCGCTCTACGACGAAGAGGTCCGCGTCGAAGGTTGGATCGACGCGCCGCCCGGCACCCTCTCGCCGGAAGAAGAGAAGACGCTCAGGAATGCAAAAGACGAGCTCGTCTGGCACCTCGACCTCGGACCCACGTTCTTGGACCTGCTCGGCGTCTGGGACGATCCGAAGATGGAGCCGTTCAAGGCGCGCATGATAGGCCACCCGATCACGCGGCCCGAGCGCACGCTCGGCCCGGTGCCGATGACCAACTGCACCTGGGTCTGGGAGTGCTCGTTCCGGAACTGGGGCGTGATGCAGGGCCCGCGCAAGCTCGAGGCGCGCGAGTGGGACGCGACGTTCCACTGCTTCGACGTGCTCGCGGATCCCGACGAGCGCGTCGATCTCGGTGAGCGCTTGTGTGCGCCCCTCGCGGACACGGCGCGCGAGTGGTACCACGCGATGCCGAACGTGACGCCGCCCGGAAGGCCGGTCGTCGATTGGGGGAAGTGAGATGAGGATCCTGGGGGATCGAATCGCCCTGCCGGCGCTCGCGTCGGCGCATTCGCACGCGTTCCAGCGCGCCATGCGCGGACGCGCGCAGCGGCCCGGTCCGGCGGGGACCGATGATTTCTGGTCGTGGCGGACGGCGATGTACGAGCTCGCGGCGTCGCTCGATCCAGAGTCGATTTACGCGGTGTCGCGCGTCGCGTTCGAGGAGCTGCGCCGGCGCGGCGTGCTCACCGTCGGCGAGTTTCACTACGTTCACCACCAGCCCGACGGGACGCCGTACGAAGACCGTACCGTCATGTCCGAGGCGGTGATTCGCGCAGCGCTCGACGCGCGGCTCCGGATCGCCCTGTTGCGCGTCGTCTATCATCGGGCCGGGGCAGGGCGTCCGCCCGAGGGTGCGCAGCGCCGCTTCTCGGACGAGAGGCTCGACGACGCCCTGGGCGACGTCGAGGTCTTGCGCACCCGGTGGCGCGGCGAGCCGCGGGTCCGCGTCGGCGTCGCGCCGCACAGCGTGCGCGCCGTGCCGCCCTCGTGGCTCGGCGACATCGCCGCCTTCGCGAAGGACGCCGAGCTCCCGCTTCACATGCACGTCGCCGAGCAGCCGGCCGAGATCGAGGCGTGCCTCGAAGAGACCGGCCGGCGCCCCGTCGAGCTGCTCGCCGATCGAGGCGTTCTCGGCTCGCGGTTCGTCGCCGTGCACGCGACGCATCTTGCAACCCACGAGCCGGCGCTCCTGGGCGAAGCGGGCGCGGGCGTCTGCCTCTGCCCGACGACCGAGCGCGACCTGGGCGACGGCCTGCCCGATGTGTCGGCGCTCGCGGCGGCGGGCGTCCGGCTGTCGGTCGGCGTGGACAGCCACGTGAGCACCGCGCCGCTCGAGGACCTCAGGATGGTCGAGCTCGGCGAGCGCCTCCGGATCAAGAAGCGCGTGGTCCTCCGTCCGGACGAACGAACGCTCGCCGAGCACCTCTGGGCCATCGGCTCGACAGGCGGCGCGCACGCCTGCGGCTTCGACGACGCCGGCGGTGAGACGTTCGTGGCGCGCGACCACCCGGACCTCGCTCTCGTCGCCGAGTCGGACCTGCTCGATGCCATCGTCTTCGGCGCGCAGGCCGACGCGATCGTCGCCGTCGGCTGAGGTCGAGCTCCTCGACTTCGGCGTCGCCGAGATGACCGACGGGCGGCCCGCGGGTGGAATTTCAACGTGACGCTCCGCTCATGGCGCTCCGCAAACGCGTCCGACCTCCGCCAAGAGCCTGTCAATCGACAACGGCTTTGCCAGCCACCCGGCGGCCGCGATCCTCGCGGCCTTTCCTTTTGCGTCGCCGTCCGCGGTCGCCGTCACGACCGGGATCGACGCCAGCTCCGGCTGCTTGAGCTGGCTCTCGCGGAATCCCCAGCCGTCCATCACGGGCATCGTCATGTCGAGGAGGATGAGGACGGGCCGTTCGCACTCGTTCAGGATCTCCAGAGCCTCCGCGCCGTTGAACGCCGTCGCGGTACGATATCCTTCGGCCTCGAGGACCTCGGACATCATCATCGCTGCGTCTTGGTCGTCCTCAACGATCAGAATCAGCTTGCTCATGAGCTCTCCCGGTCACAGGCTGCTGCGCGGCTCGATCGGCGGCTCTCGACCATCGCGGGAGCTCGACGGCGAAGGTTGCGCCCTCATCCGGCCGGCTCTCGACACCAATCCTTCCACCGTGCGCTTCCACGATCTGGCGCGCGATGTAGAGCCCCATTCCGAGACCTCCGTGCGCGCGAGCCGACTGGGCTTGCTCGTAGCGACGAAAGACTCGCTCCAAGTCCTCGCGCCCGATGCCGACTCCATGGTCCCGTACGGAGAGGAGCACCGTGTCGTCCCGCGCTTCGATATGGATCTCGATGGGACGCTCCTTGCCGAATTTGAAGGCGTTGGTGAGGAGGTTGACGATGACCTGTTCCAAACGTGAGGGGTCCCAGCGGCCGCGAAGCACATCGGGCGCCTGAAGCTCGACCGGCGAATGCGCGCGAGCTGCATCATCTGCGAGTCGAGCGATGACATCCCGCGTAAGCGCTACGAGATCGAGATCCGTGGGTTCGACCCGTAGCCGGCCGGAGGCGATGCGGGAGACGTCCAGGAGCTCGGCAACGAGGTGGGTGAGCCTCTCGACCTGACGCGCGCAGAGCTCGAGCTTGGCACGCAGTTGGTCCGGAGAGATCGTGAGCGAGCCGGCCTTCAGCATCGGACGCAGCAGCATCTGAATCGCAAGCTGCAACGACGAAAGCGGCGTTCGCAGCTCGTGAGACGCGACGGACAGGAACTCATCGCGCGCGCGCGTCGCGTTCATCGCTTGTTCGTACAACAGCCCACGCTCGATCGCGGCCCGCTTCTGATCCTCGATGTCGGTGAACGTACCCACCCACCCGAGGGTGCCGCCGGTGCTCCCGCGCTCCGGCACGGCCCGCCCGAGATGCCACCTGTACGCCGCGTGGCCATCCGATGCCGCGCTGTGGTGCTGGCGCAATCGGCACTCGATCTCGAAGGGCTCTCCGGTGCTTCGCGCTCGTTGCCAAACCTGAGCGCACCACGCGAGGTCGTCAGGGTGAATGGCGACGTCCCAGGATCCCCTCGCCTGCTCGGTCGTGATGCCGGTGTACTCGAACCAACGCTTGTTGAAGTAGTCGACGACGCCGTCCGCCCGAGCGGTCCACACGATGTGAGGGACCGCTTCGGCGAGCGTTCGGTACCTACGCTCGCTCGCCATTCGAAGCTCCATCATCTTCAGCTCGGCCTCTCGCCGACCCGCCTCCACCAAGAGGAGCGCCTGGCGCTCGAGGCGCTTGCGCTGCCGGTAGAGCTCCACGAAAACGGCGACCTTCGCACGGAGCATGTCGGGAACGAGCGGCTTGACGAGGTAATCCACGGCTCCGGCGCGGTAGCCCGTGTAGATCAATTCGAGATCGCTCGCCTCTGCCGAAAGGAAGAGGACCGGGACGACCGCGCTGCGTTCACGCTCCTTGATCGTGCGAACGAGCTCGAATCCGTCCATATCCGGCATCACGACGTCGACCAGCAGCACGGCGAATTCGTGGTCCAAGAGCCTTCTGAGCGCTTCCTGCCCCGAGCTCGCTTCGACGAGGCGATAGCTCGGATCCTCCAAGATGGCGCGAACTGCGGCGCGGTTCTCTCGATGATCGTCGACCACCAAAAGGCTGACGGGCATGGGCTCGAAGGCGGCGTCGGCAGCGAGCGTGCTCACGATGCCGCCTTTCGGAGCCGGCGCGCCATCGCCGAGACGAGCTCTCCGATCTCGGCCGGCTTGACCAGGAAGTCGTCGAACCCCGCGGCGAGGGCTTCGTTGCGATCCGACGCGCTCGCCTTGGCCGACAGAGCGATCACCGGTAGCCCCTCGAACTGCTTTCTCGCTCGAAGCTGCCTCACCGCCTGGTAGCCGTCGACATCGGGCATCATGATGTCCATCAGGACGATGTCCACGTCCGGCTGCTTCTCGAGGGCCGCGAACGCTTCGCGGGCGTTCGATGCGGGTACGACCTCCATTTGCTTGCGCTCGAGAAGTGCGGCCAGCGCGAAGAGGTTACGAGGGTCGTCCTCCACGACGAGGACCCGCTTGCTCGCGAGCGCGCGCTCGTCCTCGGGCGTAGTTGCGGGCTCCAACGGCGGCGTCTCGGCGGCCGGCTCTCTCGGCGGTACCGTTTGGAGCTCGGTAGCCGGAGCCGCGACCGGCAAGAGCAGCGTGAACGTGCTCCCCACGCCCGGGGTGCTCTTGACGATGATGTCACCGCCCAGGACGCGGGCGTACTCGAGACTGATCGCGAGCCCGAGGCCGGTGCCACCGTACTTGCGGGTAATCGACGAATCCGCTTGGTGGAACGCCTCGAAGATCCGCGCGTGTTGCTCCTTCGGGATTCCGATCCCCGTATCGATCACGGAGAAGGCGAGGACCGCCGGGGCGCGCTTCACGATCTCGCTCCCCTCGTGCTCGGGGCCGGCCGGCTGGATTCGCAGCTCTACCCGACCGTGCTCCGTGAACTTGAACGCGTTGGCGAGCAGATTCTTCAGAATCTGGTGAAGGAGCTGAGGATCGGTCAATAGCGTCTCGGGCGCGTCCTCGGCTATCTCGACGCCGAGCTCGAGCCCCTTCTGGAGCGCCAATGGCCGGAACGCGCGCTCGACGAAGCCGCGCGCTTCGGAGAGGCGAAGCGTCTGCGGATGGGCCTCGATGCGGCCGGCCTCGACCTTGGAAAGATCGAGGATCTGGTTGATCAGCGCCAGCAGGTCGCGGCCTGCGGTATGGATCGCCGCCGCCCACTCTTGCTGCTTGGGTGCGAGCTGCTTGTCCTCGTTCGCCTCGAGCATCTGCGCCAGAATCATCATGCTGTTCAGCGGCGTCCGGATCTCGTGGGACATGTTCGTGAGAAACTGCGACTTGTACTGCGACACCCTCGCCAGCTCCTGTGACTTGGCCTGAAGCGACGCGCTGGCTTGGGCGATCTCGCGGTTGCGCGCTTCGAGGAGCTGCGCGCGGTCCTCGAGCTCCGCCCGGCGCCTGTCCAGCTCCACGTTCGAGCCCTGCAGCTGCTCGAGGAGCTGCTCGGTCCGCATGCTCGTGCCGATGAGGTTCATCGCGAGACCGACCGACAGCATCAGCTGTTCGAGGAACGCGAGCTGCACCTGCGAGAAGTCGCGAAACGAGGCGAGCTCGATGACGCCGCGCACCTGGTTCTCGAACAGCACCGGAAGGACCGCGATGCTGCGCGGCGGCGCCTCGCCCAAGCCTGACGAGATGTGCACATAGTCGCTCGGGACATCGGTTACGACGATCGCTTTGCGCTCGAGCGCGCACTGCCCAACGAGGCCCTCGCCCAGGTGGAAGCGATTGCTGAGCTGCTTGCGACGGGTGTACGCGTACGAGCTTTTCAGCACCAGGCTCCCGCCGTCGAGCGGCTGCTCTGCCTCGGCTACGTAGAACGCTCCGAGTTGTGCGCCGACGACCGGCGTCAGCTCGCCGATGATCTGGTCGGTGAGTGCCTGGAGGTTGCGCTGCCCCTGCATCACCCCGAAGAACCTGGCGAGGTTCGTCTTCAGCCAGTCCTGTTCGCGGTTCTTGCGCGTGGTATCGCCGAGGTTGGCGATCATCTGGTTGATGGTGTCCTTGAGCGCGAGCACCTCACCTCTCGCCTGAACCGTGATGGTCCGGCTGAGATCGCCTTGGGTCACGGCGGTCGCCACCTCGGAGATCGCGCGCACTTGCGTGGACAGGTTCGCGGCGAGCTGATTCACGTTGTCGGTCAGGTCGCGCCATGTCCCGGCGGCTCCGGGGACCCGCGCCTGGCCGCCGAGCTTGCCTTCGGTTCCGACCTCGCGAGCCACAGTGATCATCTGATCGGCGAACGTGCGGAGGGTGGCGGTCATCGAGTTGATGGTGACGGCAAGGGCAGCGATCTCGCCCTTTGCTTCGACGACGAACTCTTGGCTCAGATCGCCGACCGCGACCGCCGTTACGACCTTGGCGATGCCTCGCACCTGACCCGTGAGATTGGAGGCCATC
>JBGTSH010000094.1:0-30905 GCA_041940405.1 Polyangiaceae bacterium
CTGCGCCAGCTTCATCCCGACACAGTACCACGGTAATGCATCTGCGGCAACTCGCGAGGTGGCGGCGCGCTAACGTACCGGCGTTGAGCGGCAGCCGTCGAGAGTGAGGGGACCGAAGGTCCCCCGAGCGAACAGGCTGTCCGGTCCAACGCTCAGTTGGGCAGGGGAGCGGACAGAACGGCCTGGTCTACTCTGCTGCTGACGATCGTGCTCGGACTCAGCGTGGGTCGGTTCAGCTCGACGTCGTTTGCGTCGGCGAGCTTCTTTCACGTCCAGTTCTCCAGCTTAAGGCCGGGCACCTTGGAGAAGTGCTTGTGGTTGTTCGTAACGAGGATGGCTCCGACCGAGAGCGCGTGAGCTGCGATAAGCGTGTCCATCTGCCCGATGGGCGCACTACCGCCCGCGAGCGCTGCGCCGACGGCGCCGAAGCGCGTCGCGGCATCCTCGTCGAAAGGAACCACCTGCACACCGGCGATGAACGCATCGATGACCGCGTGGATCTTGCGAGAGCGACGGCGGTCTGCTCCGAAACGAAGCTCCGCCAGCGTGATCGCGCTGACGCAGAGCTCGGATGGACGGTGGCGCGCGATCGTCGCTCCGACGTTCCCTTCCCCGCGAAGCGCGTAGCTCACGGAGTCTGTGTCCAACATGAACAGCGGCATCGCTCACCCGAAGGGATCGCACAACTTGGCGATCGAGGGACTCTTCGGACGCTCGAGCTTCTCCGTGAGAGCCCCAAGGGTCTCGAGAAACTCCTCCGGCCACTCGTCGAGTGGTTCGAGAACCACGCTTCTACCAACGCGCCGGACCAGAACCTCTCGCTCTCCGGCTGGAAATCGGCACTCGCGCGGGAGCCGAACGGCCTGGCTGCCGCCGTTCTGGAAGAGTTTTGCCCGTGCCGGAGCTGTCATGTACCAAAGTATATACGCCCGTAGCTACACGGCAAGCCGTCGGCCTCTCGGTCCGGCTTGGCTCGGGAAGCCGGATCCTTAGGCGGCGGTTCAGCGCGGTCGCTTGGCGCGGATGGTCGTTGACGTCTCAGCGTGGGAGATCGTGGTCTCCGAGATGGCGGTTAAGCAGCCCGGGGGCCACGAGCAGCCTCGACGGTGATGCCGCGATCGTCATCTCGCGAGACAACGACCAGTCCCGGCTGGGGCTGTCAGCTGGGATCTCGGTCCCCTCCGAACAACCGGTCTTGGGATAACCGTACTGTCAGCTGCCCAACGTACCGGCGTTAGGCCGCGACCAGACCGAGCGAAGCGACGGAAGGTGGTCGTCGGCTTCAACGCCCAGTTGGGCGGCCCGCGTCAACTCGGCCGTCTTTACCGCGCGGACGACGACGCGGAATCCAGCAGCGTTCAGGATGCATGGGTCGTCGCCCCACTCTCGCAGTAGGGCGGCGTCAACGGTTGGCGCGAGTGCGATCTCATGTCGCGGAAAGCGGATAGAATGCGCCGAAGGACTCATGAGTGCACTCGACCGCAAGGCATTGCTGAAGAAGGCAAAGCGGGGCTTCTGCGGATATCCTGTGGTGACTGTTGCGTTTTACGGCCCCGATGACCAGCGCGCGACGAAGGTGGCCGTGAGCTTGGTGCGTGCGGCGGCGGCGGAACCAGACATCCTTGAGAGGTGGTTCTCTGAGGACGATGCACGGCACGACGGCGCGATAGCGAGACGTGTTCTGGCGTTCGTTCAGGAACACGCTGCGCGAACCGTTGTGCTCGCGGACCGAATTCTCGGCTGTCCGCACGAACAGGGCATCGACTACACAGAAGAATGGTGTCCGCAATGCGCGTTCTGGATGGGACGCGATCGATTCACCGGGGAGCCCATCCATTGACGCACGCCCGGGTCTGGTCTGCTCAACGTACCGGCGTTCAGCGGCGACGACCAGAGTGAGCGAAGCGAGCGATGGCGTCGTCCGCTGCAACGCCTAGTTGGCCAGCCCCTGGAACTCCAGGCTGCTGCGCCACTCGGACGAGGTCTCGGGCAACATCGCGTGGCTCCAAGATGCTAGGTCGTACTTGCGTCCCGTTCGATCACCGAGCCAGATCTTGAGGAAGGACACGCGCGCCCGATCGTCCAACCGGACAAGAAGCTTGGCTGGCTCGCACGATCCGTCAAGCCTTACGAGCAGCCCTGTCAGTGTAGCTGTCCTCGAGTCCGATGATTCGAGCTTGCGCAGGAGAAAACCGTCGACGGACGGCTCGTTCAGCTCAGGCTTGTCAGCAACCGCGCAGTACAGGGCTGCAGATGTCGCTGATTCAAGTGCTTGAGGCGCGTCTGGTGCCGTAGAACTTCCGAGAAGTGGCTTCAGTTCATTGGCAAGTTGCTCGAGAATCTTGCGGGCGTTCCGGTGAGAGAGAAATGCTCCTTCCGAATCGATGCGCCGAATCTGGACTTGGTACAGTTCGGATGGTTCGTCACCGCATCTGCAGAGATCGACAACAAGCTTGTAGTAATCAAAGTCCCATACGACGACACCAAATGAAGATTCCCGCACCTCGCCTGGCGTCACCCGCTGCGATGACGGGAAGTCAGGTGAACCAAAGCGTACGGAGAGCTGCTGCACGGTTAGAACGAAGAGATCGAGCGCGGCCCGCAGCTCATGAGTCGAGGGGTCGCCGGAGCGCGCCGACCTTGCCGAGTTGAATGGGTAGACGACAGCCACTGGTCCGCCTTTCGAATCCCATTCGGCGAGTTCTGAGAGCGGCAATACGCGCATGGCTGGACTGGCCAACGTATCGGCGTTCAGCGGCGACGACCAGAGTGAGCGAAGCGAGCGAGGGCGTCGTCCGCTGCAACGCCTAGTTGGGCGGCGCTACGATCACTCCAGCAAGCCCGCCTTCAGCGCAAGCGCGTGGGAAGCCACGCGTCGAGACACCCCTGACACGAGGGAAAGACCGAAGGAAAGGCGCTCGAGTGGCCCTCAAGGATTTCCTCGGCAAGGAGGTCCTCTGGTACTGGCCCAGTTGGGCCAAGTTGGAACTGCTCTCTACATAAGCGGCAAATGAAGATGGCGCGTTCAAAGGTGCGATCTTCCCGTTCGATTCGATACGTATCCTCGGGTGTCGTCGGCATGGCTGTGCCAGCCCACGCTGGGGACCATGCGCCGATCGCTGCCTGAACGTGGTCACAGACGTAGTTGCCGAGTGAGAGGCCGTGCCGCTCGCACTTGATGATCACGGGCGATCTCCGACAGGTTGGACAGCCCGCCAGAAGGCATCGAAGCTTTCCGCGAGAAGGACCCACTCGCTTCCGGACTCAGGCCAATGGCTTGCGACGACAGCGGGGGCGTTCAAATCCCCACGAAAGTCTAGCGCGATGGCAACGTCGTCTCCGGGAACTCGATTCACAGCCAAGAAGACCGCGAGATGGGCATCCAGCCAAGGAAGCGGCCGTGGGTTCCGGTCTGCGTACATTCGGAAGACTGTCCACTCCGAGCTCGCGGAAGGCCATCCGAGATAGGTGGAGATCGGCCTCCCGTCGATCGCAGCGCAGAACTCCAGCGGGTCTGTCAACGATGGGAATGCGCCTTTGAGGACGTCGTCCCCAGGATGCAACCATCTGCCTTGCTCCAGCAGCTCGCGGAGCAGCTTTGGCACTGACAACATTTCCGTCATGCTTCAGTCCGCCCAACGTACCGGCGTTCAGCGGCGGGCGCTAGACCGAGCGCAGCGAGGGAGAGCGAGCCGACCGCTGCAACGCCTAGTTGGGCAGAAGCAGGCAGCGGGAGATTCAGATCAATGCGCGCTGCGCGGCCACGAAGCCGGCGAGAGCGGAGCGAAGCTGGCGGGCCAGGTCGGCATAGATCGGCTCAAACGGTCCGGCGTAGCCATCTTGCTCGCGCACCGAGAGCTCGCGCAGCGCCGCGCGCGCGAGCTCGACCAGCTGCTGAGTGTGGTCGCTGCTCGCGTCCGCCGCCGCGTTCAGCGCCACTGTCAGAAGATCTCCAGGATAGTAGTTGCCGGCGGTGAAAGGGTCGCGGCGAAGAAGTTCGATCGCCAGCGGAAGTAGCAGTGGTACCGAGATCTTCTGGCCGAGCATGATGCGCAGATCCTCTGCGGTGAAGTCGCACAGCGGCCGCGTTCGCAACTGGTGACAGGTCACGACCAGTGTTGAGTCGAAGGTCGGGGGTCCCCATACCACCCCCTCAAGCTCGTCGAGCGTCTTGCTTCGGTCTTGAGACATTGGTCTCAGCTGGCTGCCCAACGTACCGGCGTTCACCCGCGAACACCAGTCAGCGGTAGCAAAGTCGGGGACGCCTCAATATCCACCGAAGTGGTGGGCGCTCAGGAGCCGCCCCCGGGAGGTCGTCCCCGATGAAGTGCGTATTCCGGCCGGACCCGATCACCCGTTTCGGTCAGACCCGATCACCTGTTTCGGTCGGACCCGATCACTGATCTCGGAGGACCCGATCGCCCGTTTCGGCGGACCCGATCGGTGACTTCGGCCGGACCCGATCAGGCTGTGGCCTGAGGCCGGTCGCCGGCGCGAGGTGGCAGGGAGTTGTCCACGAGGCTGGGCGGCAGCGCGCCGATGCGCGACCGCCTGGCGATGTCGGAGCGACACTCCATGCGGAAGATTCGGGAAGTTCTTCGTCTCAAGTTCGAGTGCGGGCGATCGCACCGTCAGATCGCGGCGTCGTGCCGCCTAGGCTGCGGCACCGTCAGCGAGTACCTGCGGCGAGCCCGCGAGAGCGCAGTGTCGTGGGAGGACGTGCAGCGCCTCACCGACGCCGAGCTCGAGGCGCGGCTCTTTCGCCAGCCGCAGTACGGCACGACGCTGCCACGCGCGCCGATCGACTTCGACTGGGTGCACCAAGAGCTGCGACGCACCGGCGTGACGCTGCAGCTCTTGTGGACCGAGTACGTCGAGGCTGCGCAGTCACGCTCCGGTGAGCAGCCGCCCTATCAGTACACGCAATTCTGCGAGCACTACCACCGATGGCGGGGGCGCCTCGACCTGGTGATGCGCCAAACCCATCGCGCCGGCGAGAAGGCGTTTCTCGACTACTCCGGCAAGCGACCGAGCATCGTGGATGCTCGCACCGGCGAGGCGACCGCCGTCGAGCTCTTCGTCGTGGTGCTCGGCGCGAGCAACTACACCTACGCCGAAGCGACGCGGACGCAGAGGAGCCTCGACTTCGTCGGCTCGGTGGTGCGTGCGCTCGAGTACTTCGGCGGGGTCCCAGAGGTGCTGGTCCCCGATCAGCTTCGAAGCGCGGTCACAGGCCCCGACCGGTACGACCCCGACATCAACGCGACTCTGCTCGATCTCGCGAGCCATTACGAGACGGCCATCATCCCGGCGAGACCTCGCAAGCCGCGGGACAAGGCGAAGGTCGAAGCGGGCGTTCTGATCGCGCAGCGATGGATCCTTGCGAAGCTGCGCCATCGTCGCTTCTTCAGCCTCGACGAGCTCAACATCGCCATTGCCGAGCTGCTCGAGGACCTCAACCATCGACCCTTCAAGAAGCTGCCTGGATGTCGGCGACAAGCCTTCGAGAGCATCGACCAGCCGGCCCTCAAGCAGCTCCCGGCTCGCCGCTTCGAGCCGACCGAGCGCGTCTGGGCACGCGTCAACATCGACTACCACATTGCCTTCGACGATCGGCTCTACAGCGCGCCGCACGCGCTCGTGGGTGAGCGTGTCGAGCTGCGGGCGACGGCGCGGATGGTAGAGGTTTGGCACGGCGGACAACGCGTGCACGGTCACGTCCGCAGCTACGGGCCGAAGGGCAGCGTCGTGACCTGCGAGGCCCATCGACCCGCATCACATCGGGACTACGGCAAATGGCCGCCTGCCCGTTTGATCGGCTGGGCCGAGAAGATCGGCCCTCACGTCGCACGAGTCGCTGAGATGACGCTGGCGCAGTACCCACGCCCGGAGCTCGGCTACCGCGCTGTGCTGGGGCTGATCCGTGCCGGCGAGCGGCATCTCGCGTCCCGCTTCGACGGCGCCTGCGCCTACGCGCTCGAGGTCTGCGGCTCTACGCCGCCGCGCCGCAAGTACATCGAGGCGTTGCTGAAGCGCGGCCTGGAGCGCGCACCCGCGCCGAAACGCGAAGAGCTTCCCCCTCTCGGTCACCACGAGAATGTGCGTGGTGGCAGCTACTACGAAAAGGAGCACTGACATGCTGATCGAAGAAACGATTCAAAAGATGCTGGATCTGAAAATGGCGGGGATGGCGAAGGCCACACGTGAGCTGCTCGAGGCGTCCCCGAGCCATCAGCTCGCCTTCGAAGACAAGTTGGGGATCATCATCGACCGCGAGTGGTCGGATCGCGACAACAGGCGGGTCGAGCGACGACTCAAGGAAGCTCGCCTCACCGCGCAGGCGTCTCTCGACGCCGTCGAGTGCGACGCGGCGCGCGGGCTCGAGAAGAGCTTCCTGAAGCAGCTGACGACATGTCAGTGGGCGAAGTCGAAGCAGAATGTGTTGATCACGGGCGCGACGGGAACCGGCAAGAGCTTCCTCGGCGCGGCATTGGCCGAGGCGGCGTGCCGACACGGAATGCGCGCCCTCTTCGTACGCGTCCCTCGTCTCGTCGAAGACCTCGCCGTCGCGCGCGTGTCGGGCTCGTACAGCTCGGCGCTCGGCCGCCTGTCGCGCGTCGACGTCCTCGTGCTCGACGACTTCCTCCTCGCGCCGATGAAGGACGCAGAACGTCGCGATCTGCTCGAGGTGCTCGAGGATCGTTACGAGCGCGCGTCGACGATCATCACGTCTCAGCTCTCCTCGAAAACTTGGCACGCTGCGCTCAGCGACCCCACGATCGCCGACGCGATCTGCGATCGCCTCGTGCACAACGCGCACGAGATCGCGCTACGCGGCCCCTCCATGCGAAAGAAGAAGGCTCTCACGACGACCGGCAAGCACTGATTTCCAGACTCCCCGTCGCTTCGCTCCGATCAAGTGATCGGGTGCTCCGAAACGGACGATCGAGTCCGGCCGGAATGAGCGATCGGGTCGAGCGGAATACGCAATGAAGAAGAAGCGTACTTATCACTCGGAGCATGTCGAGCAGGTTCGTGTGCAGGACGTGCTGCCGATGTTGGTGGGCGGATGCATCGTCGCGCTGGACGTGGCGAAGTCGAAGTTCGTCGTAGCTCTCGCCACGCTGGCTGGCGATGTCCTGAAACTGCTGCGGTTCGAGCACCCTGAGGAGACGCGGACGTTTCTCGCGCTCGTCGAAGAGTTGAGCCGCGCACTCGGGCCGCGAGCGAAGATCCAAGTCGCGATGGAGCCGACCGGCACTTACGGCGACGCCGTACGCGACAGGTTGGCGTTGACCGGAGTCGACGTTCGCATGGTCTCGCCGAAGAAGACCTTCGACTCCCGCGAAGTATTCGACGCGGTGCCGAGTCTGCATGACCCCAAGAGCGCTGCGCTCATCGCAAAGCTGTGCGCGATGGGGCTGTCGAAACCGTACGTGCAGGTGACGCCATCGCGCACCCGGCTTCGGGCGCTGGTCGACTTGCGCAGGCACGAGGAATCGGCTTTGGAGCGGTGCTTCGGACGGCTTGAAGCGCTCCTTGCGCGCCACTGGCCCGAGCTCGGCCGCTGGATGAATGTTCGCGAGCACAAGACGGGACTGCGGCTCCTCGCGGAGCTCGGCAGCCCAGTGCGCGTGGCGATGCGCGCCGGCGATGCCCGCGCGCTCCTCAGCAAGTCGTCGCGCGGACAGTTCGGAGACGAGCTGATCGAGGCGGTGATCGGGAGCGCACGCACCACGCTTGGCGTGCCGATGTACGGCGAGCATATCCGCCTCGTAGAGATGATCGCCAAACAGGCGCTCGACGCCAGAGAACGCAGTGACGCGCTCGATGCCGAGCTCGCGACGTTCGCCGAGCACGACACCACCTACGCGGCGCTCGCGAGCTGGATGGGCGGCTACACCGGGGCCGTCGTCGTCACGATGTGCGACCTCGAGCACTACACGAACGCGGCACAGCTCGAGAAAGGCTGCGGCCTCAACCTGCGCGAGAAGAGCAGTGGCGAGACTCGCGGGCAGCTCGCCATCACGAAGCGCGGACCCTCCCTGGTACGCCGGGTCCTTTTCATGTTCGCGCTGCGCATGATCCAGAAGTCGCCGACGGTGAACGCCTGGTACACCAGGCGACGCGGCTACACCGAGACGTCGAAGATGCGGGCGGTCGTGGCCGTCATGCGCAAGCTCGCGCGGGCGGCGTTTCACGTCGCGCGCGGCGCCTCCTTCGATGAAACCAAGCTGTTCGAGACCCGTCGATTGAACGCGCGCGCCGCTCGAAAGGAGACGGCGCCAAGCTGGCCGCGACCGAAGTCGCGGGCTGCGATGCGGCGAGCAGAGACTTCTGCCGCTGCCACGTAGAAGACTTCCCATCGTCGGGAAGGCAGCTCGCAAGGTGACGCTCAGCTCAGTCTTCGGGCCCACCAGTTGGAGCCTCCACGCCAGTCCAAAGCGCACCACGCGAACTGAGAGAGACGCCGCGAAACACTCCACGTCGCTGATCCCGCACCACCAATGAGTGGATGCGCCACGAGACAGATCCAGTCGCACTCTCTCACGAGCCGAGCCGTCCTTACCCGACCACACGCCGCACGACCCACCATCATCGATCATCGGTGATGACAATGGATTCGTGCGCGGAGAAGAGGAAACGAATATGCGCCATAATCAAGAATGTCGGCTGGTCTACTTGACTACGACAGACGGAGCGAAGCGACGGAAGGCGGCTGTCCGCTGCAACGCCTGGTTGGCCAGGCTCTATGCCGATCTTCGGTGGGGTGCGGATCTGGCCGAGCGGGCGACTGTTGGCCGAGCGACGCGCCTGCGGCGCTTCGCGGGCTCGGCGATAAGAATGTCTGCTGGGATTCCCATCGCGTCGTGGAGCCGACGGATCATGGCGAGTGTCAGAGGACGCTTACCGGAGAGCACTTCGGACACCCGAGCCCGCGTTCCGATGAGTCGTTCGAGATCGCGCCGGGACCAGGAAAGCTGCTCAAGCCGGGCAATGATCGCCGAGACAGGATCAGGGGGGAGAATCGGAAATTGCCGACGCTCGTACGCGTCGACGAGCGTTGCGAGGGCGTCGAGCTCGCGCTCCTGAGATGATCCAGGCGCTGCGTCCCAAAGCGCCTCGATCCGAGCGAGCGCCTTAGCGTGCGACTTTGAATCTGTAACGGGAGTGATCACGGCGTTCTCCTAGATCGTTGTCGCGTCAACTCGGTCGTACTCTGCGTGGGTGCCGACGAATCGGATGTAGACGAGGAACAGAGGGCCATACTTGATCTGCACAATCAGGCGGTAGTCGTTACCCTTGATGTTGAAGATCACGCGGTTCCCGGCAACGAAGTCCGCGCTGGGAAAAGCGGCCTTCACCTCGGCTGGACCCGTCCACGACGCCTTCTCCACAATCGAGAACCAAAGCCGCAGAGCCTGCTCGGCATCCGCATGCTTCAGCCAGAAATCGATCAATGTCGCGCGGCTGAAGATGCGCACTGGGAAAAGCTAGCATGCTCCCAGGGTGGGAGCAAGGTCGGCTCTGGCCAACGTATCAGGCGTTAAGCCGCGAACACCAGACCGCGCGAAGCGAGGGAAGGTGGTCGTCGGCTTCAACGCCCAGTTGGGCGACCTTCAGCTTTCAGCCGCTCCGATTCTCTCGTTTGTGGCTTGTCGGTCTTTGAATAGCTGGATCAGCTCGGTGCAGTTGCCGGGGATGCGTCCCCAGGCGGTGTAGCCCTCGTCGTTGCGAAGATGCGGATCTGCGCCAGCATCGAGCAGGGCTCGCGCACAGCTCACACTTCCGGCGTTGCACGCCCGCATCAGCGGGGTCCAGCCGTAGCTGCATCGGACGTTTGGCTGAGCTCCCACTTCGAGAAGCAGGTGGACAACCGAAATGAGATCCTTCGAACTCGCCTCGTGGAGCGGTGTATTTCCGCAGCCCGACCGGGGCTCCGGGTCGTGCGCGTTGGCGTCCGCGCCTGCGAGGAGCGCGGCGCGAACCGCAGACGCGTCGCCGGCCCGAATAGCCTCGAAGAGTGCTCGATCGGCTGGTCGAAGCGGCTGCCAGGAAGGGTCGGGTGAGCGAACATCGTAGACGGACACACGGGTTCGGCTGGAGCCATCGTTGACGTGGATAACGGTCCCCAGCGGAGCGCCGTGTTGACGGAGTATGCTCTGAAGTTCTGCAATGGTGGTCGGGCCGAGATCAGCTTCGACATCGATGTTGCAGGATGACTCTCCGGTTCCGCCACCCGTCACTTCTCCGACGTCTCCCTTCGCCAGCGCGGCGTCGATCGCCTCCTCGATGACGTGACGCCGTTCCGGCGGGAACTCGGAGCCGGGGATGACAATTTCGAGAAACGCGCGCTCGGTCATGCGTCGGTCCGCGATCGCCTTGGTTCGCCCAACGTACCCGCGTTCAGCGGCGGGCGACAAGGGAGGGCGGCGAAGCCGCCCGACTGCAGGCGACCGTCCGTTGCAACGCGCAGTTAGCCGGAGCGATCCAACTCAAGTTCATCCGCGACAGCCAGTCGCCTTCCCCACGCGGTCTGCAGATGGGTGAGAACGGTATGGCGTTCGGTCTGGGAGAACCGGTCCACGAGTCGTACATGGAGCACCGGTCTGAATAGCGCCACCAGGTCCAAGAGATGATGTTTGCTCCAGCCCTGGTAGATCAAGTAAGTGAGAAGCGAGTCGAGGAAGCGCGGAGACCAGGATTCCTCACGCAGCGGCCAGATCGTGAACACCTGGCTCATCTCTTGGGACGCGGGTGCCCTCGAAAGATCAATCCCGCGCCAGTGCCCATCCCACCAGGGATCCTGACCCGGAACGACGACGTCCATCCGAGTCGGGAGCGCACCTGAATTGACCAGCTCCGCCTGGCGGAGTTCAAACTCCTCGCGGGTCTCGCCAACTGAGATGATCTCGGGAAGGCGACGGCTCGAAATGCCGCACCAAACATTGGCCACCAGCTCCACGCGCGACGCGGCCGAGTCGAAGACAACTCCGGACCGGCCAATCGCGATTGCGGGTCTCTGGCTCGGCGCCACTTCTGGCTAACTATCATTCACCAGCCCCACCAACGCGCCAACCCCTGATCTGTCGAACGCCCTTCATCACGACCCCCGCCAGGCCCTCGGTCCAAGCAATCCCGCCGACTTCGCGACCGCGCCCTTGCTGAGATCGTCGATATCAGCGTCCACTTATCCCGGTCTGGATAACGCCACTACCGCCGTCTCGGTCCCGGGCGGCCGGGGTGCACGGGATTGCGCGACAAGGCATCGAGAGGACTGCGGACGCCGCGGCCGCCGCGGTTGAGGACGTGAGTATAGATCATGGTGGTGGCGACGTCGCTGTGGCCGAGGAGCTCTTGGATGGTTCGGATGTCGTAGCCGCTCTGAAGGAGATGGGTGGCGAAGGAGTGCCGCAGGGCGTGCGGGGTGACGTGCTTGGGAATTTGGGCGAGCTCGGCGGCAAAGTGGACGGCTCGCTGAAGGACGGTTTCGTGCAAGTGGTGCCTGCGAACCTCGCCGGTTTCGCGGTCGCGATAGGTGCGGGTGGCGGGGAATACCCACTGCCAAGTCCACGCCTTCGGCAGGTTGGGATACTTACGGCGCAAGGCATCGGGAAGGGCAACGCAGCCGGCGCCGTTGCGGAGATCGGCCTGATGCATGGCCTGGACGATGGTGAGATGGGCGCGAAGAGGCTCGACGAGCGACTCGGGCAGCGTGGTCACGCGGTCGCGGCGGCCCTTGGCATCCCGAACGGTGATCTCGCACCTCTCGAAGTCGATGTCTTTGACGCGCAGGGTGGCGCACTCGAGCAGGCGTAGGCCCGCTCCGTAGAGGAGCGACGCCATGAGGTGCGGCGTTCCCTTGAGATGAGAGAGCAGCGTCGCGACTTCGTCGACGGTGAGGACGACAGGCAAGCGTCTCGGCCGACGGGCATGGAGGAAGTTTCCCAGATGCTCGAGCGGCTGACCGTAGACATGGTTGTGAAGGAACAAGATGGCGGCGAGCGCCTGGTTCTGGGTCGACGCGCTGACGCCGCTCTCGGCAAGCTGGGTCAGGAACGCGCGAACCTCCTCCGGGCCGAGCTCGATGGGATCGCGGCCGCGATGGAACGCAACGAACCGCGCGATCCAATGCGTATACGCCCGCTCGGTCCGCGGACTGTAATGCTCCCGCCGAAGGGCGGCGCGAACGCGATCGACGATGGCATCGGACGACATGCGGCCGCGCCCATGTGCGAACCGCGTGCCTCGACGATCCTCGCAGCCTTGACGGAGCTCTCGCCTCCCAAACCCCGGCGGCACCGCGGGTTGGGGGTGGCGGCCGCCACCAGCGCGTCCCTCTCCGCCTGGCGCTCCGTTCGATGCAAGAGCGGTCAGAGGCCCTGCACCCAAGGGTCGGACGGCCTGACGGCTCGCTCCCGACGGTCGACACGAAGGTATCCGACCCCCTGAACCGTAGCGTCAGACACCCTGCACCCTGGCGTCAGACCCCCTGAAGACCCGCATCAGACGCCCCGATGCCCAGGGTCGGACGCCCGGATGCCAAGGGCCGCACCCCCGGAAGACCCGCATCCGACCGCCGCCCGCACCGACGCCACCGCCGCCGCCGACCGCATGCCAGCCGCACGAGCTGCGAGAACGTGAGAACGATCGATAGCCACAGGCACCTCCAGGTGCCGCCGATGGGCCGAGCCAAGCGCGACAGCCCCCGCTTCCGTCAGCCAATCGCAATCACGCCCCAGATCTCCGCCAACGCGTTTCGCCCACGCCCGCGCAGAGGGCCCGGAAGGCGGAACGGGCGGCCTTCGAAGGATGAGCGCGAGAAGCGCGCTCATCCCTTCGAAGCCGCCAAGGGGGGCACCACTCCAAGATCCACAACAGCCTGATCCTTCATCAGCACGAACGGCCGCTCATCGAACCTCAACCGCCCCTTCCCGTCGTGCTCGACGATCTGCACCTTGCCCATTCCGAATCCCATGGGTCCGCGCGCGTAGTACCGGACGCGCAAGGTGTACGGGTACCCCTTGGCCTTCTCATCGATGGTGAATGCCTCGGGACCATAACCATTGGTCACGTCGGCCTCGAGCTTGCCGCCGGACGGCAGGGTGGGCTGCCCATAATAGGCGTGGTTGCCGTCGCGATCGGCGACGTGAAGATCGACGTCGCTGGCGTCGGTCTCCCAGACGAGGACGAAGCGCAGGCTGGGCGTTCCGTCGAGGGTGCGATCGTGCGTGCCGAGGCGCGTCTCGATGATGCTGCGCTTCTCGGGCGCCTTGGCGGCCCACGCCGCGGCGGCGAGGGCGAGGTCGTCGCGCAAAATGGTCTCGACGCCGGCAAAGCGGCCGGTGGCGTAGCTGCGCTTGAGCGCGCCCTCGAGGACCTCGAACGCCTCGGCGGGACGACCGAGCTTGAGGAGGGCCATTGCGTGGAGGCGATGGCTCGAGGGGTGATCGGGGCGATCGAGGACGGCGGCGCGGTAGGTCTCGGTGGCGAGCTCGAGGCTGTCGGGATCGCCGACGCGATCGAGGCGCTCGCCGGCGAGGCGGAGCATGTCGACGCGATAGGACCAGAGCTCGAGGATCGAGCCGTACGCGCGCGATGCGAGGACCTTGTCGCCGGCGAGCTCTGCAGCCTCGCCGAGGGCAACGTACGCGAGCACCTCACCCGGCGCCTCGGCGCGCCACGCGATGGCCTTGGCGAGCGCGCCTCGTGCATCGCGGTCGCGAACGCGGGCCATGACCGCTGCGAACTCGCCGGTGTACGGATCGGGATTGGCCGTGGGGAGCGGCTCGGCGTTGTTGCGGTGCATGTCCTCACGCCTCGGCACCGTCCGCCGCGGCATTCGAAGGGTGTCGTCCTGCGTCGCAATGGCGGTCCCCTCGGGAGCAAAGACCAGGGGATAGACGACGGTCACCGGACCGCCCTCGGGCACGGGGAAGCTGAGCGCGGCGAACGCCTTTTGAATGCAATCGCGGAAGGTGCGCGACGGGATTTCGGATCCGCCGTCGGTGACGTCCTTCACGCTGCCGTCGGTGGCGATCTTGAAACGCGTGGTCACGCGGCCGCTGGCGTTGGCGCTGCGACCGAGCTCGGCCTCGTAGCAGCCGCGGAAGCGACCGAAGTTCTGGCGAACGATGCGCTGAACGACCTCGGGCGGGAGGCGACCCGAGACCTGCGTGGCGCCCATTCGAACCGAAGGCGGCCTCGTGCGATGCGCGCCGCCCAGGCGTCCGCTTCCGCTTCCGAAGCCTTGCCCGGTTCCGGTTCCTGCACCTCGGCCGATGGTCCCGACGTTGCCGAGACCGACGCCGTCGGAGCGCCCGCCGCCGCCTTCGCCGATCCCGGCGAGCCCGAGCCCGCCGACGCCGAAGGAGTCTCCGATGTCGTCGCCCCACATGTTGCCGCGCGCGCTGAGGGCGTCGGTCCCGAGAGAGTCTTCCCTGCCCCACGGCGACGTGGAGCCCGGCGGCGCGGTGGGCATCGCCCACCGGAGCATGCCGCGCGGCACCGCCTTGACGGCTACACGCCCGTCTTGGACGGCGAGGATGTCGACATTGGCGTTGCGATCGATCGCGAACCGGTCGTAGTCGGCCTCGGTCTCGAGCACGAGCATGGCGGTGTGCTCGCTGACGACACGGTGCTTGGTGCTGAGCGCGATAATCTGCGTGCGTTTGTCGTCAGGCTCGATGGCGTCGCTCGCTTCGATGGACGCAATCTTGGCGAGCGCGATCGAGCGATCGACCAGCGGCCCGCCCGCCTCACGCATCATCGGGCTGATCTCGTACGGTCCGACGCGCAGGCCGGCGAGCGTGGTCTTGCCCTCGACATGGACGACGACTTCATCGCCGGGCTGAGCGCCCTCGACCATCGTGGGATGGATCCACTGCGCGCCGTCGGCCCGGATCGCGAGCGGCGCCAACGTAGCGGACGTGAGCCGGCGGTTGACCTCGTCGGCTCCATCCTCGGCGGCGGCGATGACACCGGCCCGCGGCAAGGTGCCTTTGACGATCGCGTCGAGGCTCGCGGTCTCGCGGATGCCGCCGAAGACGACGGCGTCGGCGCGCACGAAGCCGGCGTCGGCGAGGCCCTTGGTGAACGAGCGAAGATCCGAGGCGTCGCGCGGTCCCGAGGTGACGACGCCGTCGGTGAGGAGCACGAGCCGCGGCGAGCGAGCCTTTTGCGCGGCGTCGCGAGCCCAGGCCATTGCTGCGGTGAAGTTCGAAGCGCCGAGCGCGCCGCGCTTTCGAATGAAGTCGAGGTGCCCTTCGGCGAAGGCGCTCGCGGGCCCCTCGTAGACGGGGGCGACGGTTTGGTCGAAGCAGCCGACCACGAGCCGCGCATCGGGCTTCATCGCGCCGACGACGCTCTTCAGCGTGGCGATCTCTTGCGAGAGATCGAGCGCGCGCGACGCGCTCGTGTCGACGAGGATGATTGTATCAGCGAGCGGATCGCGGTCACTCGCCCCATCGGGGACCCGGACGCGCACGACCGAGTGCGTCCCCGCGCGGAGCCCCGCCGACGCGTCGGTCGACCATTTCGACGGAGGGACGACGAGATCGCCCGCGGGGACCTCGTCATCGGCGTGATGAACGGCGACCTGCTGCTCGGAGGTAAAGACCTCGGCTTCGAGGCGCCCAATCTTGGAGAGGCCTTGGAGGTGGAGCCTGTACGGCCGGCGACGGCTCGTGACCTCGGAGTACGAGACGACGATCTCCTTCTTCTCGTGCGCGAGGATCGGAAAGACGCGCACTGCGAGCTCGTTGCCCGCGCCCTGCTCGAGGAGCGCCGGGTCCTTGCGCTGGTGGAGGAACTCTTCGTACGTGATCCGCGCGCGCTGCTTCTCGACGACCTCACCCTCCATCATCCGGCCGTTGATCTTCATGCCGAAGCGGCTGAGCGATGCGCCGGGAGGAATGGTGAAGGTGAAGCGGCCTTCGAGGGTGCGTGCCTCGGGGTTCTCGAAGGTGAGGTGCAGCTCGGTGAAGGCGAGCGGATCCTCGATGACCGTCGTCGCTCGCACCGCAGCGATCTTGAGTCCGACGCCGTCGGTCGAGGTGAGCTGAAACGGAGGCGGGGCCGGTCGCTCCCGGGCGAGGCCCGGCTCCGGGAGCAGCGCAGTCTGAGCCGCAGGGCGTGGCTCCGAAGGTGCGCTCCCGCAGGCGAGGACCCCGGCGAGGACGATCAGCCCGAGCAGACACGCGGCTGCACGGGGCATGACCGGACCAGACAGCGGCCAGACCGGAAAGTTCCCTCAGTCCGGCACGACGCCCGCGCCGTGGATGCGCGTGCCGTCGGCGAGGAGGTACTCGCCCACGGTCTCGTAGCGCACGGGGCCGTTGCCCTCTGCCGGAAGCAGGCGCTGCGCCGTGCCCTTGCCGTAGGTCGTCTCACCCAAGACCGCCGCGTCGCACGAGGTGGAGAGGACGCCGGCGAAGAGCTCGGCCGCAGAGGCGGTCTTGCCGTCAACCAAGATGCAGACGGTGTTGTCATATCGCTTGTCGCCGCGGGCCCGAATGCGTGTCTCATCGCCGTCGCTCTCGACGAAGCGCGCGAGCACGGTGCCTCGCTCGGCGAAGTCGCCGGCGAGCTCGAGGGCGGCGGCCGCGTCGCCACCGGGACAGCCGCGCAGATCGACGACCAGGAACTCCCCGGCGCGAAGCTCTGCGCGCTCGGTCGCGATCAAGAAGGCGCGCGCGATGTCGCTGGTGAAGCGCGCGATCTTCACGGTGACCTCGTCCTCGGCGGTGCGCTCGGCGACGACCACGTCCTCATCGCGCGACGTGACGACGTCTTCGAGCTCTTCGGTCGCCGACGTGCGATCCAGCGTGAAGAAGACGTTCGTGACGCTCGGGACGAGGACCGCGCCCGGGACGGCGTTCATGTTGTTGCCGGTCGACGGGCACGTCAGGTTGATCGCGGGGAGCTTCTCGAGAAAGACGACGGTGTTGCCCGCGGTGTACTGCCCCATCTGCTTGAACATGGGGTGCGCGGTGCCCGCCTCGTCGCCCATGGTCATGGGGATCTTGCTGCCGAGGTTCAGCGCGTTCATCCCGGTGAGGCGCACGAGCGTGCAGAACGGCGACGCCTGCATGTTCATCGCGAAGTTCGGGTACGGGACCGGGATCGGCGACGGGGCCGCCGGGGTCAGGCAGACGTCCGGCATGCCCACGTTCATTCCGGCGCCACGATTGGATGCGAGAAGCATGGTCGGTCTCTCCTTCAGCCGAGGTGGATCTGCTTGCCGTTGATTGCGATCGCGTCCTCGGTCTGGACCTGCGCGCGCTTCGATTGCGAAAACCAATTGCCACGAACCAATTGCCGCGCCTCACCCGCTTGAACGGTCATCATGTCGCGCACGCGGGTGAAGAGCGAGGTCACCGTCTCGGTCACCGCTTCGGCCACGATTTTGATCTTCTCGGCCCCGATGTCGATCGTCTTGCTGCGCATCTCGATGCCCTTGTCGGCCGCGATCTCGACCTTGCCGCCGATGGATCGCAGCTCGACGTCGCCCTGGAACTCGAGCGACGCCCTGCCCTGACCGCGAATGACACCAATGACCCAATGGCCCGTGGCGCCGCCGATCACGAGCAGCAGGTCGCCTTTCGCGGCCTTGTACGGGAACGCCAGCGCGAGATCGGCCGCTTCTTCCTTGCCGTCGGGCATGCGGACGCGAACGGTGCTCGCCACGGCTGCAACGACCTCACACGGGCCGAGGAACGTGGCCTTCGCGATCGCTTCCTGGCTGCGGGTCTTTGCGGGCTGGGTCATCGTGGCAATCATCGTGGGCTCCTTCTGATCATTTCGCGGCGTGCTTGGGAACGAAGCGCTCGGCCTCGCGCCTCTCGAGATCCGTCTGGCGCGCGCCGGTGAGCGTCGCGCCCGTGAGCGTCGCGCGATCGGCGACGAGCTCGTGCAGGTTGGCGTGCGTGAGATCGGCGCCGCCGAATTCGGCGTCGCGCACGACGGCGTGCGACAGATCCGCAAAGGCCATCTTTACGCCGCCGAGCCTGGCGCGCTCGGCGGTCATGCCCGTGCAGATGGTGTCGCGAAGGTCGGCCTTGGTGAGGTTCGCGTCGTCGAGCGTGGCGCCGCTGAACGTCGCGTAGCGAAGGCGCGACTCGACGAGGCGCGCCTGGCGAAGGTCGGCCTCACCGAAGAAGGCGCCGCGAGCGTCGACGTCGCCGAGATCTGCCTTTTGGAGATTGGTGCCTTTGAAGCAGGCCTTGTCGAGCTTGGCGCCGCCGAACTTGGCGCCGGCAAGATCGGCGTTCGAGAAGTCGGCGCAGGAAAGATCGCACGTCGAGAAGTCGGCGCCCGCGAGCTTGGCGCCGGTGAACGACGAGAGCGGCAGCGAGAGACCACGGAGGGAGATGCCCGAGAGATCGATCTTGCCGAAGTCCACCTTACGAAAGACGGTGCCGTCGAGCTTCGCACCGGTGAGCTTTGCGCCCTCGAGGTTGACGGAGTCGAGGTTGGCGCGCGTGAGGTCGGCGCCCTCGAGGTTCGCATCGCGGAGGCCGACGAGCTCGAGCTTGGCGCCGCGAAGGTTCGCGCCCGAGAGGTTGGCGCCGCAGAAATCGCCGAGGAGCATCTCGAGACCCGAGAGGTCCTGACCGGACAGGTTCGCGTTGTCGAGGATCGCGCCGCCGAGGCGGGCCCCCTTCAGGTCGGCGTCGCGCAGATCGCAGCCGTCGAGGATCGAGCGCTCGAGGTTCGCGCCACGCAGGCACGCGCCGCGGAGGTTCGCGCCGCGGAGCACGGTGAACGACAGGTTCGCGCCCTCGAGATCGGCTCCGGAGAGATCGAGATCCGGAAGCTCGGAGCCGGAGAGGTCGGCGCCCGGGAGATCCGAGCTGATCTTGGCGCCGTCGAGCGCGCAGCGAACCATGTGCTTGGGGAGCTTGACGCCCCGAAGGTCGGTCGAGGTGAACACCGCCTCCTCGATGCGCGCACCGTCGAACGACGTTTCCGAGAAGTCGGCCGCAGCGAAGACGGCCTTGGTGATCGACGCGCGGTCGAAGCGAGCGCCGCGTGCCGACGCCTTGGCAAAGCTGACGCGCTCCATCTTGCACTCGGAGAAGTCGGCGCCCGCGAGCTTGGTGGCGTCGAGCTTGGTCTCGACGAGGGTGGCCTTGCAGAGCTTCGCCTTGTCGAGGGCCGCACCGATGAGCAGCGCGCCGGTCAGGTCGGCACCCTGGAGATCCGCCTCCGAGAGCAGGAGGCCCGGGGCCCGCAGCCCCGCGAGCTTGGCTTCCTTTGCAGCGATCTGGGAGGCGTCGACCATCGACAGCACGGCTTCGGTAAGGTCCACGCAATCCAGGAGCGAACCCCGCAACCGAACCGAAGAAATCAGCGCGTGCTTGAGGCTTGCCCCCGTCAGGTTGGCATCCGACAGGTCACACCCCGTGATTCTGGCGGCCGCAAAGTTCGCGCCACGCAGGTCACGGCCCCGAAGGTCCAGCGCCTCGAGCGATTCGCCGTCGAACGCCTTCCCGGCGCGGACGGCGGCTACGACGGTTTCAGGGGTCCATCTCACAGCCGCACCACCTTCGAACGCTCGAAGTTCGCTCGAGCGAGGTTCGCACCCAAGAAGCTCACGTTCGTACCCGCCGACTCGATGAGCTTCGCGTCGTAGAGGCTCGCCTCCACGAAGCGCGCCCCGGTGAGCACCGTCTTGCGGAGATCGGCGCTCATCAGATCGGCTCCGGTAAAGTCCGCGTCCTGGAGGCTCGTCCTGTAGAAGGACGCCATCCGAAGCGTCGCGCCACGGAAGCTTGCGGCGTGGGCTCGGAGCTCGCGAACGAAGGCGTCGACGTATGCGACTCCGGAGAAGTCGGCGTTCACGAGCTCGGTCTTCTGAAAGATAGGCATGGTGCCGCGCGAGCGAGCAGCGCGCGCACCGGTGAGGTCCGACTCGAGGAAGCTCGTGCGATCGATCTCGGCGCCCTCGAGGACGAGGCCTTGCGCGCGAACGTTTCGGAAGAGCGAGCGCACGAGCTTGGCGCCTGCGAAGCTCGCGTTCGCGAGGCTGCACCCGTCGACCGTCGCCTGCTCGAGCTTGGCGCGCTCGAGCCTGGCGCCGTCCAGCTTCGCACCGGTGATCGACGTCATGAGACCGGTCGCTTCCGAAAGGTCCGCGCCCGTGAGGTCCGCTTCGTGGAACGAGCACATGTCGCAGACCACCCTCGTCGCCTTCAGGCCCGAAGCCTTGGCGCGGGTGAAGTCTGCGCCGATGAGCTCGGCGCCCGAGAGATCCGCGCCTTCGAGGGTGGCGCCGGCGAGGACCGCATACGAGAGCTTCGCTCCGGTGAGGTTGGCGCCGGTGAGGTTTGCGTCTTGGAGGATCGCGCCTTCGAGATCGGCGCCGGAGAGATCAAAACTCGTGAAGTCATGTCCCGAGAAGTCGCGCCCCGCCAGCTTCGCTCCGGGGCCGGGCGCATCGTTCCCTTGATCTGCGCTCGAGCCCGCCGCGGTCGCAGCGCGCTTCATCGCCTCCTCGAAGCGAGCGATCACGGCCTCTTCCTCGGGCCTCGGGGCGCTCGCGGCCTCACGCGTTCGCTGCATGACCTGTGCGAGATGACCGCCGACCGCAGCCTTGGGTTTGGCACCCGGCTTCATCGAAGGGCCGACTGCGACGGGGCTGCCCTTGTCGGGCTTCGCCGCCATCTTCTCTTTCACGCCGGGCGCCGACAGCGCCTGACTGATGGCCTTCTCGAAAGCGGGCGCATGCGCGGTGAAGGCCGGCCCCATCATCTTTTCGAGAAGGGCGCTCAGCGTCTCGGGCTTGGAGAGATCGACCGGCTCCGCCGGGTTGCCGGCAGCATCCTTGCCCACATCGCCGAGCCGGCTCACGTCCTCGGGCTTGACGAGGCCGACAGGATCCTTGGCGAACGCATCGAGCTGTTCGAGGTAGGCCGCGTCGGCGGCCGGCTGCGACGCGAGATCCTCGGAGACGATCATCGCGAAGCCGAGATCCGAATGGTCGTCCTCGACCACCGGCAAGAGCCCGCGCCACGTGAGATAGAAGAGCCCGGCATCGGCGTCGACGAAGACGGTGTCGAGCACCATGGCGAGCGACTTGTTCTGGCCGTCGGTCGTCTTGATGAAGACGCGAATCCGAAGCGCAGGCAGCTTGGCCTCGACGACACGCGAAGAAGCCATGAGGTGCTCGAGACGCAACGTCTCGTCACCTTGCAAGAAGCCCTCGAGCTGCTGGTCCGGCGCTGCGGCGTGGAAGTAGCCGGCGTCGAAGTCCTCGGCATACCAGGGCGCTCGCGTCCTCGCGTATTCGGCGTCGTATTTCTTTCCGATCTTCTCGGCGCGAAGAGCCCACGCCGCGTTCATCGGCGCATAGCTCGCCGGAAGGTCGTCGCGACCGCTGGCATAGATGACGCTCGGCGACTTGGTACCTACCGGGTTTGCCGGAAAGTCCTCACCACCATAGGTGTGCGCCCAATCGAGCGGCGTAGGCTCCGGTGCGCTGACGGCCCGGAGGGTCTTCTGCCATTTTCCGATCGAGAGCTTGGTGACTATCTCTTTGCCGGTAGAGCCGTGTGCGTGCGCGTGGCCACGCAGCATGACCTCGGCGTTCTTCTTCCAATCGGCAAAGTCGCTCGGGTACATCGGCTCGCCCTTGCGCTCCTCGTCCTCGGGAGCGAAGCGATCCGCTTCGAGCGACCCTTGCGCGAGGCGATTGAGCGCCTCGCCGACGCCTTCGAGGCGGGCGAACTCGGGCAGGTCGCGAGGCGTCTCGAGCGGCACGAGCTTTCCGTCCTCGAGGACGAAGGTGCCGCGAACGATGAAGCTGAGCTCACGCTGGGGAGGTCGCCGTGAGGTGACCTTGAAGCCGAAGGGGAAAGGGGTCTGGTTCTTTGTCCTCATCGTGCGCGCTCAGCCGAAGAAGCCGGCGAGAAAGTCGAACTTGGTCGCAAGGCTCTTGTCCCACTTGGCGACGGTCCCCGTCTCATGCGTCGTACCGATCGACTTCCGGAGGCCGAAGTTCACTTCGACGTGCGGGCCGATCGCCACCTCTGCCTTTGCAGCGTAGGAAAACTCGAACAGTGCGCCTAGGAAGACCTGCGCGGCGGGGCCGAGAAAGGCCTCGGCGGAGAGGCCTGTCGAGACCTCGATGTTCGGCGCACCGACACGGAACGAAACGTGCGTGCCGATGAACATCTCGATGAACGCGCCGAACCAGTGCTCGGTCGAGGAGCCGCCAACCTCTGCCGTGGTCTTGCCGAAGAAGCTCTTCACGGTGCGCTTCTCGGTGAGGTCGACACAGTTCGTCTCTTCGTTGATGGTGGTCCCGTACGTAGAGGTCTGGATGCTCTCGACCCAGCTGTCCGAGCTGCCCGTGCGCGAGACCATCTTCTTCGCCCAGGTGCGCTCGACGATGCGCTCCACGGGATTCGTCGCGGAGCCCTGCTGGTACTCCATGCTGCGCGCCCACTTCTTCTCGCGAAGGATGGGGTTGAGGACCGTCGCGCCCTCGGGCTTGGTCCACCCCTCGGTGGCGGCCTCGGTCGCGATCGCGGCGCCCGCGATGCGCTCGGCCTCGGTGTACTCGGCCGCCTCGTCCTCCTCGAGATCCTCGGGGAGCGCGGGTTGCTGGCCGTTCTCGGTGCCGACGATCGTCTCCTGGAGCGAGCCGAGGATCTCTTCTTTGACGATGCCGTGATAGCGCGTGACGACGTCGCCCTTGGCCGTCTCTTCGTGGACGCGCCAGGTGCCGCTGAACTCGTCCTTGATCCAGCGGATGTCGGTGACCGCGCCGGCGGCGATGTCACCGTCGACGATGTGACCGCCCGAGGCTTCCCAGTCGGCCGCGTTGTCCGCGTCGTCCTGGCGGCCGAGCACGAGCATCTTGTAGTTGCCGCGGATGACCTCGACCTTGTCGCCCTTGGTCGTCGAGATGCGGTTACCGTCCGAGTGATCGCGCCAGCCGCCGAGCGTGTGGAGGCGGTTGGTGATGGCCCTGCGCTGCTCGGGCGTGACGCCGTCGTACTCGTTCTGCTCCGGGTAGTCGGTGCGCTCGCGGTCGTCGTCGCGGAAGCTCGTGACGAGCTCGGCGAGCTTCTTGTCGTCGCCATTCGGGCCGAGCTCGTCGCGCACCGCGCCGAGGCGAAGGTACGAGGTCATCGACTGCTGGGTCATCGGATTGACCGCGAAGTCCTGGACCTTGATGACGAGGTGACGCGCGCCGGGGGCCTCGCTCATGTCGAGGTTGTGCTCGTGGTCGCAGTCGGTGCTCGTGCCCGTGCCGCTGTTGCTCGGCGTGGGGTTGACCGGCGGCGTGCCGGTCGTGCTGTCGCAGCCGCTGTCCTTCTTGCTCGGCCCGCCCTTGTTCTTGTCGGGGTTCTGGGCTCCGTCGTCGGCTTTGATGGAGCCACCACCCTTGGCAAGGATCTGGGTTTTCGGGTCGTATTTCATCGCTCGGCTGACCTCCAAACCCATCCACGCAGCCCGGGGACAAACCCCGCAGCGTGGGCGCCGCTTTTTTCGCGGCCGAAGCCTAAGTGAGCGATTTCAGTCGGTTACGAGCTCGGAGATCGCCGCGACGTCGCGCTCCGGCCAGAGCCGGCTGACCAGATCCTCACGCGAGCTCCAAGGTAGGACATTGCCCTTGGGGGTCGCGTACTCGAGGTACAGGTTGTCGTCGGTCGAGACCAAATCATCGACCGAAACCCCGGCGTCGGCGGCGACCTTGGTGACGAAACGATCGAGGCCGTCATCCATCGCGATGATGTCGCCGACGAGCGTCGCGAGCGGGCGCGACGGCCGCATCGGACCGAGCGATGCTTCGAGCTCGGCGAGCTTGGCGCGGCTGGCGCGGAGCGGCTCGACAGATGCGACGAGGATGCCCTGCCCGCCGCCGTAGAAGAGCGCGACGTGCGGGAACTCGAGGCGCAGCGTGTGGATCACCGTCGCGAGATCCCGTGGATAGAGATGGTGCATCTGGATCCACTGCTGCAGGATGCCGCCGTGTGACAGCCGCCGCTTCACGAGCGAGTAGAACTCGCGGCTGTAGAGGCTGCCGGCGCCGGCGAACCACACGCTGGTGAGCTCGATGCCGACGAGGTCGTACGTCTCCGGGTGAACGAGCAGGTGGTTGCGCCCGTCCTCGAGGAACAAGGTCACACGCGGATCGTTCAGCGAGTCGGCGCCTATCGGACCGAAGTAGTTCTTCGCTGCCTCGACGATGGCGGGAGAGATCTCGACGACGTCGATGTTCTTGAAGGGGTACGCGGCGAGCGTCCCGAGCGTGCTGCCGGTGCCGAGCCCGATGACGAGCGCGCGGTCGTAGGTCGGCACGAACATCGACGGGTAGTGTGCGAAGAACCGCTGCGCGTCCACCTCACCGCCGTCGTTGCCCTGAAACTTCCCGTTCGTGAGCAGCGTGTGCACGCCGTCCTTCTCGGTGACCGTGGTGACGCCGCCCTGCGTGTCCTCCGACACGAAGAGGAGGTTCTCTTCGCCGCGCCCCCAGTCGAAGTACACGTGGTAGCCGCCGGTGAGCGCCGCCAGGTTCCATGGCGACGCCGTCAGCCCGAAGAAGACGCTCACCACCGCGATGACCGCTGACGCATAGCGAGCGATTCGACCGAGCGCCGAGGTCGGGCGGTCGAACGCGGCGACCACGATCGCGACGGCAGCGAAGATCCCGGCGACGACGATCATCGACCGCTGCGAGCCGAGAGCCGGGAGCACCAGGTAGCCCGCGACGAGCGAGCCGGCGACGGAGCCGAGGGTGTTCACCGCCGTTACGCGCCCGACGAGGCGGTGCGCGCCCTCGCGACGGGCGATCGTCTGAAGGAGCAGCGGGAACGTGAGCCCCATCAACGTCGTCGGGATCGCGAGCGCGCTGAACGCCGCGACGCCGCGAACGGCCTCACGCTCTGCGAAGGTCGCCTTGCTGCCGGCCGCCCCACGGAACAGATCCGGAAGTCGCTCCCACACGTCGAGCGTGCCGGTGAGCGCGAGGGCTGCGAGCGCCAGCGCGATCGGAAGCGAGGCCGGACCGAAGATGCGGTGCACGATCGGCGCGAGCATCGCGCCGAAGAAGAGGCAGATGAGGAAGATCGAGAGGATGACGCCGAACGCATAGGCGCTCGTCCCGACGACCAAGACGAGGAGGTGAACGAAGAGCACCTCACACGAAAAGACGAGCGCGCCCGACGTGAACGCCACGAGATCGAGCACGCGCGGGCTCGCCTGCGGGCCCGCTTGCTCGATGGGCACCCGAGATTCGGTCTCGGGCGCGGTCTGGGGGCCGCGCCTTCCGAGGAGGATCGCGATGACGCCGACGAGCCCGCTCGTGGCGGCGGCGCCGAGCGTCGTTGCGCGCAGGCCGAGCGCAGGCAAGAGGACGTACGCGCAGCCGAGCGATCCCAACGCGCCGCCGAAGGTGTTCGACGCGTACAGGATGCCGAGCACGCGCTCGCGCGATCGCGGATCCGGCCGGTCTTCGGTCATGCGCGCGAGGAGCGGCAAGGTAGCGCCCATCGCCATCGTGGGGACGACGACCACGAGCACCGCACAGAGCCATCGCGCAGCCGAGACGAGCGCGAGGCTCTGGGGCGCGAGCTCGACGAGGGCGACATACGCGGAGCCGACGGCGCCGAACGCCGCGGGGGTGAGCGCGACAAAGGCGGCGACGACGATCTCGAGGACGCCGTAGGCGACGAGCGGCCGCTTGACGCGGGCGGCATAGCGCCCGCCGAGCTGCGCGCCGAGCGCCATGCCCCCCATGAACGCGGCGAGCACGGCGCTGACGGCGTGCGCCGTCGACCCGACGACGTACGACAGGAACTTCGAGAAGCAGACCTGATCGACCAGCCCCGCCGCGCCCGACGCCACGAAGAGCAAGGCGACCGCCAGGGTGGGAACTTGCCCTTTTTGGCTCGCGGCTCGCGTTTCGATGGCTGTCTCCTAGTACAGATCCCGCGGGCGCGTCCCGAATTGTGCATCTTTGGGTACGCTGCTCCACCTTGGCTCGGACGTGCGTCTGGTCACTGGCAAGCTTCGTCGTCGCGATGACCGCGGCGACGCACGCGCACGCAGACGGGACGCGGCCGGGCCTGGTGCTCGACAACCCGGCCGCAGAAAGCGCGGTCGCGGCATTGAGCGCCGCCTCGAACCTGACACTCTTCATCCGCCAGCGCGAGAGCGGCTGGGGACCGAGCCTGATCCGAAAGCCCGACAACATGGCCGGCGTGGCGAGCGACGTGTTCGGCGCGGTCGGCGGCATCTTCATCCAAACTGGCACCGGCTACGTGCTCGAGTCGGCGTACCTCGACGCCGTCGGCGCCGAGGACCCGGGGGTCGAAGCGCTCTACGGCACGCTCGTCGAGACCGAAGCCGTCCTCCTCTCGAGCGGCATCACACAGCTCATCAAGCGCATCGCCGGTCGATGCCGGCCGCGCGCATTCCTCGACGGCAAGTGCACCGAGTTCAACGCGTTCCCTTCGGGACACACGTCGGCCATCTCGCCGTTCGCCGGTGCCCGCCTGGTCCGGCTCGCCCAGACGCCTGGCGAGGGAATCGAGTTTCGGGCCGCCAACTACGCCGTCGCCTCCACGGCGACGATCGGCGTTGCCTTCATGCGGGTCGCCGCCAGCGCGCACAACTGGGAGGACGTCCTCGCCGGCGGCATCATCGGCCACGCCACCGGCGTCCTCCTCGCGCTCGCGCATCTTCCGGTCGACGTGGAGCCCGGGCAGCGCAGCGGCGCGACGGCGGGCGCGATCCGTGGGCCGAAGAGCGTGCCGATGACGTCGTTTTCGATGACGTTCGAGTTCTGAGGAAGATGTCGTCGCTATTCGAATCGAGAGCGGAGGAGATCGAGCGCATCGAGACGCCGCGCGTGACGGTGGTCATCTACCGCGTGGGTCGTTCGACCCTCGTCACGCGTGCCGGCGGCCATCCAGAGCTCGAGCACATCGAGCGTCTCATCCGGCGCTCCGACGATCTCATCGCGCGCGTCGGAATCATCGACGTCGTGCACGACTGGTTCGAGATCACCGGCTACAGCCCCGAGATCCGTCCCCGAATGGCGCCGTGGGCGAAGGAGACGCGCGCCCAGCATCGCGGAATCCACATCGGTACCGCGTCGCCGCTCGTTCGAATGGGCATCACGATGGTTCACCTGTTTTCGGGGGCACCGGTCCACGCCTACGCAACGATCGGCGCGCTCGAGAAGGCGATGACCGAGGTGCTCGCCGGCGCGACGTAGCCCTTCGGCTAGGGCGCCGGCAGCTCTTGCTGCTGCGGCGGCTCGTACTCTCGAGGCGGCGCGGTGATCGTGATCACACCGAGAAAGAGCGTCGCGAACGTTCCGAGCGAGAACAGCCCAGAGAGCGCATAGCTGACGTACGCGAGGACCTTGGCCGCATCCGAAGGTCGATGCCGGTGCGAGCGCCTGTAGAGCGTGCCCGCGATCGCGAACTCGATCGCGAGGAACAGCATGAACAGGACGCAGAAGAGGAGAATGACCCATGGCGAGACTTGGCCCAACCAGAGGTCCATACCCAGGCCGAGCCCGATGGCCGCGACGCCGAACGAAAGAACGGCAGAGACGCCCAGGAACCCGCGCCCGAAGATCCCGGCCACCGAGCTCGGCGGACGCAGCGCCGTGATCCAGCCCAGCGCGCCGAGGATCACGCTCAGCGCGAGCGCGGCGATCCCGATGAGCAGACCGATCCCTTCGAGGACCCCACCCAGACCGACCGCGCTGTTCAAGAGCACGCTGGTTCTTCTATCAAACGGGAGCGGTCGCCGCGCGGATCAGCGCTACCCTCCCCCAGCGATGCTCCAGCCGATCATCGGCTACCACCTCGACGAGCACGGCGACTGGGTCGCCGACCTTGCCTGCGGCCACGGGCAGCACGTTCGCCACAAGCCGCCGTTCATGCTGCGGCCGTGGGTGCTCACCCCTGAAGGGCGCGACGAGAAGCTGGGAACCGAGCTCGACTGTGTTCGGTGCGATCGCACGGAATCGACGGTGTGAAAGGCGGAGCTTGATCGGATGACCGTGGCGGCTCACCATGTCCCGGATGGAGACCACCTGGGCCAGCGTGATCTCGTGGGCGCGCAGCACGGCGAAGCCGGGAGCCTCGATCGATGAGGCTGAGGCGCATCAAGCGCTGACCCGAGCGAGCGAGTCGCTCAAGTCGGCCAGCGCTGCGACGGCGCCACCTCCTTCTCCGCGGGCCGAGGGCGACACGAAGCAGGCGCTGCTCGACGCGGTGTACCTGGTCGCAGCCGCCGACGGACAGATCAGCGACGAGGAGCGCGGCAAGGTCGAAGCGGTGGTGGGCGCGCTGTTCGGTGACGCGGTCGGCGCCGAAGAGATCGACGCGCGGCTCGCCGCGGCCCGCGAGTTCATCCAGGCGCACGGCGCGGTCGCCCTGACAGAGGTGATCGCCAAGACGGTGACCGAGACCGACGGTCGCGCTTCGATCCTCGCCTACGCATCGGCGGTCGGATGGCTCGGCCGCGGCATCGGCGCGAAAGAGGGCCTCGTGCTCCAGGCGCTCGCGCGCGCGTTCGGCATCTCGGTGGCCGATCTGCACAAGCTCATGTCGGTCGGCAAGCTCGCGTGAAACGCGGCGACTTTGCCGAGCGCGCCCTCCAGACGAGCCTCTCGCGGCCCCCCGTCGAGCTTCGATCCCCTTGGTGGGATTCGCTTCCTGTCGATTTCTCCCAGAGCCGCGAGCCGTTCGAGCTCAAGCGCTTGGAAGGCCTCAAGGTCGGAGCGACCGCCGCGGCTGACGTCGTCCTGCGGACGCTCGGCGCTGCGCTCGTCGGATCGCTCGCGCTCCCGCTCGGCTACAACCCCATCGGGATCTGGCGCGCGCTCCGAGACCGCGCGTTTTACGCCGATCTCGTTCGCGGCGGCGATCCGGATCGCTTCTACGAGACGCCGCCTCGCGGGATCCGCTTCTTACGACGCCGCGCGCGGATGCCGCTGTTCTCGCCGGACGATGGCGCGTGCGAAGACGTCCGCTTCGAGAGCCCGTTCATTCCGGTCAATCCGCGCGAACGAAAGCGCTACCTCTTCCACGCACGCAATCGTTTCGCCCACGCTCGACACTGGCGCCACCACGCGGGGCCCAGGTCGACGATCGTCGCGTTCCACGGCTTCTCCGCCGACCTCTACCACTTCAACGAGTGGTTCTTCTCGATTCCGTGGCTCTACAAATCGGGGTTCGACATCCTCCTCGTGACGCTGCCGTTCCACGGCCGGCGGCAAACGGCGTTTTCACCGTTCTCGGGCCACGGCTTTTTCGCCGGTGGGACGAGCCGGATCAACGAGGCCTTTGCGCAAGCGATCTACGACATCCGCATCTTCATCGACGCGCTCTTCGATGAAGGCGCTCCGCAGGTCGGGGCGACGGGCATGAGCCTCGGCGGCTTGACGACCGCGCTCCTCGCGAGCGTCGAGAAGCGTCTCGCATTCGCGATCCCCAACGTCCCGGTCGTGAGCATCGCCGACCTCGTCCTCGAGTGGCAGCCCATCGCGGGCGTGGTGAGGACATCGCTCGCGGCGATCGGCAAGGACGTGCGCGTCGCGCGAGAGATGCTCGCGCCGTCGTGCCCGCTGAGCTTTCGCCCGCGGCTGCCGCGCGAGAGGTTGATGGTGATCGGCGGCGTCGGCGACCGGCTGGCCCCGCCGAGGCACGCGCGGCTGCTCTGGGACCATTGGGGTCGGCCGGCGTTGCATTGGTTTCCCGGCAGCCACGTGCTTCATCTCGACCGCGGCGAGTACTTCCGCGCGACGAAGGAGTTCCTCCAGCAGATCGAGTTCAAGCCTTGAGGGGGGCGCACGCGGCGGCCCTCCTCGCAACGCTCGTTGCATCGATCGCCGGCGCCTGCGCGATGCGCGATCCCGCACCGCGCCATCCGCAGCTCGGCCCGAGCGGCGGCTACGCTCCGCTCGACTTCGACACCGCGGTAGCGTGCGACGACTGGGATCTCGCCACGACCGACTTCGAAGCGAAGAAGCACGTGTGCTTTCCGGAGACGACCCCCGCTGGCTGTTGGGTGCCGGTCGACTACGCGTCCGGTCCCGAGCGGATCGAAGCCGCTTACGCGCCGCGCGAGGGCTGCGGCTACCCGCGCCCGGGCGTCCGCGAAAAGCTGCTCGCTCGCGCCGCCGTCTACGAGAAGATCGCCGCGCGCGGAGCGATCGCGCCGGGCGAACGCGCGCCGATCGAGATCGCCTGCGAGCTCCCGAAGGAGGTGCGAAGGCGCGCCGCAGCGCAAAACGGCCGCGCCCTTCGGAGCTACGCCGAGTCGCTCGGCGAGGACGAAGACGCGTATCCCTACGCCATCGCGGCGACGTTCGGCTACGGCGCCGGTCGCCACGGCGCGAGCAGGCTCCTCGGTTGGGCGCCGGGTGACGCGTGCCGCACGATCGGCGACGGCGATCGCGCGCTCTTGGACGTGAACGTGCAGCGCGCCGCGCGGATCGCGGAGGCCTACCGGGCCGGCGTCGCGCCGCTCGTGTCGACCAGCGGCGGCGCCGTGCACTCGCCGCTCGTCGAAGCGTTCATGCTCGCGCACCTCGCGTCGTGCGACGGCGGCGTTCCGATCGACCGCGTGCTCGTCGATCCGTGCGCCGATCACACCCACACCAACGTCCGCAACACCGGCGCGCTCGTGGTCGGCATCGGCGCGCGGACCGCGTACGTCGTCACCGACGACGGCATCCAATCCGACTACCTCCAGGAATGGACGGCGTTCGAGCTCATCGGCGGCAGCATCGATCAGCGCGCGCGCCGCGATTTCGGCCATTTGGTGGGCGCTTGGCGCCAAGCGAGCCGAGGTGGGATGAGCGCTGGGTTCTGGTTTACCCCCTACCGATTCTGGGCCGAGCCCGAGGAAGGGCTCGGCAGCTTTCACTG
>JBGTSH010000095.1:0-30875 GCA_041940405.1 Polyangiaceae bacterium
GCCATCCGCGCTGGACGAGCCGCCTGAGGACGTTGGCGTTCGATGACCGCGCCATCCGCGCTCGACGAGCCGCCTGAGGACGTTGGCGTTCGATGACCGCGCCATCCGCGCTGGACGAGCCGCCTGAGGACGTTGGCTTTCGATGACCGCGCCATCCGCGCCCAACGAGACGGACGGGACGCGCCCGTCATGGGCGAGAACAAGCGCCCCGAAGAGGTGAGTTGGATCTGCTTTCAGACCGCCCGACCTCGCTGGCAAACCCACGTGGGCGATGCGCGCCGTCCGTTGCGCGGACACGTTGACGGGCTCGTACTCGGGCTCGGGCTCGTACTCGGGCTCGGGCTCGTACTCGGGCTCGTAAGCCATGCACGTGGATGCGTTCACGTTCACGAGCTTCCGTTCACGTTCACGAGCTTCCGTTCACGTTCACGAGCTTCCGTTCACGTTCACGAGCTTCCGTTCACGTTCACGAGCTTCCGTTCACGTTCACGTTCACGAGCTTCCGTCCACGCTCCCGTTTCACGGCCTAGTCGCTACTTCTTCGCGAACTGAAAAACGATCTCGCTCTGCCGCATGAGCCCGAGATCATCTCTCGCGATTCTCTCGACCGCAGCCGGGTCGTCTCGCAGCCGCGCGACGTATCCTCGAAGCTCCTCGATCTCTCTCTGCGCCTCTCGGTTCTCTGCTTCGACGCTCGCGAGCTCGCGCTCGAGGCCTCTGAGCCTCGGCAAGCCGTCGCGCGAGAAGATCATCAGCGGCGCCCCGATGAGGGCGAGCAGCAGCACGGCGACGGGGAGCACTCGTTCGAGCAGGAGGGTGAGGCGCTGCACCCTTTGCCCATCGCACGGCCGGCGCGCTCGGGACCACATTTCGGGGACCACATTTCGTCCCCGTCAGGGGACGAATCGAGCAGCAATATTCCCCCGCCCCTCTGGGAGATTGGCGCGAAGCGCACCTTGATCCCCGTCCATCGGGCGGGGGAATTCCGGGAACAGGGGGTCTTCGGCTATCGTCCAGCGCGTGACCCTCGACCTTGCCCGGCGGCTGCTCGCCAGCGGCGCCGTCACCGCTCGCGACGTCGAGGCCGCGCTCTACCTGAGCGTGGTGCGCGGCGTCTCGCTGCCACGGGCGCTGGTCGACCGCGGGGTCCTGGGCGAGCGCGCGCTCGAAGAGGAGCTGAGCCGCAAGGCAGGCCTCCCCATCCGGCAGGTCGGTCCGGATCCCGAGCTCGTCGCGCGCTTGCCGAGAGGGCTCTGCCGCATCCTCGGCGCGGTTCCGCTCCGTACGGACGCGAGCGGGATCGTCGATGTCGCGGCGGTGGACTCGCTCGATACCCACGTAGCGAACGAATTCTCGTTCCACCTCGGCGTGCCGGTTCGCCTCCTGCGCGCGACGATGTCCGGCATCGAGGAGGCGATTCGCCGGCTCGAGCTCGCGGACGGGGCGACCTCGAGCCGATCGAGGCGGCGAACCCCCGCGTTCCCGCACGGTGCGCCGGACACGGTCCCGCCGTCGCCGCCTCCTCCTTCGGGCGGTGAGGACGTCCCGATTCCTCTCGTTCGGCGCCTCTCGACGCCGAGCTTCGGGGGGTTCGGCGCGCCCGGCGCCGTGGTGAGCCCTCCGCTCGATGGCGACGATGCGCTCGGCGATCTCGTCTCGGAGGTCGAGCCTCGCACCGAGCCCCGGCCCGAGACGAAGCCGGAGACGAGGTCCGAGGCGCGGGCAGAGGCGCGTCCCGAACCTCGTCCCCAGGTGCCCCGGCGTGCGTTGGTGCGAGACGGAACGATGACGCAACCGTCAGTATCATTCCCGTCCCAGCCGCCGCCGAGCGCGGTGCCCGACGACGACGCGGTCGTCGAGACCCTGCCGCCTTCCCGCCGCCTCTTCGCGACGTCGCTCGGGGACATCGGCGACGGCGATCTCGCAGAGGACGAGACCTCCGGGCAGACCAACGGCAGATCGGCGAGCGAGGCCGGAAGCCTGCTCGTGGGCGAGGACGAGCCGACGCCGCACCACGAAGAGGTGCCCGAGCCCGACGGGCCCGAGCCGGAGACCGTTCCCCGCACGCCGGACGCGGGCTGGACGCCCTCGCTCCCGGAGCTCGTCATGCTCGTGAGGCGTGCGCCGGGCCGCGACGAGATGCTCGACCTCGTGCTTCGGGCGCTCACGCTCGTCGCGAATCGGGTGGCGATCTTCGTCGCGAAGAAGGACGGCTTCCGCGGCTGGTCGTGCAACCCGGCGTTCGGAAGCGAAGAGGAGCTCAAGGAGGTCTCGGTGCCCGCCGAGCTTCCGAGCGTCCTCGCGACCGCCGCGGCAGCGGGCTACTACCTGGGCCCCATCCCGCGGACCCCGGGCCACCTGGGCCTGCTCTCGGTCATGCGTACAGCGAGCAGCGATTTTGCCGTCTACGTCGTCCGGGTGAAGGCGCGTCCCACGCTGTTGCTCGCGGCCGACGAGCTCGACGACACGCTCCTCGGAACGCGAGCCCTCGGCGAGATCGCGGCCGCGGCGAGCGAAGCGCTGACCAGGATCCTGACGAACCGGTAGGCGCGGTCGGGTTCGTGCCCTTACCCGGCGACAATTGTCGCCTAACGGCCGATCTGTTACGTCCTGCTGCCATGAGGGCATTGCGGTCGGCGCTCGGGCTGATGACGTTGGGTGCTGCCCTCGGGGCGATCGCGGTTGCCGGTGCGGCGTGCTCGGACGACGATCCGGCGAGCACGACCTCGACCGGCGGCGACACCAGCGGCACGGGCGCCGGGGTGCACGCGACGGGCGTGACGTTCCACAAGGACGTCGAGCCGATCCTTCAGCGCTCGTGCCTCGGCTGCCACCGCGAAGGCCAGATCGGAGGCTTCTCGCTCATCCCGTACAAGACGGTGCAGTCGCTCGCCCACGACATCGTCGCCAAGGTCGAGTCCGGTGAGATGCCGCCGTTCCTCGCCAAGTCGACGCCCGAGTGCACCGAGACGCGCCCGTGGGTCGACGACCGCCGCCTGCCGGCCGAGGACCTCGCGATCCTGAAGGCGTGGATCGAGAACGGAACGCCCGAAGGCGATCCGGCCGACGCGCCGCCTGCGTACGTTCCGCCTGAGAACGGGCTGCCGAACAAGGCGCTCACGCTGACGCCGGCCGCCCCCAGCACCGTCCTGGGCGAGGTCGATCAGTTCACGTGTGTCATTTACGATCCCGCGCTCACCGAGCGGCAGTACCTCGACGGCGTCAACCTCTCGCCCGAGAACGCGCTGGTCGCGCATCACGCGCTCATCATGCGGGCATCGCGCACCGAAGCGATGGAAGCGTCGGGCGGGACCGAGCGCTTCGACTGCTTCGGGGGCATCCCCGGGGATCTGGTGCACGCATGGGTGCCCGGCGCGCAGCCGCTGCAGCTCCCGGCCGACATCGGCATCCCCGTCGACCCGGATGAAGTGTTCATCGTGCAGATGCACTACCACCCGACAGGCAGCGTGCAGACCGACGCGTCGTCGCTCGAGCTTCGCTGGATGGCCGAGGTGCCGACCTGGGAGTACCAGGTGGCCCTCATCGGTGCGCCCGGCGCGGCAGACGCCCTGCTCCCCGGGCCGAACGACAACGGCGCGCCGGAGTTCCGAATCCCTGCCGGCGCGACGGGCCACACCGAGACGCTCCAGTACACCATCCCGAACCTCGGGCTCCCCGAGGTGAAGCTCCTCCAGATCGCGAACCACATGCACTACGTGGGCGTCGACGAGCTCGTGACCGTGGAGCGCGACGGCCAGACGGAGTGCATGCTCCATACGCCGCGCTGGGACTTCAACTGGCAGATGTTCTACCAGTGGGACGTCGAGATCGATCAGCTGCCGGTCGCGAAGCCCGGCGACGTGTTCACGATCCGCTGCACGTACGACAACTCGATGGCGAACCCGTTCGTCGTCAAGGCGCTGAACGAGCAGGGGCTCGCCGCTCCGCAGGACGTGGTCTTGGGTGAGCAGACGCTCAACGAGATGTGCCTTGTGGGGCTCGGATTCTTGGTTCCGGCGGGGCTGCTTCCCTGACGGTCGCTGCAACGTGGTAGAGGGCCTCGGGTGATGAGCCCGAGGCCTTTTGCGTTGTTGGTGTTGTTGGGGATCGCGGGGTGCGGAGCGAAGACCAACGGAGAGAGTCCGGGCACGGGCACGGGCACGGGCACGGTACGGGGGACGGGTAGCGGGACGACGGCAGGGACGGGCACGGGGGCTTCCGGGGTCGCGCCTACTGCCGAGGCTCCTGCCACGGCGGCCGCGGCGAGCGCGACCGCGACTGCGTCGGCGGTCGCTACCGGTTCTGCCGAAGCGCCGGCGGCGCCGCCGCCTGATGTCGAGGTGAAGAACATCGGGATGCACATTGGGGGTGGGCCGAACGACGCCGTGACGAAGGGGCCGATCAAGCGGAGCGTGGAGCCGCACATGGGCGAGCTCGCGGCGTGCTTCGGCAAGGCCGAAGATCAGGAGAAGGGCGGCGACGTGAGCGTCGACCTTCGGATCGAGGCTGCGGGCGGAAAGGCCGAGCTGAAGAAGTACAAGTCGGCGATCGCGGGCGCTCCGTTTCGCGCGTGCGTAGAGCAGGTGTTTCTCGCGATCGAGTTCGAGAAGCCGAAGACGGGCGCGACGGTCGTGAGCTACTCGCTGCGGTTCTCGCCGAAGAAGAAGTAGCGAGCGCGCCGCCGAGCGCCCTTGGTACCGAACCTGCTTCGTCCGAGGCATGGCCCTGGTCGCGTGTCTCGCTTCCGTGACACTCAGCTTCGTCCATCCGCCCGTGCTCGAGCCGAGGCAGGCGGTTTCGCTAGGCGCGGCAGCGGATTCCGCGCGGTCGAGCGTGCTTGCCGAGGAGGCGCCTCGATCGTGGCATTGGGCCTCACCCGAGGCGCCCCACAGCACCTACGAGCTGCGCCGCGCCGAGGGGACCGTCATGGGCCTGCCTGTATTTCTGTACGCGATGCTCCGCGAGCTGGGGCTTCGACCTAACCAAGCTGTCAGCGGCGTCGAAGGCCTGGGGCCGCGAGACTTCTCCGGCGACTGCTCGCGGCGCGATCCGCGCTGCCAGAGCTTTCACGACGACTACGGCTCGAACGAGCACGAGGCGTCGTACCTGGGCATCGGCGCGAGCGTCGTTGGCGGTGCGACCGGCGGCGCGGTTCGCCTGGGTGAGGTCGACCGCGCCGTTGCTCCCGAGGTGAAGTGGGAAGTTCACCCACGCTTCATGGGGATCGAGGGCAGCTTCTGATCAGAACGCCATGTCGTTGGCGCTCTTGGCGTTTCGCTTCTGTTGAACGCGCTGCTCGCGAGCGGGGGCGGGCTGCGCACCGGGAGCGGCGGGGTCGGCAGCCGGCGGCGTGGCGAAGCCCTCCGATGCGCGACTGAGCTCCGCCTCCTGGTTGTCGAAGCTGTCGGCGATGTCCTTTGCGCGGCCCTTGGGCGCAGTCTTCGGTGCGCTGGCTTTGGCTTTGTTGAGCGACTCTTGCGCGACGGCGAGCCGGCGGCGGGCCTCGTCGGCTTTGCCCACGACGAACAGCGAGTTCGCGTCGCGGAGCGCGGCGGCGGTCTCGCTCCTCTGCACGCGGTCGACGACGAGCCCGTCGAGCTCGGTGACCTTGGCGTTGTCCGAGACGCGCTCGAACCCGAGCTTGCCCGACTCTTTCACGTCCTTGCCCGAGATGAGGTCGCGGTAGACGACGTCGACCTTGGCGAGCTCGACCTCACCGTCGGACCCTGCCGGAGCGCGAACCTTCAAGAGCACGGTCTTTGTCTCGCCCTTCGAGAAGGTTCCGAGCGGGACGCTCACGCGCGATCCGGCGCGCGTGAAGGTGCGATCGAAGACCTGCACGAGCTCGATGCCCGGCGCGAGCTCGATCTCGGCGACCGAGTCCGAGGCGACCGACTCCTCGAGCGTCTGCGATTCGGACTCGAAGACTCGTACGAGATCGCGATCGTTCTCGACGAAGTAGTGGCGCCCGTTCGAGGCGAGCGCGATCGCCGTCATGATGTTCTCGTTGAAGTCGACGTCGACGCCGATCGTCGTCACGGTCACGCCTTGGGTCATCGCGCGCTGCGCGATCGTGCGGAAGCTCGAGACGTCGCGCACGCCGCTCGTGGGCTCGCCGTCCGAGAGGAGGATCATGCGATCGACGCCGCTGTCGGCGCCGCCGAAGGACTGCGCGCGCTTGATCTCGACCAGGCCCTCTTCGATGCCGCAGGAGATGCAGGTGTCGCCGCCGAGCTGGATGTTGCGGATCGATTGGATGGCGCTGCTCCTCGAGCTCGGGTTGATCGTCGTCGCCGGGACGACGGTCTCGGTCTTCGTGTCGAACGCGATCACGCTGACGGTGTCGCCGTCGCGGAGCCGCTCGACTGCCGTCTGCGCAGCGGAGAGGGCGTTGGCGAAACGGGAGCCGCGCATCGAACCGGATTTGTCGATCACGAGCGAGAGGTTCACCCGCGGCGCCTCTCCCTTGCCGGCGCCCGCGTCGCCCTTCATCTCGAGCATCACGAACGTCTCTTGCGGGCCCGTTCCGAGCATCGCGCCCTGGCCGACGCGGCCTTCGACGCGGACGGTCTTGCCCGACGCGAACTGGGTCAGCGACGCAGAGCCATCACCGAAGAGGCTCGAGCCGCCGCCTTGCTTCGAGTCGTCGTCATCGTCATCCGCGTCGCTCGCGACGACCTTCGGCTCGGGCGTGGCGGCGAAGCCCCCGGCCGGAGTGACCGCGTAGGTCGCGCCGCCGACGAGAACCATGCCCAGGGAGGCCATCAGGCCGAGCGTTTGCGTTTTCATCCGACGAGTTCCTCTTTGTTGCTACGGATCCCGGCCCGCCTGAGGGTATCCCAAGGCGGGATGTGGCCGATGAGGACGAAGAGCGCTTCGAACGTGAGGCGAGCGCGTCCTTCGGCCCCATCGACGACCACGAAACCCGAGCCGACCTCGGCGATTTCGACGCCGAAGCGGACGTGGAGGCGGCCGGCTTTCCGTAGCCGTTCGACCTCTGCGATGTTTCGTGGCTGACCACGCGAATACGTAGCTCCGCGGTGGAGGATTGTGACCGAGGTCCTGGGCTGGGTGGCCAGGGCGACGGCGGTTTCCATTGCAGAATCGCCGAGTCCCACGATCACGACCCGCTGTCCGGCGAGGCTGCGGGCGTCGGCGAGGTGGTAGTAGACACGACCCTCGGCTTCGGGCGGAACCGGGACCGGGAGGCGCCGAGGCGTCCCGCGTTGTCCGATCGCCAGGAGGACCGTCCGAGCGAGGACCGTCCGCGTCGCTCCGTCCTTGGTGAGGGCGTTGACGATGAAGAGCCCGTCCGCTCGCCGATCGATCCCCGTCATCCGCGTGTCTTCCTCGATGGCCAGCCCCTCGCGGCGGACGACGCGCATCCAGTGAAGGAGCAGCTCCTCCTTCGTCGACTCCTTGAGCCACAGCTTGCCCAACACAGGAAGCTCGAGCGGCTGATCGAAGACCAGCTTGCCGCGAGGGAAGCTCTGGATGCTCTGCGCGACGCCGCCTTGCTCGAGCACGACCATCTTGGCCCCGAGCTCCTGAAAACGAAGCGCGGCGCTGATCCCGGCGGGACCGGCGCCGACGATGCAGACGTCGACCGCTTGGGGATCCCGAGGGCGTCCGGCGAGCGCGTGGTGCGCGGCCTCCGCGGCGCGCGCGCCTTGTGCGATGGCGTTCTTGATGAGCGGTGTGCCGGTGACGTCGCCGCACAGGTAGAGGCCGGGCGCGCCTTCGGCCTCGAGCGAAGGCCGGAGGCGCGGCCGTTCGAGGACGGCGTCCGCGTCGCCCATCTTCAGCGAGCCGTTCGGGCATCGCTGCTCGCAGAGGGTGAGGCCGCAGCAAGCGTCGGGTCGCGCCACCACCGCGACATAGCGTTCGACCTCGATGACGCCGTACGGGCAGGCGTCGACGCACGCGTAACAGCCGAGGCACGTCGACGTGTCGATCATCGGGAGGCGCTTGGTTTCGGCGGTCTTCGGCGCGTCCTTGCTCGCCTGCTTGCGCTTCAGGCGCGAGCGAACGAGCGACGCGCCGGCCGTGGCTGCATAGCCGAGCAGAGCGGCAGCGCCGCCTGCACCCAGCCAGCCGAGCGGAGTCTTCGCCGCCGCGGCGCGCGGGACGACCGGCGCCTCGTGGACGGCCGCGCGCGCGATCTCCCACGCGAAGGATCGATCCTCGAAGTGCTGGTCGGCGCAGACGCCCGACGGCTTCGGTTGCGGCTTGGGGCGCTCGCCTGGACGGAGCGCGGCGGGATCCGGTGGCAGCGCGACCCGATGCTCGTCGAAGCAGAGCGAAGGCTCGAGCGCGCCGCCCACGCCGCTCTTGCAGCGCGCGACCGGATCGCGCGGATCGTCGAGCTCGTGGCAGCTCCCGCAGACCGCGAGCGGGATCGTCGGGACGAGGACGGTGCGCTCGTTGTGAAACGCGAGGTCGTCGAGGGTGGTCTCGCCCCACGTGTCGTACCTCACCGCGGGACCTTCGGCCGGCAGGTGAACGCCGCTCTGCGCCCTGTGGATCGTGTGGCACGTGGTGCAGCCGAGATCGCCCGCGGCTGCGAGCTTCCTGTGCCCCTCGCGAGTCGAAGGGTGCGGGCCGTGACAATTCACACAGGCTTCCCGGGCGTTGCTCTTGAACGCCTTGGTGCCTTCTTCTGCCTTCTGATGACATGACGTGCATGTCAGCTTCGCCTTGACGTGGGGCGGCGTCAGCGGGCCGGGACCTACTGCCGGCGCCTGCGGCGATCCGACGAACGCCGCCCCTGCCGCGGCTGCGCCGCAGGCGGCAGCGATCCACGCCGGACGAACTCGCCGGACGTCGCTCGTCGTCTCGGCGCGGCGGGCGGCCGCGGTGCCCTTCTTCGCTTCGCCTGCCGGGGCCACGAAGAGCGTCTTGTGCTCGCGCGTGCGCGGGGGCTCTTCGCTCATTTCCAGATCCCCAAGGCCTGGAGGACGTGGATCGCGAGGAGGGCGCACGCGACGCCGATCGAGCCGAGGTGGACCGGCAAGGGCGCGCGCAGCGCGAAGAGGAGCGCCCGCTGCGCCGGGAGCGCGCGAAGCTCGACGGCGACACGACAGATCTCGTCGAGCCCTCCGAGCTTTTCGCCGCCGCGGCCCTCGAGCTTCTGGTCGATCGCACGCCGGAGCACGCGCTGCTCGAGCCGCAGATCGCGCCCGCCCAGGGCGAGGCGTACGAACCCGAATGTGGAGCGGACGTAGGGGATGACGACCTTCTCGCAGACGGCCTTCACGAGATCGCTCTTGCCGCTCATCGCGCGGAAGAGGCGTCCCTCGAGCGACTCGCGCTGCCCGCGGAAGTCCTCGGGCAAGAGCGGCGTTCGCTCGACCCGCGACAGAGCACGCGGCACGACGGCGTAGAGCAACGCCAGCAAGAGGCCGCTCGCGCCTGCGACGACGAGCGAGGCGAAGAGCGCCGAGCCCGCGGTGGCGCGAAGGGCGAGGGTGGGGACGTGCGCGATCGCGGCGCCGAGACAAAGGATGCCGAGCGCCAGGTGCACCACGTAGTGCGGGCGGGTGACGCTGCGCGGGCCGCCCTTTGGAGCCGGAAGCTTCATCCAGGCGCGTACTGCTCGCTTCGGCGCGGCGTACGACACGAGGCCGACGAAGCATGCCGCAGCGACGATGCCTGCGGCGAACGCGATGCCCCGCCCGGGAGCGGCGTTGCCGCGCGCGTGCATCACGAGGCCCCAGAGCGCGACGCCGGCCGCTGCGATCGCCGCGCCAGAGACGGCGGGAAGCGCCGAGATCTTCGTTCGCACGGGTGCGTGCGCCGCGGCGGCCCTTGCCTCTCGCCCGCCGAACAGGTCGGCGAGCTCCCCGAGCTCCGCGCTCGGATCGACGCGGAAGATCGACGACGTCGGGCAGACCTGCACGCAGGCTGGCCCGCGCTCGTACGAGCGGCAGAGATCGCATTTCACGGCCAGGTCTTCGGCCGGCATGCCCGCAGGCTTCGGCGTGCCGGCAGGCCGGGGCGCCATCTGGATGTTCTGCCAGGGGCACGCACGGGCGCAGGCGCCGCAGCCGGTGCACAGCGCGTCGCGGATGAAGACCTCACCCGACGGGTCCTTGCCGATCGCGCCGGTCGGGCAGTCGACCATGCAGCTCGGGTTCTCGCAGTGCTGGCACGAGCTTGGGAGCAGGAGGCTCCGCGGCTCGGTGCGCAGCGGCGTCTTGGCGGGCGCCTCGGCGAGCGCACCGGCGCCCATGCGAAAGACGTCGAAGCCGTCGTCGCCCATCGCCACCGTCGACTTGACCTTGTCGCCACGGCGAACGAGACGGCTCGTTCCGTAGAGGTCGGCGCAGGCCCAAGCGCACTGCCCGCAGCGAACGCAGGACTCGAGATCGATCACGAGGAGCGAGCGAGCGATCGAGAGGCGATAGAGATCGCGAAAGACGTGCTGCGTCGCACCCGCAGCGGCTCTGGCGACGACGTCTCGCTGCCGCTCACCGGCACCGAGCGCGACGCGCCGGAGCCGAGCGAAGAGGTCTGCGTCGCGCGACGCGATGTGGCGCACGACGCGCGCCGGAACCGAGAGCACCGTCGACGGTCCGCTGGCGATGGCGCTCGCCAGGCGAGGGGTCGCGGTCTCGAGCTCCTCGTCTCCGAAGAAGTCGCCGCGGACCAGGTACGCGCGGACCCTGACGCGCTCGTCCTCTTCGGTCTGGACCTGGACCATGCCGTCGGCGACGAAGAACATCGCCGTGGAGGGATCGCCCTGGCGATAGACCGCCTGCCCGCGCTCGATCGTTTGGAACGTCACCGCGTCGAGCAGCGCGTCGAGGTTCTCGGGTCCGAGGTCGGCGGCGAGCTCGATCGTCGCCAGCAGATCCCGCGCGGCCGACCTTCGGAGCGTTCGTTCGAGCTTGTCGGCGAGCTCGGCCCGCCCCGATCGTACCGCCGCGCGCCGGAAGAGGTGCACGGGAATCTCGACGACCGCGCCGGGGACCGTCACGCGCGCGGTGGCCTGCCGCTGCGCGAGCACGGTCACTTCTTCGCCGATGACCTCACCGGCGAGCGCGCGTCGAATGACCGCGCGCGCGCCGTCGGAGCGCCGTTCGCGCCCGAGCTCGACCTCGCCTTCGACGACGACGAGGAGCGTCTCTCCTCGATCGCCCTCCCGGTAGAGGGCTTCGCCGGCGGCGACGCGACGCAGGGTCGACGCCGCCTCGATCTCACGCTGCGCACGAGCGTCGAGCCCACGAAAGAGGGGTGCTTCGAACACGCTCCGGGGCAACGCCGCGCCCAGGCTCTCGCGCGCGGTGCCCGCGGTCATGGCCGGATCGTCTCTTTGACCTTCGCGAGCTCGACGACCTGCAGCCGCTCGAGCATCTTGTCGTCGACGAGCGGCCCCGATGGTCGCCGTCCGAGCGCCGCCATCTCGCGCTCGTAGGCCGAGAACGCGCGGATCAAGAACGGCGGGAACGCACGGAAGAGGAGCCGCGCTTCTACGGTGATCGGTCCGCGCGCGCCCGAGGTGTCGAGATCGTAGGTATAGGTCAGCTTCACGCCTGGCGGCGCGGAGCGCGTGTCGATGATCGCGTCGGGCGCCTTGAGGATCCCGCGCGACGCATCGAGCGCCCCGACCGGGAAGTACGTCTCGAAGAGCGCGTTTTGCCCCGAGAGGTTCGAGAGGCACTGGCCGGTGTCCAGGTCGTACTCACCGTCCTCGAAGCGATCGGCGCGGGTCCGTCCCTGGCCCGGCCCCGGTTGGCAGCTGCCGTCCGAGCCGATGACCCCGATGCATCGCACGCAGCGCAAGAAGCCATTTTGGAAGTTGATCAGCCCGCGTCCACGGAAATTGGTGCCGCCGAAGTCCGGCTTAGGGGACCACTCGGGGTGGTCGGGGCCGTCGGAGATGTCAGCGCCGAAGAGCCCCTCGGGACGGCCCTGCCTGTCGAGGATGCGCGGGTTGGTGTTCACGCGCAGGAAGAGCTTGTCCTTCAGGTCTTGGTCGCCGCGATCGACGCGACCCACCTCGTAGAGCACGCGCCCGCGCTCGTCGCTGATCTTCAGGTGAACCCAGATCTCGCGTTCTTGGCTGAAGCCTGCGGGCACACGGTGGCCGGCGCCGACGTTCTCGATCGTGATCGGCAGCTCGAGACGTCCCCGCGACAGCCGTGACTTGCCCAGCTCGAAATCGAACGATGCCTTGAGCAGCATGTCGCGCCGCGCTTCGGCGCTGATCGGGATGCCGGCGCCGTCCAGGGCCGCCTCGTCGAGGAGATCGTCGGGGTACTCGCGCGAGAGCGGCAGATCGACGCCGGAGAAGTAGTGCGTCGAGATGGGCGTCTTTTCGAGCGAGGCCTGCGCGACGAATCCGTCGCCGAGGGAGCCGGGCTTCTTTGCAACGAAGCGCGTGCCGTCGGGGCAGGTGCCGTCGCCCTCCGCGCCCGGGTCGGGCTCGCAGATGCCGGGGAACGTCGACATGTGACATCCCTGGCACGTGGCGGGCTCGCGTCCTTTGCGCTTCTCCGTAGCGGCCCACTCGACCCACTCGGAGTACCCATTGCGGAGACGCTTGAAGTGCTCGCCTTTCGCCCCGCCGAGGACGTCGGTCCCGAAGAGCCGCACGTCGTGACAGCTCCCGCAGAACTCGCTGGATTTCAGGTACGCGCGGGTCTGGTCCGACGGGCGCTGGTGAACGAGCGCGCTCTCCGGGACGGCCCCGCGGCCGAGCAGGAAGGTCTCGGGACGCATGTCGTAGCCGCTGTTGGCGATCCCGAACTTGCCGCGCAGATCCTCGGGACGTGAAAGGAACGAGGCGCCGGTCTTGAACGACACCCACCCAGGGTTTCCTTGGTAGCCGCGCGAGCGAGGCGTCACCGGCCCATGCACCTGGTGGCAGAACTGGCAGGAGATGCCTTCCATCGCGTTGTCGCTGATGAGATCCCGCACCGGGTGGAGCGTCCGCGGATCGCCTCCGGGCCTGCCGTCCCACGCGGGCATCCTGTTCTCGATCACCTCTGGCGGCGTGTGGCAGTTCACGCACCAGTGCTCGCCGCCCGAGCCGGTCACGATGAGGCCCGTCTTACGATCGCGGCACGCCGTCTCCGGCGACGCCTTGCGGAGGATCCCGGCGCCATTCGGGCAGTCGAAATCGCGCCCGATCTGCTCCTGTACGACCGCCTCCAGCGAGTTGAAGAGCGGGCTCTTCACCGCGTGGCCCATCACGCTTCGCCGCCACTCCGATGCCTGCTTCGGATGACAGCTCGCACAATCCTGCGAGCTCATCTCCTTGGAGGTCAAAGCAGCTTCCGAACCGATAGAAACCTTCGGAGGAGCCTTCTTCGCCTTCTCCGGCTCCAGGCTCGCCAGAGCTCCGCCCGCAACCGCCACCCCCAACACCACCGGCAGCACCATCCCCAAAAGCCGGCGGTTCGGCGCGACGGTTGCCCGGGTGGCGGTAGCAGGAGGCGGCAGCGCGGACGGCGGCAGCGCGCCCGTCCCCCGTCCCCCGTCCCCCGTTTCCGTCCCCCGTACCGTGCCCGTGCCCGTGCCCGTGCCCGTGCCCGATCCTCTCGACACCCTCCCACCCAGCTCGATCCCCTGCACCCTCGCACCCACCCTCGGCGCGAATCGACTCAGCGAATCCGCCACCTCCTCCGCGCTCCCGGGCCTCTCCTCCTCCTTCGGATGAAGCATCCGCAGAACCAAGCTCTGGAGCCCCGGCGGCAGCGTCGACGCAACCCCATCCGGAAGCGGCGGCGCCTCTTGGCTCGCCGCCGCCGCGAGCGCGCGGCGCAGGCCTGCGCCCGAGAACGGGTGCGACCCCGAGAGCATCTTGTAGATGACGAGGCCGAGCACATAGCGGTTCGCGGTCGCGTCCCACGCCGCGCCCTCCGCTTGTTTGGGCGGACACCAGAGCGGCGAGATCGTCTCGGTTCCCTCCGGCGTTGCGCCGGCGACCCCGGCGATCCAATCGTCCGCGGCGATCCACGCGCGCTCGCCGCAACGGATCGAGTCGGGCCGAAGCGCACCGGCAAACCGACCGGCCTTTTCACACGCGGCGAGCGCCTCGGCGACGTCGAACGCGATCCGCGAAGCCTTCTCCCACGGCATCCCGTCGCGCGCGCTCTTGAGAAGCGTGGCGAGCGAAGGGTCGTCACGCCGCACCGCCCAAACGCCGGCGGCGTCCTGCCCGCCGTCGAAGAACCCGCCGACGCCGTCCGCGCCGATCTCGACGAGCTCGCGAACGCGCTCCTTCGCCTCGGCAGCAAAGCGAAACAGCTCGATCGAGTCGTCCAGCATGACGCGCGAGCCGCTCCCGTAGGGCGTCGGCGCCCCCCGCGGCCCGCCATACCCCGCCTCATGCGGGCTGCTCTCCCTCAACGCGAAAGCTCCCCCCTCACTCCGTGAGGGGGGCCGGGGGGGTGAATGGGCAGCCATGAGGTTTGTGTAATGACGGTGTTGTCAGGTTTGGCGCAAACGTCACCAGCCGCCTTGCTTCTTCTTGCCGGAGCCCGCCGGGCTCGCCTTTGCCTTTTCGGTCGCGGTCGGAGCGCTTTTCGCCGCATCCGGCGTGGACGTCGCCCGGATCGCGTACGCGGCGACGCCGGCGAACAGTGACAGCGCGACGATGATGCCCACCGCAACCGTCGTCGATACCTCGCGCGGGCGCTCGGCCTTCTCGAGGAGCGCGATCGTGTCGGCGCGCTTCTCGATGATCTTTGCAGGGGGCGATCCGGCCTCGCCCTCGGAGGGCAACGTGGGGCCCGCCGCGGCGCTGCCCGCCGGCGCAGCCGACGGGGCAGGGGAGCGGTTGGCCGGCGTGGCGGCCTGTGCAGAAGGTTGCGAGCCACGCGCCTCGGGCAACCTGTCTTGCGAGCCGCGCTCGGCGCTCACGCTTCGTTCGGCGGTCGCGCCGAGCGACGGACGCGCTCGCGGCGACGGGCTGGGTTGCGTGGGCCGAACGCCCGCCCCGAGCACCGTCCCTCCCGCAGGAATGAAGGGCTCGAGACGCGCCACGACGTCCTCGGCCAGGTAGGGTCGATCCTCGGGTGCCTTCTCGAGCAGGTGGAAGACGAGCTCTTCGACGCCTTTCGGAAGACCGCGCCGCACGTCTTCGGAGAGCGCTGGCGGCTCGGCGGTGCACTGCAGGTTCAAGAGCTGGCGCGGCGAGCTCGAGACGAAGGGCGGCTTGCCCTCGAGGAGCTCGTAGAAGATGAGGCCGAGGCAATAGAGGTCGGAGCGGTGATCGATCGTGTGGGCGTCGATCTGCTCGGGGCTCATGTACTGGAGCGTCCCGACGCTCTGCGTGTTGGTCTGGTTCATCGCCTCGACCACCTTGGCGATCCCGAAGTCCATGACTTTGATCGAGCCGTCGGCGAGGACCATGATGTTCTCGGGCTTCAGATCGCGGTGGATGACAGGCGGGTTTTGGCCGTGCGCCGCGACGAGGGCCGATGCCGTGCTGGCGATCACCGCCGCTGCTTCGGTCCAGGGGAGCCGCCCGCGCTCGCTGAGGACCCGGCGCAACGTCTTGCCGTCGAGGTACTCGAGCACCATCACGAGCTCGCCGTTCACCTCGATGCTCGCGAGGCTCCGGACGATGTTGGGATGCTCGACCCGCGCGAGGATCTGCATCTCGTTCAGGAAGAGGCGCCGGGCGTGCTCGCTCTTCGAGAGCTCGACGTGCAGGACCTTGAGGGCGACCCGGCGCTTGGCCAAGCGCTCTTCGGCCTCGTAGACCTTGCCCATCCCGCCCTCACCGATGAGGCGGCGGACGAGGTACTCGCCCATCTGTTCCATGTCGCTGGCTTCCTCTTCTAGGAGTCGGGCTAGGCTAGAGACGTGCGACATGGCCACTGGGCTTGACCGACGTGGCCACGAGGCTTCTCGACGTGACCGCGATTCTACATTCCAGTCGAAAAATGCTGCGTATTTCCTCAGGGGGCCTCGATTTGCTGCTGGTTGCCACGCTCTCGGCGACGCTGGGGTGCTCCGATCCCCCACCCGAGCCGCCCCCGCCGCCCGCACGAAGCGCAGAGGTGGGGCTCGAGCCGCTCAAGTGGACGGCGCCGGGGGCCTGGTCGCTCTCCGAGTCGAGCCCGTCGGGGCCGCGTCGCGCCGGGTACAAGGTCCCCAAACAAGGCAACGACACAGAAGACGCCGAGCTCCTCGTCCTTTTTTTCGGTACCGGGGCCAACGGGGAGAGGGACAAGCAGTGGAACGAGTGGTTCTCGCAATTCGACGGTGACGCCAAGGCCGAGGCGAAGCGCGATACGTTCCCGACGACGGCGGGGGCGACCGTCGAGACGTTCGAGCACGTCGGGACGTACAAGCTCAACATGGGCCCGCAGCGCCCGGGGATGAAGAAGTCGCCGGTGCAGGTCGTAAAGAACGACTTTCGGATGATCGGCGCCGTCGTGAAGACCAAAGATCGCGGAAACTGGTTCTTCCGTCTGGTCGGGCCCAACGAGACGGTGCTCGCTTCGAAGGACGCCTTCAAGGGGATGCTCGAGAGCGCGCAGTGACTCGCCGTGGTCGCGCCGCTGCCTTGCTCGTTACTTGGGTCGGCTGCGGCGCGCCGAGTGATCGTCCCGTCGTCGATGCGTCGCTCCCCGAGCCCGAACCCACATCGCGACGGGAGGCGGCGGCGGCGAGGGAGAGCGCCGTGGCGACCGATCCCTTCGCAGCTCCGATCCCTGCCGACGTCGCCTGCGCTCTCGCGGGCACCGACCGCCGTGCGATCCCGCTCCGGCTCGACCCGGGCGGCGAAGTGTTCGGACGCGTCCAGGGCACGAACGAGATTCGAGCGCATCTCGCCAAGGGATCGGCGTCGCGCGGGATCGTCGTCGAGGCGGACTCGAAGAGCGTGAGGGTGCGAGCCTTCGCGGCGGCCGAGGACTTCCCCGTCCATCCGAACCGGGTCTCTGTCTTTGGCGGACTGGCGGTGCCGACGCACGATGCCGACTTACGCGTCGTCGACGTGCGCGCCGACGAGATCGAGCTCGCGCTCGATCTCCCGGAGGTCGTCGGTCGCTCGTCGGGCCAGCGGGTGACAGGCGCGCTGCCGTGCTCGGTGCTCTCGATCGCCCCGGAGCCGTTCGATCCGTTCGAGAACCTGTTCGGAGCGCCGACGGGGTTTGCTCGGCTTCGCGGGCCGAAGATCGTGCTGTCGCGAGAGGCGCGCGGCGGTGCGGACGCGACGCTCGCGCCGTCGGCCGACACGCCCCGCGACGTCGCGATCATCGGGCAAGAGGGGCAGCGCTACCGCATCGCCTGGCTGGTCGAGGGCGTGATCGTCTTCGGCTGGGTCGACGCAACGAACCTGGATCTGGGCACGCCGAAACCGGATCCGCTGCTGAAGATCGGGCTCGGTGATGTCGGCACGCGGGGCCCCTGCTGCGAGCACGTATTCATCTGTCCGGACGAGGTTCCCTTGGTCGCGCGCTCCCCCGGAACAAAAGACGGCACTGTCGCGATGCTCGCGTCCGGAACACGCATCCCCGTGCCTCGATCCATGGGCGATTCGTTCGCCGTAGCGCTCTGGGGGACGAACCTGGAGAGCGGGAATCTGTTCGTCGACAAGGCGCGTGTCGCACACTGTCGGGATCTCGTATTGCGCTGAGGAGCGCGGTCGTTTGACCTCCGAACGCGGCTTGGGGTTTACTCGCCGCCATGCTGCATCGCCGAGGCGTGCTCGCGGCCGCCTTGTTCATCGCTTCGCTCCCGGCGACGGCTCGGGCGGCGACCTGGATCAACGGCCATACGACCCCGGACGTCGAGGAGCTCATCGCCGTCGACGAGACGGGTGAAGACCCCTGGCTCTACGGACGCGAGGACCTCGCCGGCGACGGCGCGGCCTTCGGCGCGCCGGAGCAGAGCATCGACGTTCGCTCCGCCTACGCCGCCGCCGACGCGAACCGGCTGTGGGCGCGGGCCTATGTCTCGAGCGAGACGGCGCCGAACACCAACGTCGTCGTCTTCGTCTTCATCGACGCCGATCAGAACCAGGCGACGGGCGGCTCCACCGCGGCCACCGAGATCGATCCTCGCTTCACGTTCGACACCGGCGGAGGCGGCTTCGAGCACTGCTTCGCGTTTCGAGGCGACGGCACGCTGTTCGGCCTCTGGCACTACAGCCAGGCGACGAACGCGTTCCAGCCGGAGAACCTGATGCAGAGCGATGGCGTCGGCGAGGCGGGCGTCGACACCGACCCGATGCTCCTCGGTAGCGGCAGCCACGGGTACCTCCAAGGCTCCATCGACCACGACATGGTCGGTACGGCGCCCGCGTGCCAGGCGCGTCTCTACTTCCGATCCGTCGATGCGAGCATGAGCGGGCCTTCGGACGACGAGGTAGGCGACTCCCGGCCTTGCATCTCTCCGGACTCGAACATGGATGGTATTCCCGACGTGCTCGTTCCCAACGCCCAGTGCGCGAGCGACGCCGACTGCCCGTTCTTCGGCATCTGTGAGGGCAATCGATGTCTCGTCGGCGATCCGTGCGACGACAATGCGAACTGCCCCGCCGATCGCGCGTGCGAAGAGGGCCGTTGTGTCCTCGCTCCGAGCGGCCCCTGCGGGACGACCGACAACTGCAACAGTGGCTTGGTCTGCGCTGACGGTACCTGCGTCGCGTGCGCAAGCCACGCCGAGTGCGGTGTGGGCGGACGCTGCAGCCAGGATGGGCGGTGCCTCGAGTTCGGACCGGGCGGCGTGGGCGCCCCCGAAGAAGTCGAGGACGGTTGCTCCTGCGCAACGAGAGGCAGCCTCGAGAGCGCCCGCTTCGCCGGGCTCGCCGCGCTCGCGCTCGCCCTGGGTACGATGCGGCGTCGCCGCTCGAGCCGCGAAGGGCGGAAGACCCGCCGCGTCGAAAACGAGCAGTAGGTTTTCGCGTAGGGCGCGCCGCCACACTTTTCATTTTTTTGCTGTGGCGATCGATCGCAGATGAAGCTGGCGTCGCGGCGATCTTCGCTGTGGCGAAATTGTGGGTTTTGCGGGCCGCAATCATGAGTGTCATCAAGCACTTATGTTCGAACCGCGACGCGTCCTTTTCCTGGAGATGAACGAGCTCACTTGGACGATCATCGACCCTCTCATCAAGACGGGATCGCTGCCGAACTTCGCGCGCATGAAGCGCGAGAGCGCGTGGGCCGCGCCCGACAGCGTCGAGCGCCCGCCGCACCTCGATCCGTGGATCACGTGGGTCACCGTGCACACCGGTGTCGATCGCAGCGTGCACGGCGCGAACGTGCTCGAACAGGATGCGTCGACGATCAACGCCGATCGGACGTGGGACTACGTCTCGCGTGCCGGCAAGAGCGTCGGCATCTTCGGGAGCATCGGCGCGTACCCGCCGCCGCCGCTCGCCGGGTTCGTGGTGCCCGGTCCGTTCGCTCCAGGTAACGAGGTCTTCCCCGCGTACGTCGCGCCGGTCCAGGAGCTGAACCGGATGTACACGCAGATCCACCACAAGAACGCTCGCGGCGGCTCGGCGGTCGATCTCGCGAAGCTCGGCTTCCAGCTGCTCGGGCTCGGGCTCTCTCCGCGGACCTGCGCGCGCATCACCAAGCAGCTCGCGCTCGAGAAGGTCGATCCGAGCCAGCACTGGCGCCGGGTGGCGCTCCAGCCCCTCGTCAACTTCGACTTCTTCGAGAAGCTGTATCGCCGCTACCGGCCGCACTACGCCACTTGGCACACCAACCACGCCGCGCACTACATGCACCACTACTGGCGCGCGTGGGACGACTCGAAGTTCCTCGCGCCGTCTCCCGAGGACGAGAAGCGCAAGTACGCCGAGGCCGTGCCCTACGGCTACCAGATCTGCGACGAGCTTCTCGGCAGGTTCCTCTCGCTCGTCGATGACGACACCGTCGTCGTCGTCGCCACGAGCATGGGCCAGCAGCCGTACGTCTCGGAGCTGTTCCCCGAGGGACGCATCGTCGTGCGCTTCAAGGACATGCCCGCGGCGATCGAGCTCCTGGGCATCGAAGGGGTGACCGAGATGGTTCCGACGATGGTCCCACAGTGGAACCTGAGGATCCCGGCCGATCGCAACCGGGCGCGGGCGAAGCGCCTCTTCGAGGACGCCCGGGTCGAAGGCGGCGTGCGGGCGAACGCGTTCTCGGTCGAAGAGAACGGCGACATCCTCACCGTCACGCCGGGCGGGCTCGACAAGCGCGATCCGAGCCTGCGCTACTTCTTCCCGGGTGCGAAGCACGCGAAGGCGGGCGGCCACGCGCTCGAGGAGCTCTTCGTCTGCGACACCCCGACGCCGAAGCAGGGCATGCACCACCCGACGGGCGTGCTCTTCGTACGCGGCAAGGGCATCCGCCAAGGCATCGAGATGCACGAAACGACCAACCTCGACATCCTCCCCACCGTGCTGACCATGATGGGGATCGAGGTTCCCAAGCATCTCCCCGGACGCGTCCTCTCCGAGGCGTGGGAGGAGGCGGGCACGCGCCGGCCCGCCGCCTGACCGACGGAAACGATGGTCACGGGCCCGCGTTGGGGTCCATCCAGATCACCTCGAACTGGTGACCGTCGGGATCGCAGAAGCTCCAGCCGTACATGAAGCCGTGGTCCATCGGCGGCATCGAAGGGCTGCCGCCGGACTCGATGGCGATCTTCACCAGGCGGTCGACCTCTTCACGGCTCTCGGCCGAAAACGCGTAGAGCGCCTGGGTGCTGCTGGCGGCGTCGGCGATGGCCTTCTTGGTGAACGTCTTGAAGAACGGCTCCGAGAGAAGCATCACGAAGGCGTCGGACCCGACGATCATGCACGCCGCCTTGTCGTCGCTGAACTTCGGGTTGAACGAAAAGCCGAGCTTGTCGAAGAACGCCTTGGAGCGCTCGAGGTCGCGAACGGCGATGTTGACGTAGAGCTGGCGGGGCTTTGCGGGGGTGGTCATGGGGATTTCCTTCCTTTCGTAGGTTGGACTGGCCCCAAGGCCCGAACTCATCGGTCCCTGATGACTTTTCTCAGTCGAGCCGCATCGGCAGGCCAAACCGCGGGAAAAGCGTCTCCACGTCGAGGAAGGAGACGAGGGACGCGAAGCGGTCGCCCTTGACCTCCAGGACACAGAGCGCCCAGGCATGGTGGCCCCCGCCCTCGGAAGGGCGGTACTGGGCGAACGCCGGCATGCCGCTCGCGTTCGTCGCGATGAGGCGCGATCCGCGGCACGGCGCGCCGGGGCCGAGGAGCCACTTGGAGATGGCCTCGTGGCCCTGCAGCCAGAGGGTGAAGGGCGGCATCGAGAGCGTTGCGTCCTCGTGGAAGAGCGACGTGAGCGTGTCGACGTCGTAGCGCTCGAACGCTTCGCAGTAGCGAGCCACGAGATCTGCCTGCGGGGCCGACAGCGCCGCCGGCGTAGAAGCCGGCGGCCGTGACGACAGCGTCGCACGCGCGCGTTGGAGCGCACTGTTCACGGACGCGACCGAGGTGTCGATCGCCTCGGCCACCTCGGCCGCGGACAGACCGAGCACGTCGGTCATGAGGAGCGCCGCGCGCTGCTGGGCCGGCAGGTGCTGCAGCGCCGCGACGAAGGCCAGCCGGATGCTCTCCCGAAGCTCGAGCTGACGGGCCGGATCCTCGTCGCCGGGAATCGCCCTCGCATCCGCGATGGGCTCGATCCAATGCGTTCGCTCGCGCGTCTCGAGCTCGTCGTGGACCGTCCCCACCGGGCCGTCATCGACAGGGCGCGAGCGCCGCTTCTTGTCGGCGATCGCATCGAGGCAGACGTTCGTCGCGATCCGGTAGAGCCACGTTCGCACCGACGATCGCCCGTCGAAGCTGTCGAAGCTCTTCCATGCGCGGACCATCGTCTCTTGAACCGCGTCGTCTGCGTCCATGTTCGAGCCGAGCATCCGGTAGCAATGCCCAACGAGCGCCGTCCGGTGCTGCTCGAGCTCCGACGTCGAAGCCGTCATGGCCCGCACTTTGCCCCGAGGCGGGGGCGTTTGCCAGCACGACGATGTGAAACAATGGCGGCGTGAAAGGCCTCGGCGCCATCGACCCCCTCGCCGTGCGTCTGCCCCACGGGACCGAGGTGACGACGCGCGTCGATCGAATGGCGGGCGAGCGGCGCGTCCCGGAGGGAGCCGTCGGCAGGGTCGCGCGCACGGAGGGCGACGCCGTCGACGTATCGATCGTCGGCGTCGGCGTCGTGCGCTATGCGAGACACGAGGTCTTGCCGCGACGGGACGGTCAGCTCGCGTTCGCCATCCGGCGTGACGCGGCTTGGACGGCGCTCTCTCGATGCGTCGTCCTCGAGTCCACCGTCGGATCGCAAGCTTGGGGGTTGGCGGAGGAGGGAAGCGACACCGACCGGCGCGGCGTCTTCGGGCTGCCTCTGTCTTGGACGACGGGGCTCTTCACGCCCCCCGAGGATCTCGTCAGCGAGGACGGAAGCTCCACCTTCTGGGAGGTCAGAAAGGCGCTTCGCCAAGCTCTTCGTGCGGACCCGAACACGCTCGAGATGCTCTTCGTCCCGTCCGCGACCCCGCGCGACGAGATCGGTGCGTGGCTCCTCTCCGAGCGCGAAGCCTTCTTGTCGCGCGAGATCTTCGGCACCTTTGCAAGGTACGCGGTCGCGCAGCTCCGGCGCCTCGAGCAGGCCGCGCGCCTCGCGGAGCATCGGGCATTGGTCATCGAATGGCTCCGCGCCGACCCGTCGCTCGAGCTCGACGCGGTCGCGGCGCGGCTGGCGGGCATCTCTCCGCGCGCGGCGCCGACCGAGTCCGATCGCATCCTCGTGGCGAAGGAGTGGGTCAAGCAGCTATGCCGTTCGCTCCACGATCAGGGGCTGCTCCCGGCCAAGGACTTCTCTTCGCTCGTTGCGTTCGCATCCCGCGCGTCGCGCGGGCTGGACCTTCCTCGCGAGCTCCGACCGAAGAACGCCTACAACCTCTTGCGGCTCATCATCACCGCGCGCGACTGGCTGCTCAGCGGGACCTCGGATCTACGGATGCGCGGCGAGGCGAAGGCGAGGCTCCTCTCGATCAAGCGAGGCGAGGTCGAGCTCGGTGACGTGCTGCGGGAAGCCGAAGGCCTGCTCCCGGAGCTCGAAGCAGCGCGCGACGTGTCGCCGCTCCCAGCTCGACCCGATTTCGCACGTGCCGAAGCGCTGTCGCGTCGGGTGGGTCAGGAGATCGCGCGGCGCGGCGTCGCTGCCGTTCCGGGGCCGTTCGGCACGGACGCGCCCGACCCTCCGACGCATCGGGAAGACGACCTATGACCGCCAGAGCGCTCGAGCTCGTGAGCTCGCACCAGCGGCTCGTCGCCGAGCGGTTCCTCTCGGAACGCGCACGGGAGCGCAGGCATGTCGTCGTCTATCTGAGCGGCGCGCACGCCTATGGTTTTCCGTCTCCGGACAGCGATCTCGACCTCAAGGCGGTCCACGTCGATCCCACCGCCGAACGCGTGGGGCTCCGGCGGCCGCGGGATGTTCATGACGTGCTCGTCACGGTCGATGGAGTCGAGCTCGACTACACGTCGAACGAGCTCGGTGCCGTTCTGTCCGGGCTCTTGAGCGGCAATGCGAATTACTTCGAGAGGCTGCTCGGCCCTACGAGCGTGCTCGAGGACGCGCTGCTCGAAGAGCTGCGCCCGCTGGCCGAGCGCGCGCTGTCGCGGCGCGTGCACGGCGCCTACCGCGGGTTCGCCACGGCCCAACACCGAGCGCTCGTGGAGCGGCCGACGGTCAAGCGGCTGCTCTACGTGCTGAGGACCACGCTGACCGGTGCCCACCTCTTGGCGACCGGCGATGTCGTGCCCGATCTCGTCGCTCTGTACGAGCGCTGGGGATTCGGGTGTGTCCCGGACCTCGTCGCGCGCAAGCTCGCGGGCGAGCGCGAGCCGCTGGCGACGGCCGAGCTGGCGTCCTTCGAAAGCGAGGTCGCGCGTGCGTTCGATGTCCTCGATCGGGAGCTCGAGCGCTCGGTCCTCCCCACCGAGCCGCCAAACGGCGCCGAGCTCGAAGCGTGGCTGGTCGGCGTCAGGCGCCGGCTTTTCTGACGTTCTAGGGGTTATACGGTCTTGAAGCCGCCCGAGGACAGCGTGGAAAATGGTCGATCACGGTCATGGAGCAATCTCAATTATCCAAGGACTCGACCCTGTACGTCGGCAAGCGGCTCACGATGGTGATCACCATCCTCAAGCCGGGGCACGTGCTGATTTCGCTGTTCGGCTACAACGATGGCGAGCTCGGCGGCGCGTACCTCGCCGTCGTTGACGAGCAGATCAAGCAGAACGGCTTCATCTGCGTGTACATGGACGCACGCGAGCAGACGGGCATCGCGGCCGAGGAGCGCGAGCGCCTCGCGAGCTGGACCAGAGCGACCGGCGACAAGTACCGAGCTGGGCATCTGCTGTTCAAGTCGAAGCTCATCGAGCTCGCGGTCGCCATGGTGAACCTCATCACGGGCGGCCACGTGAAGTCGTATTCGAACCTCGAAGCCTTCGAGCAAGCGATTCGCAGCGAGGTGCCCGGGTTCACCAAGCTCCCGGTGCTGAACGTCAAGGCGCCGGCGAAGAAGTCGGCCTGAGCCGAGCGGGCTCGATTCCTGGATTCGGTGGCGAGGTTCCGCTATCCAGCTCGGGATGAAACGCCGTGCGCTTGGGTTCTTGGTCGCAGCGCTGGCCATAGCCGCCGAGGCGCATGCTGACGAGTCTGTCGTCAGCTTTCCGATGGCCGACGACGAGGCCACGCGGGCTTGGCGCGCCCATCGAGAAGGGCCCCACATGGCCTTCGAGCTCGCGTTCGGTGCGATGTACGCGCCCGATCTTCCCGTGGGGGTTCGGTCCGAGCTGTCGGGGGTCGACTCGGTGACCCTCTTCAGCGAAGGGCTCCTCGGTCCGACGGGAGACCTGCGCTGGGGCGTCAACTTCGGGATCAGCCCGGCGGTCGACGTACGGCTCGGCTTCGGATCGTTCCTCGGGGGCGCGATCGTCGACGACGACGCAATCTTCTTCGCGTATCCGCACGCGGCGTTCCACGTCTCCTTCGGCCCGGGCGAGGTCTATCGTGCGCGCGTCGGCGTCGTGACGGGCGCGCTGGTCTTCGACCAGGACGAGCAGCCGCGCCAGCTGCCGCCGGCGCTGTTCGGCGCGCACGGCGAGGTGTCGCCGCTCGTGCTGCAGTTCGGCGACTACTCGCAGCTCGAGTTTTCGGTCACGCAGGGGCTTGGTGTCTTCGTGGGCGAGGTGGGGCCGGTCGCCCCGTGCGATGATCGCAGCGGGCTCGGCGGCTGCGTCTCGGCGGATGGTCCCGAGGCGGAGCCCTCGATCGCGCAGTTCGGCGGCCACACCATGATCGCGTTCGGCGCCGTGCTCGACTGACGGGCCTAGCTATTCGACCGGAGTAGCATTGTGGCTGGCGCTGACGACGCGCACCGGCCGAGCGCCGATGTCGGCGACGTCGAACTTCTGGGTGAGGCTGAGATCGAGGCCGGCGCCGACTTTGTTGCCGGAGGGCATCTGCATCTTCGAGAGGACGCGAACCGAGACGTTCGCGCCCTTGACGTAGTGGCCGCTCAAGGTGAGCTTGCGGCTGGCGAGCGCGGCCTTGACGGTGGCGGCGACCGCCTTCCACTGCGATTCGCTGCCGGCGGATGCTGACACGAACGTCACGCTCTTGACCTTGCCCCCGGGGCCGAGCGCGACGGCGAAAGACGCGGTCGCTTCGGACGGAGTGTCCGAGCCCTGGACCGCCGACTTGAAGAGGCTGGCGATGGTGCCGCCCGCGGGGAAGTCGAGGCCGAGCTTCTTGTCCTCTTTGAGGAGGGCGTCGTTGATGACCTTGTTCGCGACGCCGCGGTCGGCCTTCTTGCCCTTTGGCGCCTTGGTCGGCGCCTTGGGGCCGGTCTGCGGCATGTCGAAGAGCGACTTGTCGTTGTAGATCGGCCCGTTCGCACCCATCCCGGGAGGCGCCCAACCGCCGCCCTCGGGCGTGGACCACTCTTCTTCTTGGCCGCCCGGGCCGCCGTCGGCGACGGGCTCTTCTCCGACCGGACCTTCGGCGTCGGGATCGCCGGTGCCGCCGCGCGACGCGTCGCGACGACGATCGCGCCTTCGGTCTGGCGTGCTCGGCTCGTCGACGATGGCCCCGGCTTGGATGTCTTCGGGCCGCGCCTCGTCTTCGGGGACGACGACGTCGTCGCTCTCGACGATCTCTTCTTTTTCGATCTCGACGTCGACGAGATCCATCTCGCGCGCGTGCTCGAGCGCGAGGAGGTTCACCTCGGGGAAGGCGCGCGCGACGGCGAGGGCGCCGATGTGCATCGCGAGGGCGGAGGCGAGCGTCCAGGCTTCGACGCGCGTCATGCCATGGCCCTCTTTGCCCATTCGCCCATTCGGGACACGGCGCCGAGGCGCGACATCAGGCCGGGCATGAGCCCGTGGCGGCCCGCGGCGCGGAGCTCTTCCATCGCTGCGCGCATCGCGCCGACGACGGCGTCGTGGACCTCTTCGACCGCGCGCGGATCGTCGGCGGCCGACCTGGGGAGGTCGAAGCGCATCGGCTTGAGGATGCGCGTGTGGACTTTGACCGGGGGCGGGACGTGCGGATACGGAACCCCGAGGACGATGCCCCAAGGGAACGCGACGCCGATCGGCGCGACATTGGATCGGAAACGACGATCGAGGCCGAGGATTTTCGCGATGCCCCGCCCGTCGCTCAACAGGAAGAGCGACTCGTGCCCGCCGACGCTGACGACCGGCATGATCGGCACCTGCTCGCGCAGCGCGAGCCGGACGAAGCCGCGCCGCCTGCCGAAGTCGATCCGGTAGCGAGCGCGGAAAGGCTTGCAGGCGTCCATGTCGCCGCCCGGGAACACGAGCAGCGCGGCGCCCCGCTCGAGCGCGCGGCGGCCGTTCTCGGGGTTCGCGGCGAGCGCGCCCGAGGCGTTGAGCCAGGCGCCTGCCGCGGGCACCGAGAACGGCATGTCGTGCATGAGCCCGTAGCCGACCCGCCGCGGCGAGTAGCGGCGCCAGAACGCGGTCATGTGACAGAACATGTCCGGCGTCCCCGTCATGCCGTTGTGGTTGGCGACGAGCATGACGGGACCGTCGGGGATCTCCGCCTCGAGCTCGGTCTCACACCGGAAGTAGGCGTCGTAGAGGACGTCCATCAGCGGCAGGACGTCCGTGATGAACTCTTCGTCGCGCGCATCCAGATCGTGCGGATGCACCTTCCTCGGCGCGACCCGAGCGAGCGCCGCGGCGGCCCGGCCGAGCTCGCTCCGGCTGGGGCGCGGCGCGGCCGCTACGACCCGAAGCCCGCCTGGGGATGCGGAAGTGCTCGACACGACACCCGAAACGCCGGAAGGCCGCCCCCCGCGGGGGCCCTGGGGCTCGGGCGATCGCTGCACTCCCCTGAACTAGCGCGCGGAGCCCCGGAAGGGAAGAAAGGCTACGAAATTTCCTGCAACTTTTTCGCCCCGCACGCTCATGTGCTGTGCGGCAACTCGAGCTTTTGCCCAGGTTTGACGCCGTTCCTTCGCGCCCAACCTGCGTTGACCTCGAGCACGAACTTGGCGTCGCACCGCTTGGGCCCGAAGTTGTTTCTGCTGAGCGTCGGGGTGTTCTCCTCGATCGCCACGATCGTGCCGCGTTTGTCGATGAAGATCATGTCGAGCGGGATGCACGTGTTCTTCATCCAGAACTGGAGCTTCTTCTGCCGCTCGAAGATGAAGAGCATCCCTGCGCTTTCACTCATCTCTTTGCGGTACATGAGCCCGCGCATGCGATCGGCGTCCTTTTCCGCGATCTCGACGGCGACCTCCAGGGATCCGACTTCGGGGAAGCGCACGGTGCCGAGGCGAAGCGACGGGACGGGCCCTGGATCGTCCGGACACTCAGGATCCGGAATGGGGCCCGTCACCTCGCGCACCGGCGTCGCCGTCCAGCCCTCGACGCAGGGCGGTGGTTGCTCGTCGTTCGCCGCCGGGCCGTCCGGTGAGGTCGGAGTCGGTGGCGCAGCCGGTGAATCGCTCGGCTTTTGGGCGACGGGCTCCGGAGCGCGTGGCTCGCACGCAACGAGGAACGCCAAAAGAGCAAAGCTGGTGGCTCGAATCACGGACACCGAAGCAGTAGCACCAAAGCTGCGCCTCTCGAAGAGAGCGCGCTCTTTCTCGAAGAAGAGGCCGGCGAACATGCTCCCGGTTCTACGCCTGACGGCGTTCAAAATGGCTCAAGGCCGAAAGAGGCGGCTCGGCTCCGCTGCCTTCGCGGGCTAGACTGCCGCCCATGGCTCGGGGTCGCTTGCTTCTTTGTTCCTTCGGGGCGCTGGTGCTCCCCACCGCGCTCGCCGCGCTGTCGCCGGCATGTGACAGCAACGTCATCGTCCCGGACGACGACGGCGCCGGAGGCGAGGCGGGCGGCGGCGCAAGCTTCCCCACGAGCAGCGGACCAGGCGGCGGCAAGGACGGCGGCAAGGACGCGCTCACCGAGTTCAACGAAGAGCCGTGCATGAACCAGCCCCCTCCGATCGAGGACTTTCAGTGCGACCCGTACTCGCAGGGCAACGGCGACTGCGCGTTCGGCGAAGGCTGCTTCATCTACGTCGACTATCCGCCCGAGCCGTGCGGACAAGAGGTCTACGGTTCGCTCTGTCTTCCGGCGGGACCGGGCGGGCAGGGCGATCCGTGCGGCGGCGCGCAAGACTGCGGGGGCGGGTTCGTGTGCGTCGTGACCGGCGCGGGGACCCAGTGCGTGCAGCTCTGTGAGCTGAACCAAATCGGCGTGTGCCCTTCGGGCCTGATCTGCGAGCCGATCGACGTGGAGGGCTTCGGTGGCTGTCTCTGAGCTGTTGCGCCGCGCGGCTTTCGCGTCGGCAGTCGGTCTCGTCGGGATCGCGGTTTTCGCGTCCTGCCGGAGCGAGGTCGAGCGCTTGCCGCCCGAGCCCCCGATCGCCGAGTGCGTCGTCAACGCCGACTGCGAGGGTTTCGACGATCTCTGCCGCAACGTGAAGTGCATCCCCGACGACGGCTCGGGCGGCGGCAGCACCGCCCCGAACGCGATCACCGCGACTCGGCTCGGCATCTGCCGCGAGGTAAACCCCGTCGACTGCAACGACGGCAACATCTGCACGATCGACGTCTGCAACCCGAAAGATGGGAGTTGCTCGTACGAGCCCGCCTCCAAGGACAACGACGGCGACATGGTCAATGGCCCGCGCGAGGGGGCCAAGGCCGGCGATCCAGACAGCTGCGGCGACGACTGCGACGACACGAACCCGGCCGCGTTCCCGGGCAACGAAGAGGTCTGCGACGGCGCGGACAACGACTGCAACGGCATCGTCGATGACAATGCCGTCTTCATCCCCGAGGGGCTCGCTCCGGTGCAGGTCTCCTCACGCACGCTCGAGCTCGCGGGCACCGGCGGCCTCGCCTGGAGCGGCAGCTCCTACGTCGCGGCGTACTTCGGCTCGACGTCGGGCGCGATCAGCGCCTTCCGGAACGTGCTCGACGAGACAGGCGCTCCGAGCGCCGAGCTCTCGCTCACCGTCACCAACAGCGACTCCTCCGGCGGCCCGATCACCTGGGTCGGCGATCGCTACGGCGTGGCATGGCAAGACCGCGCGACCGGCGACTACGAGATCTACTTCCGCCTCCTCGATGAAGCCGGCGGTACGGTCGTCACCGCGCCCGTTCAGGTGAGCGACGGCTTCGGCGGCTTCTCGGTAAACCCCGATCTCGGCTGGACCGGCAACAACTTCATCGCCGTCTGGCAGGACGAGCGGGACGGTGTCTTCGACGTCTTTGGGCAGGTCATCGACATCGACGGCAACCTCGTCGGGCCCGACGTCAAGATGACCGAGGCGGGGAACCTCCAGAACGAGTCGCCGATCGTTGCCGCCAGCTCCCAGGGAATCGGCGTGATCTGGTCGCGCAACTTCGTGGGCAACGGGACGTCGTTCATCCAGTTCGCCACCTACGACTTCACGCTCCAGCAGGTCTCGGACGTCCTCGACCTCACCGACGGCACGACGAAGCCCGTCGGACCGGTCGCGGTGTGGAACGACGGCGAGTACGTGGTCGCTTGGGCCGACTACACCGCCAGCCCCAAGGCCATCTACGCCGCCGTCATCGCCCAAGACGGCACGCTCCTCGTCGCGCCGAAGCCGATCACCAACCCGGGCGGGAACAACTCCCGCTACGTGACGCTCAAGCCCCTCGGCGACCGCGTGCTCGTCGTCTACGCGGACGACCGCGATCTCAACGTGGGCTACGAGGTGTACGCCCGCATGGTCTCGAGCAGCCTCGACCCGATCGGCGAGGAGCTTCGGATCACCAACGCACCCGGCGACAGCGTCTACCCGCGCGCCGCCTTCGGTCCCGAAGGCGACGTGGGCATCCTCTTCCGGGACGACCGCCCCACGGGGAGCGGCGTCGAGCAGCGGGTGTGGTTCACGCGTCTGGGCTGCAATGCCGGCAATTGAGCGGAGCGAACAAAAGTAAGAGGGGCCTGTAAGGTCCTACCGTCGGCCTTCGTTCCTGCCGAGCTGCAGTCCCCTCGCAGCCGGTCACGACCGGAGGGGTCGTCGCCACCTGGGCCGGGAAGCTCCCGTGCTCCCAAAGAGGACTATTCCATGCGCAAGCTCAGCCTGCTCTCGCTGCTCCTTCCCGTCCTCGAACGCCCCTTCTCCGAAAAAGACGTGCGTGAGGCCGACGAGTGCTTTTTGTGCAATACCACGTCGGAAGTGATTCCCGTGACCCACGTGAATGACTGGCCGGTGGGTGACGGCCGGCCGGGACCGATCACGCGCAGGCTACAACGTGCCTATCGCGAATGTACGGCGGTAAGGCGCTGGAACGTTCAACGTTGAACGTCCAAACGTCGCAACGCCTCATACGACGACGCGGCGGAGACCGGAAGAAATGTTGACCAGAATGATGTAGGG